>NZ_CP099490.1:314275-628551 GCF_023923205.1 Ornithinimicrobium cryptoxanthini | reverse complement strand
CCGAGAACAGGGACAGCCGCAGCGCCTCGAGCACAGCGGGGTCGGACAGGTGCTCGCCCAGGTCGGCCCAGGGCGCGCGGGCCAGGAGACCGACGAGGGGCAGCAGCAGGAAGAGCAGCCCGACTGCGGCCGGGACCAGCAGCACGGGCGGGATGCCGCTGCCCCGGCTGGTGCGGGTCACAGCCGCCTCAGGGGAGGTCAAAGCCGGCCTCCGCCAGGGTCGCTCGCCCGGTGTCGCTGAGGACGAAGTCGATGAACTCCTGGGCACCGCCGGGGTTGAAGGCGCCGGCCAGCAGCACGATCGGGTAGTCGTTCACGCCCTCCGACGGCTCGGGGAGGCCTATGCCCTCCACCACGTCCCCCGCTGCCAGGACGTCGGTGTGATAGACCAGCGCGGCGTCGACCTCGCCGAGCTCGACCTTGGTCAGCGCCGCGCGCACATCCCGCTCAAAGGTGTCCGGCGCGGGCACCAGCCCGGCCGCCTCGAAGACCCTGGCCGAGGCCGCACCGCAGGGCACCTCCTGGGCACACAACGCGATCGTGAGGTCCTCATCGGTGAGGTCCTCCAGCCCGCTCACCCCGGCCGGGTTGCCGGCCGGCACGGCGATCATCAGCCGGTTGCGGGCGAAGGTCGTCGGCGCGCCACTGCCCCTGCCCTCGTCGGTCACCTGCGCCATCGCCGCGGGCGACGCTGCCGCGAGCACATCCGCCGGCGCGCCCTCGACGATCTGCTGGGCCAGCCCCGAGCTGCCCGCGAAGTTGAACTCCACCGTCGTCCCGCGCTCCGACTCGAACTGCTGCCCCAACTCGGTGAAGACGTCGGTCAGCGACGCGGCCGCGAACACCCGGACGTCGGCACCTTCGACGCCCTCGGCACCCCCGCAGCCACCCAGAGCACCGGCGAGGATGACCAGACCCGCGACCGCGGGCAGGCCGCGGGGGGACGGTCGGCTGTGGGACGACATGGGCCAAGGCCTCAGCTCTCGGCCGGGATGGCGACGACCACCTGGGTCGCCTTGATGGACGCGATGGCGACCACACCCGGCTCGAGACCGAGCTCGTCGACCGCCTCGGCACTCATCAGCGACACCACCCGGAACGGCCCGCACTGCAGCTCGACCTGGGCCATCACGACGTCCCGGGTGACCTTGGTGACGATGCCTCGCAGCTGGTTGCGCGCCGAGGTGTGCAGCCCGGACCCCTGGTCCGCAGCCAGCTCCTGGGCCAGCGCCGCCAGGTCGCGGCCCTCCACCTGCATCCGACCTGTCTCCGAACGCTCCACCTGCAGCCGCCCCTGGTCGGCCCAGCGGCGCACCGTGTCGTCACTGACCCCGAGCAGAGCGGCGGCCTCACTGATCCTGAGTTGCGGCATACCCGTCATGATATCGCCGCATCTGCGGCGCAATCAACGCCGTCCTTGCTGAGCGGTAAAGTGCGCGCCATGCCTGTGCAGCGCGTCATGCCGACCGAGGAGTCCGCCGACCTGATCGATCTCGTCCGCGACATCGCCAAGGAGGCCCTGCTCCCGCACGTCGACGAGGCGGAGGCCGCGGCCCGCTTCCCCCGCGAGGTGTTTGCCACCCTCGGCCAGGCAGGCCTGCTCTCCTTGCCGTATGCCGAGGAGCTGGGTGGTGGCGGCCAACCCTACGAGGTCTATCTGCAGGCTGTCGAGGAGATCGCCCACGCCTGGATGTCGGTCGCGGTCGGCGTCTCGGTGCACAGCCTGACCTGCGCGCCGCTGGCCCACTTCGGCACGGCCGAGCAGCAGGAGAAGTTCCTCACCGGCATGCTCTCCGGCGACCAACTGGGCGCGTACTGCCTGTCCGAGCCACAGGCCGGCTCCGACGTGGCCGCGATCCGCACCCGCGCGGTCAAGGTCGACGGCGGCTGGGAGCTCACCGGCGGCAAGGCCTGGATCAGCCACGCCGGGCACGCCGACTTCTACACCACCTTTGCCCGCACCTCCGACGACGGCGGGCGCGGTCTCAGCTGCTTCCTGGTCCCGGCCGGGGCCGAGGGCCTGACGTTCGCCGAGCCTGAGCGCAAGATGGGACTGGACTGCGACACCGTGCGCGAGGTCCTGCTCGACAAGGTCTTCGTCGAGGACGACCGGCTGGTCGGCCGGCCCGGGCAGGGCATGGGCATCGCCCTGGCCGCGCTCGACTCCGGCCGGCTCGGCATCGCTGCCGCCGCGACCGGCCTGGCCCAGCGCGCTCTCGACGAGGCGGTGGCCTATGCCAAGGAGCGCGAGCAGTTCGGCCGGCCGATCGCCGACAACCAGGGCCTGGCGTTCCTGCTGGCCGACATGGCGGCAGCCGTCGGCGCCGCCCGCGCCTGCTATCTGCACGCCGCGCGGCTCAAGGACGCCGACCTGCCGCACACGCAGGAGGCCTCGGTCGCCAAGCTGGTCGCCACCGACGCCGCCATGAAGGTCACCACCGACGCCGTCCAGGTGCTGGGCGGCTACGGCTACACCAAGGACTTCCCGGTCGAGCGGTTCATGCGCGAGGCCAAGGTCACCCAGATCTTCGAGGGCACCAACCAGATCCAGCGGCTGGTGATCTCCCGCCAGCTGCTGCGCTGAGCCAGCCCACGGCATACTCCCCGCAGTTCCCCACCACGAGAGGTCGCCATGCAGATCACCCAGGACACCGTCGCACTGATCACCGGAGGGGCCAGCGGTCTCGGCGAGGCCACCGCCCGCCGGCTGCTGGAGGAGGGCGCGAGCGTGGTCCTCGTCGACCTGCCAGGCGGGCGGGGTGAGGGCCTCGCGGCCGAGCTCGGCGAGCGGGTGCGCTTCGCCCCTGCCGACGTGCGGGACGAGGACGCCGTCCGGGCGGCCGTGGCGACCGCCGCCGAGCTGGGCACCCTGCGGATCGTCGTCAACTGCGCCGGCATCGCCACACCGGGCCGCATCCTGTCCCGCAAGGGGACGCTTGACCTGGAGACCTACCGCGCCGTCATCGAGATCAACCTGATCGGCACCTTCAACGTGCTGCGCCTGGCCGCCGAGGCGATGGCGGCCAACGAGCCCGTCGACGGCGACCGCGGCGTGGTGCTCATGACTGCCTCCGTGGCTGCCTATGACGGGCAGATCGGGCAGGCTGCCTATGCCTCCTCCAAGGGCGGCATCGTGGGGTTGACCATCACCGCCGCGCGCGACCTGGCAGACAAGGGGATCCGCGTGATGACCATCGCGCCGGGCATCTTCGAGACCCCGATGATGGCCGGCCTGGGTGACGAGGTGCGCGCCTCCCTCGAGGCCCTGGTGCCGCACCCGGCCCGCCTGGGCAAGCCGGAGGAGTATGCCGCGCTGGTCACTCACATCGTCGACAACCCGCTGCTCAACGGTGAGGTCATCCGCCTCGACGGCGCCCTTCGGATGCCTCCGCGCTGACGTCCTGATGGCGCCCGGGTCCGGCCCCGCCCGTGAGGGGCGGGCATGAGCTTCTCCCGCCGCGCGGTGCGCGGAGCCCGCCGACGCGCGGTCCGGGGCGCCGAGCACCTCGCCGTGGCCGCCACCACCCCCTTCCGCGGGTTGCGCTGGGAGGTGCGGCCGCCGACACGCTGGCCGATCGCCGCCCGGGCCTCGTTGGCCGTGGCGATCCCGCTGACGATCACCACCCTGACCGGGCACCACACATGGGGTCTGCTGTGCGGCACGGGAGTGTTCACGGTGCTGTATGGCGCGGGGCGCCCGTTGCGCAGTCGGGCGCGGGTCCTGCTGCTGGTCGCCGTCGGTCTGATCGGGTGCATGGCGCTGGGCACGCTCGCCTCGGGCAACGCACTGTTGTCCGTCCTGGTCACCGCGCTCGTGGGCGCTGTGGCGACCTTCCTGGCGCACGCCCTGCGCCTCGGGCCACCGGGCGCCTTCTTCTTTGTGCTGCTCGTCGGGATCGGCGGCTATCTGCCCTCGCGCGGCCTCGACCCGTGGTCGATGGTCGGGGCGACGGCGCTGGGCGCGTCCATCGCGGTGCCAATCGCCCTGTTCGACCTGCTGCTCGACCGGCGCGGGCCGGAGCGCGCGGCCGTCGCGGCCGCGGGTCGGGCGGTCCAGGCGTTCATCAACACCTCACCGGGTGACGCGGACGCGGAGGACAAGAGCACCGCGGCCACCAACGCGATCCACGACGCGTGGACGACGCTGTGGGACGGAGGGGACCCGGTCAGGGAGGACCACCTGGACGGCCGTGGCGACCTTGGCGCGCTAGCCGACGACGAGGCCGTGGACGACCTGGAGGAGCTGGTCACCGAGCTGCTGGTGGTCCAGCAGCGCTACTCCGAACGGCTGCTGCCCCAGGTGCAGGGCAACCCGGACCTGGCCAGGGAGTCGATGACCGCCTCGCTCGGGCGTCCCTCACTGCGTCACCTGATCCGTCGCGCAACGCGGTGGCCGACGACCGCGCTGCAGGCAGCGCTGCGAGTCGCCACTGGCATCGCGGCTGCCGGCATCGTCTCCGGGGTGCTGCTGGACACCAGCCACATGTATTGGGCGATGGCCGCAGCCGCACTGGTCCTGCACACCGGCCTGGACCGACGGTCCACCGCCGTGCGCTCCGTGGAACGGCTCGCGGGCACGGCCCTCGGCATACTCCTGTTCCTGCTGGGCGGCTTCTCGGGCAGCGGCCCGTGGACGGTGGTCGCGACCGTCGTGCTGCTGCAGGGGCTGGTCGAGCTCCTGGTGGTGCGCAACTACACCCTGGCTGTCGTGTTCATGACGCCGCTGGCGCTGACGATCGGCACCGCCGGCTCGGGGCTGCCGGCTCTGGAGATCGCCCAGGAGCGCCTCGTGGACACGGCGATCGGCGTGCTGTGCGGCGTGGCCGTGCCGTGGTTCGTGGGTTGGCGGGCCGGGCGCAAGATGCTCGCGAAGCACCTGTCGCGGGTGCTGAGCTCCAGCGCGGACGCCATCGCGCTGCTGGCCGTCGGCCGGCACGGTGACCGTCCGGGGCTGGTCGCCCAGCGCGAGCTCTCCCTGGACCTGCAGGAGCTGTCGGCTGTCGCAGGTCGGGCGATCCGCGACGAGCCGCACCGCGTCGAGGACCTGGTGCCGGTGCGCGAGGCCACCGCCTGGCTCGGCTTCACCGTGATCGCCACCGCTGCCCAGACCCCCGCCGACGAGCCGCTGGAGCGGGTGGTCGCCGCCGTCGAGCCGGCCCGCGAGCTGGCCGCACGTCTGGCGCTCCAGGACATCCCGGACCACCAGGAGATCCGCACTGTGCGTGCCCTAGTCGGACGCCGGCCACAGCTGGGTTGACAGCGCACAGGCCGCGCTCCGGGGTTACCCGCGGATCTTGAGCAGGCGCTCGGATGCCTCCCACAGTCGGCGCGCCAGGTCGTCATGGTGTGCCTCAGGACGGGACCGAGCGGGCTTCTTCTTCTCGTAGTACTCCCCGCTTGCCCAGTCCTCGCCTGGGACACCTTGGGCCAGCCACACCAGCGTGCCTGCACCCCTTTTTGGCGAGCTGGTGAAGATCCGGCTGATGACAGGGGTGTGATAAATGAGTCGCAGGACATGAGTGGTGTCGCGGGCGAAGTTGCTGGCCACGATGCCTGGGTGGAACGCTGCGGCCGAGAGACCCTGGTCGGCAAACCGTCGGTGGAGCTCGCGGGTGAACAGGATGTTGGCCAACTTGCCGTTGCCATAGGCGCGGTGCGCCCCATAGTTCTTCTCGTTCTGCAGGTCGTCGATGTCAAACGAGGCAAACACCTTGGCGGCCTGCGACGCAGTCTGGATGACGGTGGCGTTGCTGGCCATGAGCGTGGGCATCAACAGGTGCGTCAGGAGGAAGCCTGCGAGGTGGTTCACCTGGAAGGTCGTCTCAAACCCATCGGGCGTCACCGTGCGCTCGCCCATGATGCCGCCAGCATTGTTGGCCAGGACGTCGATGCGGGGGTGCTCCGCGGTGAGGCGTGCGGCCAGGGCACGGACCTGGTCCAGGTGGGCGTAGTCGGCCAGATAAAAGGGTGCGTCGAGCTCCGCGGCCACCGCACGGGTCTTGTCGTGACTGCGCCCCACGAGCACCACGTCCGCCCCGTCGGCCTTGAGCTTGCGAGCCGCGGCCGCGCCGATGCCGTCGCTGGCTCCGGTAATGACGATGGTCTTGCGTTCCATGGCGGATCCTTCTCGAGACAGTGGGAGCTCCGGTGGGGTGTGCAGGCTCGACAGCGGTGGCGGCGAGGCTGACTGGTCAGCGGGGGCGCCGCTGCTCGGCGTACCTCCGGAGCACCTGGCGCGTCGGCGTCACCTGCACCCCCAGCGCCGACAGCCGGCTCGCGTCGAGCACCGGCCGGTGGGCCAGGAAGATCGTCTGTTCCGGGCCATACGGAGTCAGACCCAGCCGCTTGCCGACGGCGAGCACGCCACGCAGGAGGGGTTCGGGCACGGTGATCGTGCGCTTGCCCAGGGTCGCGGCGATCTCCGCCACGGTGACCGAGCCCTCCCCAGCGACGTTGAACGCGCCCGTCGCCGGGGAGCTCACGGCGGCGCGCACGACCGAGACCACGTCCTGGTCCCACACCAGCACGAACGGCGAGTCCGCCCCCCGGATCGCCAGGATCGCCCGCCCCTGCCACAACCGGGTGATCTGGTTGTCGACCGCCTCCCCCAGGATCGTCCCGATCCGCAGGATGACCTGCTCCAGCGCCGGGGTGCGCTCCCGCTCGGCCGCCAGCATCTCCTCGACGAGACGTTTGTGGTGCGAGTAGGCGAACTCCTCGTTGCCGCGCAGCCGGTGCGTCTCGGTCAGCGGCACCGGGTTGTCGGCGTGGTAGCCATAGGCCGCGCCGCTGGAGGAGACCACGATGCGCCGCACGCCGTGCTCCCGGCAGGCGTCCAGCACGTGGCGGGTCCCGTCGACGTCGACCTCCCGCTCGCGGGCCCGGTCCGAGTCCTTGCCGGGAGTCACGATGCTGGCCAGGTGGACGATGACCTCGGGTCGGTGACGACCCACCACCTCAGAGACCGTATGCCGGTCGCGCACGTCGAGCCGCTCGTGCACCACCCCCGGGGTCGGGTCCGCGGGGTCGCGGACATCGGTGGCGATGACCGCGTGACCGTCGGCGACCAGGCCCGGCACCACGGAGGAGCCCAGGAAGCCCGACGCCCCGGTGACCAGGACCTTCACCGGGCACTCTCCACGGCGACCACCGGCTCGTCGGCCGATGGGCTGACGCCGGTGCGCGCCCGCCATACGGCCGCCACGGCCAGGCCCGCGATGATGTCCCAGATGCCCCACCAGGCGGCGACCAGGGCCATGCCACCCAGCCCGTCGAAGAAGCTGAAGACCAGCAGCAGACCCAGCCCCGCGTTGCGGATGCCGACCTCGAAGGTGGAGGCCTTGACCGACGCCTGCGACAGCCGCGCGCCCCGGCCGATGACATATCCGAGCGCGAGCGCCAGGGCGTCGTGGGCGAAGACCGCCACGACGACCAGCCCGATGTAGGCCGTGAAGATCGCCCAGTTCGAGGCGATGCCGACACCGATGATCCCGGCCAGCCCGAGGAAGGCGACCGGACCGACCACCCTGCGGGCCCGTGCCGCAAACCCTGGGAACCGGTGGGCGATGAAGATGCCGACGACGAACGGCAGGCCGATGACGAGCAGGATCTCCAGGAGCATGTCGAACGGGTTGAGCGAGATGTCGCGCAACAGGTCACGGCCGGAGGGGTGCAGCGACCCCCAGAAGGCCAGGTTCACCGGCATCAGGAAGATCGACAGCACATTGCCGACGGCCGTCATCGACACCGACAGGGCCACGTCGCCGCCCGCCCGGTGGGTCAGGATGTTGGAGACATTGCCCGGTGGGCAGCACGCCACGAGGATCAGGCCCAGGGCGATGGAGCCGCGCAGGTCCAGCGCGAGCGTCAGCGCAAAGGTGATGGCCGGCAGCAGGAGGAACTGGGCGACGACGACCACGATGATGGCCCACGGGTGGCGCACCGCCCGGGCGAAGTCGGAGACCCGGGTGTCCAGTGCCACGCCGAGCAGGATGAGCGCCAGCACGATCCGCAGGGTGGTGATCGACCCCTCGTCGAAGGCGATCCGGATCGCGTCAACATCGGTCACGGCGTCACTCCCAGCTCGGCGGTCTGCGCGCGGACCGCGCGGCGGTAGGCATCCTTGTTGACGTAGTAGGCCATCCGCTCCACACCCAGGTAGTCGTAGCCTCCGGTCAGGTCTGGCCAGCTCGAGCGGTCCGACGCCCGGGCCCGCATCGTGGCGGCCCGCTCCGGGGCGCTGCGTTGTGCCGCCAGATAGGCGGCGACCAGCTCGGCCTGCTCGTAACGGCCCTGCCAGCCGATGCCCGCGGCCTCCACCATGCCGACCACGAAGAGGTTGTCCACCGCCGGGCTGGCGACCTGCAGATAGAGCGAGGGTGCCCCGGAGCCCTCCGGCCAGGAGAGCAGCGAGCGCTCCACGAACGGGTAGTGCAGGCGGTAGCCGGTGGCGAGGACCACCACGTCATAGGCCTGCCGGGACCCGTCGCGGAAGACGACGCCGTCACCGTCGAGACGCTCCAGGTCGGGGCGGACCGTGACGTCCCCGTGTCCCGCGTGGTGCAGGATCAGGCTGTTGACAACCGGGTGCGACTCATAGAGCTTGTGGTCGGGCTCGGGGAAGCCGAAGCGGGTCGGGTCGCCGGTGAACATCCGCAGCAGCCGGGTGTCGACGGCCTGCTTGATCCGCGCCGGCAGCGGACGGCCCCCGTTGAGCGTGTCGGCGGGGCGACCGAAGACGTATTTGGGGACGAAGTGATAGCCGCGGCGCATGCTGATGTCGACGCTGGCGGCGTGGTGGACCGCGTCGACGGCGATGTCGCACCCCGAGTTGCCGCCACCGACGACGAGGACCCGCTTGCCGGCGAAGACCTCGCCGTGCTTGTAGGCCGCGGTGTGGAACAGCTCGCCGTCGAAGTGGCCGGGCAGGTCGGGCACGTTCGGCTCGGACAGCGTGCCGTTGGCGATGATCACCCCGGCGTGGGTCTGCTCCTGGGGTATGCCGCCAGGCCCGGTGCTGCGGACCACCCACCGATCGCCGTCGGGCACGACCTCGGCGACCTCGGTCCCGAAGCGGTAGCCCGCGCGCAGGTCGAACCGGTCGGCGAAGGAGGCGAAGTAGTCCAGCAGGTGCCGGTGCGAGGGGTAGTCGGGCGTGCCCGCCGGCATGGGGTGCTCGGTGAACTCGGTCGTCGTCCGGCTCGAGATGAGATGGGCAGAGGCATACACCGTGCTGCGAGGGGCCTCGATGTCCCACAGCCCGCCGACACCGTCGGCCAGCTCGTAGCCGGTCCACGGCAGGCCGAACCGCTGCAGGTTGCGGGCCGCGGCCAGCCCGGAGGGGCCCGCGCCGATCACCGCATAGGTGGACGTGTCCGTCATCTCTCTCCTCGAGACTGGCCCGTGGAGCCCCCGACAGGAGTCGAACCCGCGACCGTCCGCTTACAAGGCGGATGCTCTACCAACTGAGCTACAGGGGCGTGCCGCTGCAGAGCAGCGACGCAGGAGCCGACCACCGCGGCCGGCAACGACGACGATGCTACCTGCCTGTCGGCATACCCACCGCCTTGGCTGGAGCTGGAGCTGCCCGGCGACTCAGCCGATGACGTTGGCGTTCAGGTGCTTCTGCAGGGCGAGGACCGTGCGGTAGTTCATGAAGGTCGAACCGTCGCGGGAGATGCCGAGGTAGTCCTGCAGCGCCGCCTGCGAGTTCGGGCCCCAGATGCCGTCGGGATAAGTGCCGACCTTGGTCTGCAGCGCCCTGGTCGTGATCGGCCCGAAGATGCCGTCCTGGGTGGTGCCGACCCAGCGCTGGATCGCCTTGGTGGTCAGCGGGCCGCGGATCCCGTCGCGCACCAGCGGTGCCATCACCTGCGCGCTGGCGCTGCGCGAGGGAGCGGTGGTCTCACGCGGCGGGGCCGGGGCGGTGGTGCTGGCGCCACCGTTGTCGCGGGTCAGCCCGGCGCGCACAGAGCAGACCGGCCACGCGCCGGGGCCCTGCACTGCCAGCACCTTCTGCGCGACGGCGATCTGCTGGGCCTTGGACGCCTGGTGGGCATAGCTGGCGTACTGCTGGCCGCCGAAACCGACCCAGGTGGGGTGATAGAACTGCAGCCCGCCATAGAAGCCGTTGCCGGTGTTGATGGACCAGTTGCCGCTGGACTCGCACATCGCGACCCGGTCCCAGACCGAGTCGGCGCTCGCGGCAGGCGCGGTCAGGCCGATGCCTGCGGCGGCCGCAGCAGCGGCCACCGTGAAGCCGCCCGCGCGGCGCGCGATCGGGGCGCACGCGAGGGGCGTGCGCGGCTTGCGGTGCTTGGCAGGTGCCATGGACAGATCTACCTTCCTGACGTGTGCCTGCGGGGTTAGCTGTCGGGTTCGGGCTGTCAGGTGCCCGGCCGCCGTGGCGGCTTCACCCCAAGACGTCGGGGGACGTCGATCTGGGTTCCCCGCCCTCGTCACGCGCCCGGACCGTCCGGAGAGGGTCCCCTGGTGACGAGGTGAGGCACTGAGGGGGACACACGCGTCGCGTGCTGCTGGCATGCACTTGTGGGTCCGGGTGGACCGGGTGACAGGCTACCGAGATCGGCAGATCGTGGCTAGGCCTGCTGTGGACAGACCCCGTCGTCGCACGTCAGGGGCGCAGCGTCAGGGGCGCAGCGTCAGGGGCGCAGCGTCAGGGGCGCAGCGTCTGCGGGATGAGATCGCTGAAGGGCGCGTCGGTCCAGGTGGTCGGCCACCAGGAGACCTCGCCGCCGTCGAGCACCATCCACGCCAGCAGCGCGACACCACCGACGAGCAGCAACGTCGCCACGATCTGCGAGGCGATCTGAGAGGGCAGCACGGCGCGCACCAGCGTGCGCGAGCCGCGACGAAGCGCCAGTCCGCCGGGCCCCCACCACGCCATCAGGGTGCCCAGCGCCGTGCCGACCGCGACCGGCACCGGGTGCTCGACCCCGAGCGAGGCCACTCCCATGGCCGTGAGTCCGCCGGCGGTGATGACCGTCGCGGCGAGCGCGAAGGCGATCGGGAGCAGCATCGCCAGGCCGGTCGACAGCACCGCCACGAAGAGGTGCCACGGGCTGGCGATCACCGCCAGCGGCACGTCGGAGCGCCGGCGCCCCGCCTCGTGCCGGCGCAGCACCAGGGACGTCACCGAGTGGTCGACGGTGCGCGCCAGCACCGACCAGATCGCCAGCAGGCCCCACGCCAGCAGAGGCACCAAAGCCGCGAGACCCACGACCGCGACCAGTGCCGTGGCGAGCGTGCCGCTGCGCATCGGACGGCCGATGCGAGGGTCCGGCCGGCGCATCGGCTGACCGAAGCGGTCCGGGGTGTCGTATGGCGACGGGTTGGCGTATGGATCCTGTCCCGGGCCGCCGTAGGGAGCCTGCGGGGCGCCGTAGGGCGCCGGCCCGGATGCGGCATCAGGAGACAGGGCAGGAGCCGTGAGCGGAACCTGCTGGGGGGCCACGCGAGTCTGTGGTGTGGGCGGCACGGGCTGCACCCTGGTCTGCTGCGCCTGCGGGGTGAGGCTCGTCTGGGGAGCGGCCTGCTCGGTTCTGGGCCGGGGCGCGTGCATGGTCAGCGCCTCGGTGACGGGCCGGTGCGCGGCATACAGCTCCAGGGCACGCATCACCTCATCACTGTGCGGCCGCCGGTCCGGCTCGGGGTCCAGTGCCGCCGCGAGCAGGGGCCGCAGCGCCGGGTCGACCTCCTCCAGCTGGGTGCGCCCGCGGATCACCCGGTCGAGCACCACGGCCATGGGCCCGCGGCCGAAGGGCGGCTGCCCGCTGGCCGCGAACGCGAGCGTGGCCGCCCAGCCCCACCAGTCGGTCGCCTCGGTGACTGCCCCGCCCTCGACCACCTCGGGCGAGAGATAGCCGGGCGTGCCCATCACCAGGCCGGTCATCGTCAGGCGCACGTCGTCGGCGACCTGGGCGATGCCGAAGTCGATCACGACCGGGTCGGAGCCGACCATCAGCACGTTGCCCGGCTTGAGGTCACGGTGCACGATCCCGGCGCGGTGGATCGCGTTGAGCGCCTCGGACAGACCACGTCCCAGCCGCACCAGCGCCTCACCGGAGACGGGGCCACGGTCTGCGACGACCTGGTCCAGCGGTGGGCCGGGGACGAACTCGGTGACGATGTAGGGGGCCGGCCCCTCCGTGTCCGCGTCGAGGACGGCCGCGATCCGCGGGCTGCTCACCCGGGACAGCGTGGTCACCTCCCGGGCCAGCCGCAGGCGCGCGTCCGGGTCGTGCGCGATGTGCGGTCGCAGCACCTTCATCGCGACATCCCCGCTGCCGTCGCTCGGTGCGCCGTCGGGACGCGCGCGATAGACCACGCCCATGCCGCCCTCGCCGACACGGGTGCCGAGGGTGTAGCGCCCCAACCGCCGCGGGGCCGGCGAGGCTCCCTCGACTGACGTGGACTCGGCACTCATGGCTACCACCGTATTGCGTTCCCTTCGTGACAACCGTGCAACTCGACGACTTCGGCTCGGACTTGGCTCGCCCGCACAGGCGACGGCCGCGCTGCCGGATCGCGACCCACTTCGCCGCGGACTAGGCTCAGGACGGCAACGATCAGGCTGCCGAGATGGTTTCCACGACGTGCCCGACAACCGGTCCTGGGCGGTCATCTCGCGAGCCTGTGACGGCACAGGAGTGGTTTTGGTTTCCCCGCAGAGCACCGTTGACGACCGGAGCACGTTCGACCTCGTTGTAGCGGCCAACCGGCTGCCTGTCGACCGCGTGGTCGACGACGACGGCACGTCCACCTGGCAGACCAGTCCCGGTGGCCTGGTCACCGCGATGGACTCGGTGATGGAGGGCCGGGAGGCCGCTTGGGTGGGGTGGGCCGGCGACCCCGGGGAGAGCATCGAACCGTTCGCCCGGGACGGTGTGCGACTGCAGCCGCTCGCCCTGTCCGCCGACGAGATTCGCGACTACTACGAGGGGTTCTGCAACGGCACCCTGTGGCCGCTCTACCACGACGTGATCGTCCAGCCGCACTACCGGCGCAGCTGGTGGGCGGCCTACCGGCGGATCAACCAGCGCTTTGCCGAGGCGATCGTGGAGGTGGCCGCGCACGGTGCCACCGTCTGGGTCCACGACTACCAGCTCCAGCTGGTCCCCGCCCTCCTGCGTGACCTGCGTCCCGACCTGCGCATCGGGTGGTTCAACCACATCCCGTTCCCCTCCGTCGAGCTCTTCGGCCAGCTGCCGTGGCGCGCGTCGGTCCTGCGCGGCCTGCTCGGTGCCGACTTCCTCGGCTTCCAGCGGGCCACCGATGCCGGCAACTTTGCCCGGGCCTGCCACCAGCTCCTGGGGGCGACCCGCACCGGTGACGTGGTCTCGTGGGACGGTGCCGACGACGACCGGTCCGGCGTGCCCCGACGGGTGCGGGTCGCCGCCGTGCCCATCTCGATCGACTTCACCAGCCTCGACCAGCTCGCCCGCACCTCCGCGGTCCGGGAGCGTGCCCGCGAGATCCGCGCCTCGCTGGGCAACCCCGAGACGGTGCTGCTCGGCATCGACCGGCTCGACTACACCAAGGGGATCCGGCACCGGCTGCGCGCCTACTCCGAGCTGCTCGCCGACGGCGACGTCACCCCCACCCAGGCGACCCTGCTGCAGATCGCCACGCCGAGCCGGGAGCGGGTCAGCGCCTATCGCGAGCTCCGGGCCCAGATCGACGCCCAGGTGGGTCGGATCAACGGCGACCACTCGGTGATCGGCGCGGCCGCGGTCGAATACCTGCACCACTCCTACCCCAAGGAGGAGATGGCCGCGCTCTTCCTGGCCGCGGACGTGCTGCTGGTCACTCCGCTGCGGGACGGGATGAACCTGGTGGCCAAGGAGTATGTCGCCAGCCGCTGGGACGGTGGCGGTGCCCTGGTCCTCAGCGAGTTCACCGGGGCGGCCCACGAGCTCAGCTCGGCGTTCCTGTGCAACCCGCACGACATCGCCGGGCTCAAGCGGACCATCCTGGAGGCCATGCACGAGCACCCTGCAGCCAAGCGCAAGCGGATGTTGGCCCTGCGACGCCGGGTCCGCTCCAACGACGTCTTCGCCTGGGCACGCAAATATCTCGCGGCGCTCGAGGCCGCCCCCGCGAAGCCGGGGGCGTCATGAGCGGCGCGGGGGCAGCCACGTCAGAGCCCGCCCTGTCTGCTGCCCTGCGACGCCTGGCCGCGCTCCCGTCGCTGTTGGTCGCGGTCGATTTCGACGGGACCCTCTCGCCTCTGGTCGACGAGCCGCTGGCCGCGCGACCACTGCCCGGAAGCATCGAGGCGCTGGGTGAGCTCGCCGCCCTCCCCGGCACCCTTGTGGCGATCGTGTCCGGCCGCGCGCTGGGGACGCTGACCACCCTTTCCGGGGCGGCCCAGCCGCTGCTGCTCATCGGCAGTCACGGGGTGGAGACGTCCTATGCCGAGGTCGGACCCGTGATGGATGAGGAGGAGCGCAGCACCTATCGCGCCCTCGACACAGACCTCATCTCTCTGCTCGAGCAGCACCCCGGCGCTCGGATCGAGCGCAAACCGCACTCTCTGGTGCTGCACACCCGGGGGATGCCACCGGCTGACGAGGCGGCGGCGCTGCGTGCGGGCCACGCGGTCGCCGCCGGGCATCCTGCCCTGGTGGTCACCCCCGGCAAGGGCGTCCTGGAGCTGGCGACCCAGCACGTGGGCAAGGGCAGCGCGCTGCGGGAGCTGGCCGCGGCCCACGGCGTGGACGCCACCATCTATCTCGGTGACGACGTCACCGACGAGCACGCCTTCGAGGTGCTGGGACCCCACGACGTGAGCGTCAAGGTCGGCGAGGGTGCCACGCTCGCCCAGCACCGGCTGCACGACGAGAGCCAGGTGCTGGTCCTGCTGCGCGAGCTGCTCGAGCTGCGGCGCGCCGCTGGTGCCGATCGTGCCGTCAGCGACGACCGGGCGCGGCACCGGTCGAACGACGCAGGATGAGCTCGGGGGCAAACAGATACTCCCGGTGCACGACCTCCTCGCCGTGGATCTCCTCCAGGATGGCCGTCACCGCGGCCTCGCTCATCGACTCGACGTCCTGCCGCACCGTCGTCAGCGGAGGGTCGGTGAAGCCGACCAGCTGCGAGTCGTCCGAGCCGATGACCGAGACGTCCTCCGGCACGCGCAGGCCCGCCATGCGCACCGCCCGGATGACCCCGAGGGCCATCAGGTCCGAGCCGCACACGACAGCCGTCACGCCCTGCTCCAGCAGCTTGCGGCCGGCGGCGACCCCGCCCTCGACGGTGAAGAGTGTCGTCTCCGTGAAGTGCTCCCGCCCTGGCAGGAGCTCATCCATCGCCTCGGCGTAACCCGCGATCTTGCGCTGCACCGGGACATAGCGCGAGGGGCCGGTGGCGAGTCCGATCCGGGTGTGTCCCAGCTCGCGCAGGTGGCGGACGGCCAGATGCATGCCGGCCACGTCGTCGCTGGAGATGAACGTCGCCTCAACGCCCTCGCGGTAACCGTTGATCATGGTGATCGGCAGCCCCCGCTCACGCAGCGTCGTGTAACGCTCCACGCCTGCCTTGCTGTCCGCGTGCAGCCCGCTGATGAAGATGATGCTGGCCACGCCGCGGTCGAGCAGCATCGGGACGTAGTCGTCCTCGTGGATGCCGCCGGGCACCTGCGTGCACAGCACCGGGGTGTAGTTGGCGGCTGCCAGGTGGGTCTCCACCGCCTGCGCGAAGGCCGGGAAGATCGGGTTGGTCAGCTCCGGGACGACCAGCCCCACCAGTCCGGCGCTGCTGCGGCGCAGCTTGCTCGGACGCTCATAGCCCAGCACGTCCAGCGCCGTGAGCACCGCCTGCCGCGTGCCGGCGGCGACCCCCGGTCGGTCGTTGAGGACCCGGCTCACGGTGGCCTCACTCACACCGGCGTGCTGAGCCAGGTCGGCCAGACGGCTCACGCGATCATCTCCCACGTCGGGGCGGTGGTCCGCCAGGTCCAGATCCGCACCTGAGGCCGGTCGGCCGCGAGGGCGAGGTCGCCTTCGTCGTCGGTCCGCACCACCGGGCCGTATGCCGAGGCGCCGGCGCTCGCCCCTGGCAGGTCGGCCGCGGGCAGGGTGATCGGTGGGTGGGCGGCGCGCGCGAGGTGCACCAGTGCGGTCTCCTCAGGGTGCTCTCGCAGGAAGATCAGCGCATCGCCCTCGGCGTGCAGCCAGCGCATCCCTCCGGCCGCCAGGGCGGGATGGTTGCGCCGGGCGTGGACCAGGTCGCGATAGGCCGTGCGCAGCTCCTCGTCCCACAGGTTCGGGTCGACCGGCTCCCCGCCGGGAGCCGCAGGCGCGGCCGCCCAGGGCATCGGCCGGCGCCCTGCCTCGCCGAAGTTGCCGGGCATCCCGATCTCGTCGCCATAACAGATCATCGGGATGCCGGGCGCCGTCAGCAGCAGTCCCGCCGCGACCACGATCTGCTCCCGTTCGCCCCCCACGAGGGTGGCGACCCTGGTGGTGTCGTGCGACCCGGTCAGCGTGAAGGAGTGGCTCAGCGAGCGCCACGGCACGATGGCGGAGAACTCCTGCATCGTCTCGGCGACCAGCTCGCCGCCCAGCCGTGGGACGCGCACCGGTGACCCGAGGAACTTCGGCGCGAACCCCTCGTGCCGCAGCCAGGTCCACAGCGGCTTGGTGAAGCCCGAGTAGTTCATCACGCCGTGCCAGCCGGCCCCCGTCGCGTCGGCACTGTGGTCGTGCACGTGCTCGGCCACCAGGAGCGGCTCGGTCCCGTGCTCGGCGGCGACGGCGTCCACCGCGTCCCGCACCGACCGGGCGACCTCGTGGTTGACATCGGTGCCCGCGTAGCGGCCGGTCATGTTGGCCACGTCCACCCGCCAGGCGTCCAGGCCGGCACCCGGCTGGAGCCAGCGCTGGATCACCGACGTCGGACCGCTCACCAGGGCGTCGCGGACGGCGGGGTTGGTGTGGTCCAGCTTGGGCAGGCTGTCCACGCCCAGCCAGGTGATCCACTCCCGGGTCGCCCCGGGGACCGCACCAGGGTTGCGGACATACCAGTCGGCATACGGGCCGCTCGGGTCGGCCAGCGCCGCCGTGAACCACTCGTGCGCGTCACCGGTGTGGTTGGTGGTGATGTCGCCCATCACCTTCAGCCCGCGTGCGTGGGCCGCCTCCTGGAGACGGGCCAGCGACTCCGGGTCGCCGAGGATCGGGTCGATGGCGTCAAAGGTGGCGGCGTCGTAGCGGTGGTTGGAGCGGGCCGGGAAGAACGGGGTCAGATACAGGACCGTGACGCCGAGGTCGACCAGGTGGTCCAGGTGTTCGCCGATGCCGTCCAGGGTGCCACCGAAGACCTGTTGTGAGCCGGCCATCGTCTCCTCGACCGGGTCGTCCCACCGTGCCGGCGTGGCCCAGTCCGGCAGATCCGTGCGCGGCCCGCCCGGGTCGCCGACGGGCTCCACGGAGGAGTCCCTGGCAAAGCGGTCGGGAAAGACCTGGTAGACCACGGCACCCGTGGCCCAGGTCGGCGGGCCCGGATAGGTGACGATCCGGAAGTCCGCGGCGTCGGGGACGTCCCGCGGGTGCAGCCCGGTGCCGTTGAGCCAACGATAAGTCTGCGCCCCGTCCGGGCCACCCTCCAGCAGGAAGCGGTAGTGCGTCACCGGGTTGTGCAGGACCAGCTCGGCCTGCCACCAGGACTCGACGTCGTCGCGGTGCGTGCGGGTGGCCGTGACGAACTCCTGCTCACCGTCGGGTGCCGTGCGCACGTGGACCGCGCCGACCCGAGAGCCGTGCGGGATGCGGACCCGCACCGACACGGTGTCGCCTGCACTGGGGGCAGCCTGCGAGACGTAGAGCGGTGAGCCGTCGTGATGGGGGGTCAGCATCGGGCTACTTGACCGAGCCCTGCGTCAGTCCGCCGATCAGCTGCTTCTGCAGGGACAGATACACCAGGACCACCGGGATCGAGGCGATGACCGCGCCGGCGACGAACTGGCCGAAGTAGCGGTTGACGTCGGCGTTGCGGGTCTGCCACAGGCCGACCGCCAGGGTCTGCTCGTTGACGTCGGTCAGGAAGATCGAGGCCAGCAGGAACTCGCCCCACAACCCGACGAAGGCCAGCATGGCGACCGTCGCCAGGATCGGGGTGACCAGGCGCAGCGTGACGGTGAAGAAGATCCGGGCGTGCGAGGCCCCGTCGATGTAGGCGGCCTCGTCCAGCTCCTTGGGCACGGTGTCGAAGTAGCCCTTGAGCAGCCAGATGTTCGAGCCCATGGCGCCGCCGAGATAGACCAGGATCAGCCCGGCGAGAGTGTTCAGACCGATCGCCGGCATGATCTCGCCGATGTTGGCGAAGGTGATGTAGAGCGCGCCGAAGGCCAGCACGGCGGGGAACATCTGCAGCAGCAGGATGATCAGCAGGCCCGGACGTCGGCCGGTCCAGCGCAGACGGGAGAACGCAAAGGCAGCGCTCGCGCCGAGGAAGAGCGTGGCGACGGTGGCGACCACCGAGATGATCATCGAGTTCTTGAACCAGGTCCAGTAGGGACGGGCCGGGTCGCTGAACAGGTCCTTGAAGTTGTCGATCCCGAACTGGGTCGGCAGCAGACCAGACGTGGACAACGTGCCGGCGTTGTTGAACGCCGAGGACACGATGAACAGGATGGGCAGGATCGCGAAGGCCAGGGCCAGCAGCGCAAGGGCATGCCGCCACCAGTTGCTGCGCCCCTTCTTGTTGCGGGTGACCGGGGTGGTGGCCTGGCGCACCTGCGAGGTGTCCGTGCTGATGGCGGCCAGGTCGCCGTCGGCGGGAGTGCCTGCAGTCATGTCAGTTCACGTCCTCAAGTGCCTTGGTGGAGCGGAAGCCCTGATAGCTGATGATCGCCACGATGAAGAAGATGAAGACCGCGATGGCCGAGGCCAGACCGAAGTTCGGCTGGGTGCCACCGAGGGCGAGCCGGTAGGCCCACGAGATCAGCAGGTCGGTCGAGCCGATCTGGCTCTGCCCGCCGGTGAACGGTCCGCCCTCGTTGAAGAGGAAGACCAGACCGAAGTTGTTGAAGTTGAACGCGAACGAGGCGATCAGCAGCGGACCGACTGCGACCAGCAGCAGCGGCATGATCACCGAGCGCACGGTGCGGAACGGGCCGGCGCCGTCGATGGCGGCCGCCTCCCTCACCTCGCCCGGGATCGACTGCAGGGCACCGGTGCACACGATGAACATGTAGGGGAACCCGAGCCACAGGTTGGTGAAGAGCAGCGCACCTCGCGCCGCCCATGGATCACCCAGCCAGTTGATGTCCAGGCCGGTGAGACTGTTGATCAACCCGAAGTCCTGGTTGAACATCGAGGACCACACCAGCGCCGTGACATAGATCGGCAGGGCGTAGGGCAGGATGAGCAGCGACCGATAGATCCCGCGGAACTTGAGCCGGTCGTCGTTGAAGAGCAGCGCGAGGGCCATGCCCAGCAGGAACGTCGAGATCACGGTGATCGCGGCGAAGGCGAAGTTCCAGACCAGGACCTTGACGAACCCGCTGCGCAGCTGCGGGTTCGTCAGGGCCTCGGTGTAGTTGCTCAGCCCGACGTTCTCCAGCCAGCCCTGTGGCAGCGCGGGCCCCACCCCGTCCTGCGGGACGAAGTTGGCCTCCTCCGGGACATAGATCTTGCCGCTCAGGGTGTCGGTGATGGTGTCGTTGGCCTCGTCATAGACCTTGGTGGGCTCGCCGATGAACGCCTCGGACAGGCCGATCTGCTTGATGCCACCGGTCTCGGTCGGCACCGCGAACTCGGCCAGGTCGGCCGAGCGAGCGTTGACCTCGGTCGCAGACAGGGTGATGAACCCCTCGGCGCTGATGATGCGCCCGGTCGGGCCCGCCTCCACGGTCTCCGGGTCCAGCGGCTCGACGCCCTCTGCGCTGCCGACCAGGTAGTTGCCCTCCGGGTCAGTCAGCAGATAGAGCAGGTCGCCGGTGGCGGCGTCCTGGCCGTCCGGCACCGCGATGTTGAGCGAGTAGCGTTCGGACCCCTCGACCTGGCGCACCGAGCTGGCCTCGATCGCCGAAACCGCCTCCTCCTTGGAGACCAGGTGGCCGTCGCCGTAGTTGGTGAAGGAGAGGCTGACCGTGTAGATCAGGGGCCAGATCTGCAGCGCGAGGGTGAGCAGCAGACCGGGCAGCAGGTATTTCAGCGGGATGGCCCGACGGGTGGAGTAGACCGCCAGAATGCACATGGCGACGAACGCGACCAGGATGACCATCAGCATCTGGCCGGCCTCGACCAGCTGCTGGGCGGCATACAGCAGGACCGCGACGGCAAGGGCGATCAGCACCCACTTCACGACCGTCAGCCACAAAGGTGGCTTCGTCGCGTAGTCGAGGTGCTCCGGCGTGCCGTCGAGGACGGTGGGCGCGTCGCCGGGACTGCTGACCTGCTGGGACATCGATGTCTCCGTGCTGCCGAGGAAGTCTGTGTGCGAGGAAGTCTGTGTGCGAGGAAGTCTGGGTCACCACCCGCTCACGCTGGGGGCGCCCCGAGCCGGAACGGTGGGGTGGTCCCGGCTGGACCTGCGTAGGCGAGGTCCAGCCGGGACCGGTCTCACGGGTGAGGCGTCAGCCGATGGCTGCGACGACCTCTTCCTGAGCTGCCGTGAGGCGGTCAGCCGGGTCGTCACCGCTGACGATGTCAGCAGCGGCCTGGCCGAGCGGGCCCCAGACGGCGTTCATCGCGGGGATGTTCGGCATCGGCGGGGCGCCCTGCCCTGCTGCCGACCACGCGGCGATGTCCTCGTTGTCCGCTGCGACCTGGTCCAGCGCCTCCTGCAGTGCCGGCGGGCGGTCGCCGGCCTCGAACAGCGCGAGCTGCAGATCGAGGCTGGGGACGTACTGGTTGACGAACTCCTGGGCGATGGCCCCGTTCTTGGCCTTGGCCGAGACATAGAACATCTGGACACCCAGGAACGGGGTCGGCTCGCCGCCGTCCTCGAAGGCGGGGATCGGGTCGATCGCGTAGTCGATGCCGGCGCCCTTGACGTTGGCGATGGCCCACGGACCGGAGACCATGTAGGGGGTCTTGCCCTCGGCGAACAGGGCCTCCATCTCGGTGCCGCCGACGTTGACGTTCAGCGCACCCTCCTCGCCCAGCCAGGCGATCTTCTCGCCGCCCTTGATGCTCTCGGGCGAGTCGATGATGACGTTCTGCGCGTCCCAACCACCGTCGGAGTTCACGCCGAAGATGCCGCCGCCGTAGGCGGACAGCCACGGGAAGGCGTTGTAGGCGTCGCCCTGCTGGCCCATGGCCTGGACCATGACCTGGTCGGCGTCGCCGGCCTCGATCATCGACGACCCGTTGGCCACGAGCTCCTCCATCGAGGCCGGGACCTCGGGAGCGAGTGCGGTGTTGCGGATCAGGCCGAGGGACTCGGTGGCGTAGGGGACGCCATAGATCTGGCCGTCGAACTTGGTCGCCTCGAGGGCCTCGGGCACAAACTGCGCCTGGACGTCCTCAGACATCTGGATCGGGGCGACGGTGCCGTTCTGGACGAGCTCGCCGAGCCAGTCGTGGGCCCCGACGATGATGTCCGGTCCCTGGTCGACGTTGGTGGCGTCCTTGAACTGCTGGCGCACATCCGTGGAGACCTGCACCTGGACCGTGATGCCGAACTCCTCGCCGAACTGGTCGGCGAACTCGGTCAGGATCGGAGCGCGCACGTCGTCCGACCAGATCACCAGCTCAGCGTTCTGGTCGCGCACGGGCGGCTCGGTGGACTCGGCGTCCTCCTCGGCCGGAGGCGCCTCGGTCTCCTCGCCGGCGTCCTCGCTGGCGGTCTCGTCGTCGGCCGGGGCCTCAGCCGCGGGGGCGTCGGGGGTCGTGGGGTCGTCGGACTCGGTGTCTCCACCGCAGGCGGTCAGCAGGAGGGCCGTGATGCCCACCATCGCGATCGCGCCGGTCGTGCGCTTCATGAGTTCTCCTTTGAACGGTGGTCCGCGACTCCGCGCGGCCTGGCCGGGCCAGGGATGGTCCCAACCGGGACGTCCGCTAGCATGGCTCATACCTTACAAGTTCTGCAAGATTTTGCAGATTGCAGTACGGTAACAACATCTTCACGGGCAGCGCCGCCGGTGACCGACACGCCTGTGCGTCGGGGACTTCCAGGGCGTCCGCTCCTGAGGAGCTCCTGCCGGCACCCGTCGGTGGGCACGTCCTTTACAACGGATCGTCCGGCACGTTCCTGCCGGTGGAGGAGAAGTCCCAGCATGGCAACAGTGACATTCGACCAGGCCACCCGCGTCTATCCCGGTTCGGAGACGCCGGCCGTCGATGCCCTAGACATCGAGATCGCCGACGGTGAGTTCCTCGTCCTGGTCGGACCGTCCGGCTGCGGCAAGTCCACGAGCCTGCGCATGCTCGCCGGGCTCGAGGAGGTGGACAACGGCCGCATCCTGATCGGGGACCGCGACGTCACCGACCTGCCGCCCAAGGACCGCGACGTGGCGATGGTCTTCCAGAACTATGCGCTCTATCCGCACATGTCGGTGGCCGACAACATGGGCTTCGCACTGCGCATCGCCGGCAAGCCCAAGGCCGAGATCCGCCAGCGCGTCGAGGAGGCTGCCAAGATTCTCGACCTGGAGCCCTACCTGGACCGCAAGCCCAAGGCCCTCTCCGGTGGTCAGCGCCAGCGGGTGGCCATGGGCCGCGCCATCGTGCGGCAGCCGCAGGTGTTCCTGATGGATGAGCCGCTGTCCAACCTGGACGCCAAGCTGCGTGTGCAGACCCGCACCCAGATCGCCTCCCTGCAGCGCCGCCTCGGCGTCACCACCGTCTATGTGACCCACGACCAGGTCGAGGCCATGACGATGGGCGACCGCGTGGCGGTCCTCAAGGACGGCATCCTGCAGCAGTGCGACGCACCGCGCCGGATGTATGACCACCCCGACAATGTCTTCGTCGCCGGCTTCATCGGCTCCCCCGCGATGAACCTGATGCACGCCCCGGTGACCGACGGCGGGGTGCGGTTCGGCGACAGCGACCTGCCGATCGCCCGCGAGGCGCTGGCTGCTGCCGGCCCCCAGGTGGTCGTCGGGGTCCGCCCCGAGGACCTGACGATGTCCACGGACGGCGCCGGGCTGGCCGTCGAGGTCGACGTCGTGGAGGAGCTGGGCGCCGACGCCTACATCTATGGTCGCGTGCCCGGTCAGGAACCCGTCGACGGCGAGATCAGGCCGTTCATCGCTCGGGTGGACGGTCGCACGCCCCCGGCCAAGGGCGAGACGGTTCACCTGGTCCCCAAGTCCGACCACCTCCACGTCTTCCACGCCGAGACCGGGGAGCGCCTCGGCGACTGAGGAGACCTATGCCTCTGCAGATCACCGCCGCCAGGCCCGACCCGGCCATCCTCGACCTGCCCTGGCAGGTCCCGCTCGAGGAGTGGCCGGAGCACCACCTGGCGGTCCTCCCCCGCGGCATCTCCCGGCACGTCGTGCGCTTCGTGCGACTGTCGGGCGGTGTCATCGCGGTCAAGGAGATCAAGGCGGAGCTGGCGCAACGCGAGTACCGCACCCTCCAGCTCCTGCGCCGGCTCGACCAGCCGGCGGTCGAGCCGCTGGCCGTCATCGCGGGACGCACCGACGCCGAGGGCCAGGAGCTGGACGCCTGTCTGGTCACCCGGCACCTAAAGTTCTCGCTGCCCTATCGCGCGATCTTCAGCCAACGGCTGCGTCCGGACACGGCCCGCCGGGTGCTCGACGCCCTGGCGGTGCTCCTGGTGCGGCTGCACCTGGGCGGGGTCTACTGGGGCGATGTCTCCTTGTCCAACACCCTGTTCCGACGGGACGCCGGCGAGTTCGCGGCATACCTCGTCGATGCGGAGACGGCCGAGGTGCACAACACGCTCAGCGACGGGCAGCGACGACATGACCTCTTCATCGCCCACGGCAACATCGCCGGTGAGCTGATGGACCTGGCGGCCGGTGAGCTGCTCGACGAGGACGCCGACGCCCTGGAGATCGCCGACCGGCTGATGCACCGCTATGAGCTGCTGTGGCGCGAGCTCACCGCGTCCGAGCGGTTCGAGCAGGGTGACCGCTGGCGGGTGGACGAGCGCATCCGGCGCCTCAACAACCTGGGCTTCGATGTCGGCGAGCTCGCGATGAGCACCGACCTGGACGGCACGCAGATCCAGATCGAGCCCAAGGTCGTCGACGCCGGGCACCACAGCCGACGCCTCCTGCGGCTCACCGGCCTGGATGTCGAGGAGAACCAGGCCCGCCGCCTCCTCAACGACCTCGACGCCTTCCGCGCCTCGCAGGACCGTCAGAACGACGACGAGGAGATGGTCGCCCACGACTGGCTGTCGAGCATCTACGAGCCCGTGACCCGCACCGTCCCGCTGGAGCTGCGCAGCAAGCTCGAGCCCGCCGAGCTCTTCCACGAGCTCCTCGAGCACCGGTGGTATCTGTCCGAGCGCGCCGACTACGACGTGCCCCTCGAGGAGGCGGTGCGCGACTATGTGGCCACCGTGCTGCCCACCAAGCCGGACGAGGTGGCGATCCTCGGCGTGGACACCCAGGCGATCCCGATCCGGACCAAGGGCTAACCCCTCTATCTGAGGAGCTGGCCCTACTCTGGCTCGGCGTAGATATGGCGGGTGCTCGCGGGCTGGTGGTGGGCGGGGGTTGTGGACAAGGTGGGGCACTGTCGGTGGTGTCTAGTACGTTTGTTCCATGGAGTTGGAGCATGAGGTTCTCGACCTCGTCGGTGTCGCCCAGGCCGGGGCGCCGGGCGAGGCGCTCGAGCTGTTGGCGGGGATCGCGCAGGTGGGTCAGGCGATGGTCGACAGTGCACTGGCCCCGGGCGGGCCCTGGGCCAGTGCGCAGGACCAGGTCGACCTGGTCAAGGCCGCCCAGGAGGCCCTCGGCGCGCTGCACGCGGCACAGACCGCGTGGATCGCCCGGTTCGCCGCGCTGACCCTGGTCGAGAACGACACCACCGGCTGTGAGCAGGTCGATCGCGGTGTCGGGTTCGTCGACGAGTTCGCCTCCGACACCCTGGCCCCGCTGCTGGGCATGTCCCACGGCGCCGCCAGCACCAAGGTCGTGCGGGCCGCGAAGCTGGCAGCGGACCTGCCCCTGACCCTGGCCGCGCTCGCGACCGGAGAGCTGGACCTGTTCCGGGCCCAGTGCATCGCTGAGGAGCTGGCCGACGCCGACCACGACGTGTGTGCGCTCGTGGAACAGCTGGTCCACCCCCAGATCACCGGTGACACCCCGATGAAAGCCCGCAACCGGGTCCGGACCGCCCTGGCCAAGATCGACCCCGACCTGGTGCGTGAGCGGGCGGCCCGGGCCAAGCTGGACCGGTTCGTGTCCACCCGCGCCTCGCACCTGCCCGGGCTGACCCAGTGGTATGCCCAGCTCCCGGCCGAGGACTCCGCCAAGGCCTGGGCCGCGATCGATACGCTGGCCCACCAAAAGCTCAACGACGACCCGACCAAGACCCTGGACCAGCACCGCGCCGACGCCCTGACCGACCTGATCCTGGGCAACGCGACCATCGAAGCCCACGTCACCATCGCCATCCCCATCACCCCCCAGACCCCCTCCGCCGACACGACCGACACGGCTGGAGCAGGCGACGTGCCTGGAGCCAGCGGGACGGGCGCCGCGTTCGGCATCACCGACCACGGAGACAGCGACGACCAGGAAGACGGCTGCGACCAGGAAGACGGGCGCGACGAGGCTGAGCCCACTGGTGAGACTGAGCCCAGTGGTGAGGCTGAGGCCACTGGTGAGCTGGAGCCGGGCACGCTCGAGCAGCTCTGGGCGGTCCTGTCCCCGCACACCCCGACCGGCACCGGTGTCGAGATCCCCGGCATCGGAGTCATCCCCGCCCCACTGGCCCTGGCCCTGGCCGGCACCCTCGGTGCCCGGTCACCCGGATGCTGGTCGACGCCAGGACCGGCACCACGATCGAGACCTCAGCCCCCACCTACCGGCCCACCGCCGCGATCGCCAGACACGTGCGTCTGCGCGACGGCACCTGCCGCTTCCCCAACTGCGCCCGCCGGGCCGAACGCTGCGAGATCGACCACATCACCCCCTGGCCCGCCGGGCCGACCGTCGTGACCAACCTGCTCTGCCTGTGCAAGCACCACCACCGCCTCAAGCACAGCACCCGATGGCGACCAGTCCTGCACGCCGACGGCACCGTCATCTGGACCAGCCCCTACGGCGAAGAGTTCATCACCAAACCCATCGACCACACAGCCCTCGCCATCGCCTAACACGATCGCGCCTGACACGATCGCGAATGACCACACGATCGCGCCTGAGACGATCAAGCCTCACGGACGCGGCCGGCGCTCACTCCATCTCCGGACAGCAGCCTCCCCGGGTCAGCAGCGCCTAGTTGATGTCGCCGAGCCAGACGGGCCGGGTTGAGGGGTCCTCGTGGAGCCAGTGCGCCAGCCGCCGCGGAAACAGCGGTGAGCCGATCAGCTCCGCGAGGGGCACCCAGCGCACCCCGACCTGGCTGCTGTCCGGGTCGAGGACCGACAGGTCCCGCTCCCGGTCGAGCAGGTGGCACCAGAAGAAGAGCTCGGTCTGCTGGAACCTGGTGTCCCACTCCGGAAAGTGCCGGGCCCCGATGTAGTCACGACCGCAGGCCAGGTCCCCCACCCGGACGTGATAGCCCGTCTCCTCCAGGACCTCCCGGGCCGCGTTCTCCACCTTCGACTCCCCGAAGTGCTGGCCGCCACCGGGCGTCAGCCAGTACTCACCCGTCCGGCCGTGCAGCACCGTCACGAGCAGCTGGTCGTCAGCGACGACGAGACCTCGGGTGGCGGCACGGACAGTGGACATCTGAAAGCTCCTGTCAGGGCGTCACGTCAACGGGAGCGCTGCCGTGCGATCTCATAGAGCGTGACAGCCGTGGCGATGCCGGCGTTGAGGGACTCGGTGATGCCGGCCATCGGGATCGAGACGATCTGGTCGCAGGTCTCGCGCACCAATCTCGACAGCCCCTTGCCCTCGGAGCCGACGACGATCACCAGCGGTTGGTCCGCCAGCTCGAGGCCGGGCAGCTCGACGTCGCCGTCGGAGTCCAGGCCGATCACGAAGAAGCCGGCCTTGCGATAGGCCTCCAACGCCCGCGTCAGGTTCGTCGCCTGGGCCACCCGCACGCGTGACGCGGCGCCGGCAGACGTCTTCCAGGCCGCCGCGGTCACCCCGGCCGAGCGCCGGGCCGGCACCACGACGCCGTGTCCGCCGAACGCCCCGACGGACCGGATGATGGCGCCGAGGTTGCGCGGGTCGGTGATCCCGTCGAGGGCTACGATCAACGGCGTGCCGGGCAGCTCGACCGAGAGCAGGTCGTCGGGGTGCGCGTAGTCATAGGGCGGGACCTGCAGCGCCAGCCCCTGGTGCACGGAGCCGTCGGTGAGCCGGTCGAGCTCCGTGCGCGGCGCCTCGAGGATCGCGACCTCCTGCTCGGTGGCGAGCTTGATCGCCTCCCGCACCCGGTCGTCGGAGTCGATCCGGGACGCGACAAACAGGGTGTTCGCCGGCACATAGGTGCGCAGCGCCTCAAGGACGGAGTTGCGTCCCGCGACCATCTCGGTGGACGCCTTCGGACCGCCCCGCTGCGATCCCCCACGCTGCGGTCGGCCGCTCGAACCCGTCGGGGCGCGGTTGGAGCGCCGCGCCGCAGGGTGACCGGTGCGCTCGACGGCCTTGGGGGTGGGGCCCTTCCCGTCCAGACCGCGACGTCGCTGCCCGCCGCTGCCGACCTGCGGGCCCTTCTTGGCGGTCTTGCGGACCGCGCCCTTGCGCTGGGAGTTACCCGCCATCGTGATCTGCCTCAGTCCTTGTCTCGCGAGCCAGCGCCCAACGGGCGCCGGCTGGGGTGTCCTCGATGACCACGCCGACCGCAGCGAGCTGGTCGCGGATCGCGTCGGCCGTGGCGAAGTCGCGCTCGGCCCGCGCCGCCGCCCGCGCCGCCAGCTGCTGCTGCACCAGGTCGTCGAGCACGGAGTCGGCCGTCCCGGAGGCGCCAGAGGCACCCCAGACCGGGTCGAGGGGGTTGATCCCGAGCACGTCGGTCATCGCGACGAGCTCGAGCAGGTTCGTCCGGACAGCAGCACGGTCCGTGCCGTCCGCCTGGTCGAGGGCGCGGTTGCCCTCACGCACCGCGCCAAAGAGCACGGCGAGCGCCTCGGGGACGTTGAGGTCGTCATCCAGCGCAGCCGCGAACTCCCGCGGCACCGCCAACGTCGCCGCCTCGGCGGCCAGCCCGTCCGCCGGCTCGCCGAGTGCTTCGAGGGCCCGCTGGAGATAACCCTCGATCCGCTCGACCGCAGCCTGTGCCTCCTCCAGGGAGCGCTCGCCATACTCGATGGTGGAGCGGTAGTGCGCGGAGCCGATGTAGTAGCGCAGCACCAGCGGACGCACCTGTTTGGTCAGCTCACTGACCGTCAGGGTGTTGCCCAGTGACTTGCTCATCTTTTCGCCGCTGAGCGTCAGCCAGGCGTTGTGCAGCCAGTAGCGGGCGAAGCCGAGGCCGGCCGCGCGCGACTGCGCCTGCTCGTTCTCGTGGTGCGGGAAGCGCAGGTCGACGCCGCCGCCGTGGATGTCGAAGGTGTCGCCGAGGTATTTGCGCGCCATCGCGGAGCACTCCAGGTGCCACCCCGGACGACCGCGACCGTATGCCGTGGGCCAGCTCGCCGTGGCCGGCTCGTGCTCCTTGGCCCCCTTCCACAGCGCGAAGTCGCGCGGGTCCCGTTTGCCGCGCGGGTCGGCGTCGGCGGCGGGCTCCATGTCCTCGATCTTCTGGTGGGTCAGCTCGCCGTAGGCCGGCCAGGAGCGCACGTCGAAATAGACGTCGCCACTGTCGTCGGCCGCGGGGTAGGCGTGGCCGCGCTCCACCAGTGCGTCGATCAGCTCGATCATCTCGGTGATGTGACCGGTGGCCCGCGGCTCATAGGTCGGCGCCAGCACCCCGAGGGTCTCCAGGGCGCGCGTCGTCTCCCGCTCGTGGAGATAGCTCCACGCCCACCACGGGCGGTCGTGCTCGGCGGACTTGTGGAGGATCTTGTCGTCGATGTCCGTCACGTTGCGCACCAGGGTCACGTCGAACCCGTGGCCGCGGACCAGCCAACGACGCAGTATGTCGAAGGCCACCGCGAAGCGGACGTGGCCGATGTGGGGGGTCCCCTGGGTGGTGAGACCGCAGATGTAGATGCCCACCCGGCCGGGCTCGAGGGGCTCGAAGGCCCGCAGCTCACGGGTGGCGGTGTCGAACAGGTGCAGACTCACCTGCGCAAGGCTACCTGCGCTGCGGCCCGGCACAGGACAGATGTACTTCGGCACCCGTGACATCGGTGCCTACCCTGTGCCAGACGTCGTCTCTAGCGTGAGACGCATGAGAAACCAGATCCCTGAAGACACCACGACGACCCTCGCCAACACCGGCCGGCCCGGGGCGGCCGCACCGCGCACCGGCTCGACGGAGCGACGATCTCTCGTCGTCGCGGCTGCTGCTGTCGCCGCGATGCTGACCTGGCTCGTGGCCGACCCCGTCCTGAGCATCGACCTCAAGGTGCTGGAGGCTCCCGGCGGGACCACCACGAGGCTGGTCTCCGCCGGATCCATCGTCTCCTCAGCCATCATCGCGGGCCTGCTGAGCTGGGCCCTGCTGGCCGTCCTGGAGCGGAAGGCCACGCAGGGAGTGACCGTATGGCGCTGGGTCACCGCGGCCGTAGCGCTCGTCTCGCTGCTCGCGCCGCTCTCGCTCGCCCAGAACACGGGCGCGACCGTGGTCCTCACCCTGCTCCACGTGGCGGTTGCCAGCGTGCTCATCCTGGCTCTCCCGGGCACCCGCAGGGCCGGAGCAACCAGGTGATCGCCCGGTCTGGGTGTGCCTGACCATGCCGTGCCTCGCGGACCGGGCGTAGTGTTGACCGGAGGCCCTCGATGAGCGAACAACAAGAGCGGCCCGGCACACGCTCGGCTCCGGTGATGCCCGTGTCGCATGGCTCGCTGACCCGGCACGGCAGGTGGCTCGTCCTGATCTGGGCGCCACTGCTGCTGGGCGCCTATGTCATCGCGGCCGTCCAGGACCAGCAGTGGCGCGACGGGGTGCTGCTGCTGGTGACCGGCGCAGTCTTCCTGGTGACCGTCATCACCTTCCACCGTCCGAGCTCGGCACTCGGCCGCACCGTGCCGGCCTGGCTCTCACTCATCCTGCTGTCAGCCCTCGTCGGCATCACACTGGTCACCGTGCGGATCGCCGAGACGTCAGAGCTGTCGTTCATGACGATCTCCTTGCTGGCCATCGCGGCAGCCGTGGTGCTCCCTCCCCGGGTCGTGCCCGGCGTGGTCATCCTGATCGGCCTGGCGAGCGGGGTGGGTGCGCTCATCGCTGGATGGGGATGGGGCGTCGCGAGCTGGCTGAGCATCGTCACGGCACTCAGCGGCATCGGCACCCATGTCGTGCACCGCCTCGCAGCCACCAACGCGGAGCTGCACCAGACCCGGCAGCAACTGGCTGAGGCCGCGGTGAGCGCTGAGCGGATGCGCTTCTCGCGCGACCTGCACGACCTGCTCGGGCACACGCTGTCCGTGATCGTCGTCAAGGCCGAGGCGGTGCACCGGCTGGCCGCGGCTGACCCGGCCGCGTCGGCCCGACACGGCGCCGAGATCGAGACCCTGGGGCGGTCCGCGCTCACCGAGGTGCGGCAGGCCGTCGCGAACTACCGGGAGGGCAGCCTGGAGGAGGAGACCTCGCGTGCCGCCGCAGCGATGCGGGCCGGTGGGGTCGAACCGGACATCGGACACATCCCGCCCGGCCTCGACCCGGGTGCCGAGCAACAGTTGGCCTGGGTGGTCCGGGAGGCCACCACCAACGTCTTGCGACACTCCACCGCCAGCACATGTCAGGTCCGGGTGACCCGCAACGGCGGGTGGATCCGGCTGACCGTCGGCGACGACGGGCACGGGGGCCCTGGCAGCACCTCGGGTGGCACCGGCCTCGTCGGTCTGCGGGAGCGGCTGGCGCAACGCGGCGGCAACCTGACCGTGGAGCACTCAGCCGAGGGCTTCATGCTCACGGCTGAGGTTCCGGCCGCCAGCGCTGACGCAGCCGTGCCAGCACTGCAGGAGCACCGTTGACGACCCGCGTCCTGCTCGCCGAGGACCAGGGCATGCTCCGCTCTGCCATGGCCTCACTGCTGAACATCGAGCCCGACCTGCACGTCGTGGCGCAGGTCGGGCGCGGTGACGAGATCGTGCCCGCGGTCGCGGAGCACCACCCAGACGTGGCCCTGGTCGACATCGACCTTCCCGGCGGCAGCGGTCTTGACGTGCTGCCGGAACTGACCGCCGCACACCCCGAGTGCGCGGTCATCATCGTGACCACCTTTGCCCGCGCGGGTTACCTGCGTCGGGCGATGGCCGCCGGCGCCCGGGGATTCCTGGTCAAGGACGACCCCGTGGCCCTGCTTGCCGCCTCGATCCGGCAGGTGCTGGCCGGGGAGGTCGTGGTGCAACCTGACCTGGCTCTGGCCGCCCTCCGGGCACCTAGCAACCCACTCACCGACCGCGAGCAGGAGGTCTTGCAGGCGTCACGGGACGGCACGCCGGTGGCTGACATCGCCAGACGCCTGTTCCTGTCGGAACAGACCGTGCGCAACTATCTCTCCTCAGCCATCGGCAAGACCGGCGCGCGCAACCGGTTCGAGGCGCACGCCCTCGCCGAGGATCACGGCTGGGTCTGACGCACGGCGGCCGGGCGGACCCACGAGCCCGGCGCGCGCGGTCAGTCGCTGAGAGCCGTGGCCGCAAACCGCTCGAGCAGGTGCGGCCACTCGGTGAACTTCGCGCGGCTGGCGAGGTTGTCCGCCTCCCAACCACTGTGCGTGAGGGTGACAAGGGTGCCGCCGTCGACCGGGCTGAAGTCGACGGTCAGCTCGGTGGGATGGTCCCGGGGCAGCGCCAGGTGGAAGGTCATCACGAACCGCTCACCGATCTCCCACTCCAGCACCTGCCCGATCGGGTAGTCCTCACCGTCGTGGTGCAGGGCCACCACACCACCTTCCACCTCCTCGATGTCTGCCCCCTCATAGGTCCGTGGGTCAGGGGTCAGGCGCGGGTCCCACCAGTCGCCGAGGCGCTCGGTGAACACCTCAAAGGCGTGCACCGGGTCGACGTCGACCTGGTGGGTTGCCACGATCGGCCCGGTGTCCCGCTCGCGGCGGCGCCCTGTCTCGGCCATCGGCACACTCCTTCCGGTCGGGTCAGGTCAAGTCTGCTCCCAGTCGGGCCCCACCGCTAGAGAGCGAGTCACACTGTCACGGTGCGGCGCACGGCATACCGCTCCAGCAGGGTCCACAGGGCACTGGTGACCAGATAGAGCCCGGTGCCCAAAGGCATCACCACGACGGCGAACACCGAGCCGAACGACATCCACGGCACGACCTTGTTCATCGTCTGGACGATCTCGACCTGGCGCGGCTCGACTCCCTCCGCCGGAGCGATCAGGTGGGCCCTCGTCTGGCGCATGGTCAGGTAGGCCACGAGGAGGGAGACCGCGATCAGTGCGAGGAAGACTGGCAGTCCCGCACCGGCGCTCGCGGCGTGTGCGGTCATGGGGACGCCCATCAGCGTGTGGTGGAGCAGGGCGTTGGCGGTGCCGGCGATCTGCGGGGCGGCGAAGAGCCGATAGACGATGCCGAAGACCGGCAGCTGCACCAGCGCCGGCAGGCAACCGGCGACCGGGGAGACTCCCTCTCGCTGGTGCAGCTCGAGCAGCTCGCGCTGCAGCCGTTCGGGGTTCTTGCCGTGCTGGGTGCGCACCTGCGCGACCATCGGTGCGATGCGCTGTCGGTGCAGGGTGGCACGGTATGTCGCCCGGTTGAGTGGGTGCATCAGCAGCCGGACCAGGACGGTGAGCAGGACGATGACGACGGACATCGGCAGCCACGCGGCGGTGGCGTCGATCAGGTGGTGCAGGGGGAGCAGGAAGGGGTCGATCCAGGACAACACGGTTCCTCCGAGGAAGGTTGGGACGAGGGGTCGTCTCGGAGGTGCCCGCGGCAGTCGGCGCCGCTGGAGCGGTTGGCTCAGCCGGCGGGCCGCAGGAGGACCTCCGCGGCGACGCGCCCCGGGGCCCTCGGTTGCGGGTTGCCGGGCAGGTCCGGCGCGAGCAGTGGCATCGGGGCCCGACCCCACTGGCGGCGCAGCCGGTCGGCCCCCGGGATGACAGTCCCGGTCGTGGCCACCACCAGCGTGACGGCGTTGGTGGTCACCGTCAGGCTGACCAGGAGCAGCACGCCTAGCCCCACTGCCAGGGTGGCGGTGTCGGCGGTCGTCATCGCCAGGGCCCCGACCAGGACCGCGCTCAGCAGCATCCCGAGCAGGGAGCGGCGGCGGTCGGTCGGGTGCATGGCCCCAAGGATACGGGCAGGCACCGTCAGCTCGATGCCTCAGTGACCGCGGTCGATCCACTCCTGACGGTGGGGCGCCTCGGCACCGATGCTCGTGGAGTCGCCGTGGCCGGTGTGGACGACCGTGTCCAGCGGCAGGGTGAGCAGCTTGCGGGTGATCGAGTCGATGATGGTGTCGAAGTCGCTGAAGGACCGTCCGGTCGCGCCAGGGCCGCCCTGGAACAGGGTGTCGCCGCTGAAGACGACACCGAGGGCCGGGGCGTGGAAGCAGCACGCTCCCGGTGAGTGGCCAGGGGTGTGCAGCACCTGCAGGACGGTGCCGGCCACCTCGACCGTGTCGCCGTCCTCGAGCTCGTCGGTCGGCGGCTCGGCGTGCACCCGGTCCCACAGCATGCGGTCCTCGGCATGCAGGTGGGTCGGTGCCCCGGTGGCCTCGGCCAGCGCGAGCGCGGCGTCGATGTGGTCGTCGTGGGCGTGCGTCAGCAGGATCGCGGTGACGGTCCGGCCGGCCACGACCTCCAGGATCGCGTCGACGTCGTGCGGTGCATCGATGACCACGCACTCGCGGTCGTCACCGAGGACCCACACGTTGTTGTCGACCTCCCACGTCCCGCCGTCGAGGCTGAACGTGCCAGAGGTGACCGCCCGGTCGATGCGGGGAGAGCTCACGGCGTTCACAGGACCACCACCGAGCGCAGCACCTCGCCGCGTTCCATCTTGCTGAACGCCCCCTCGATCTCGTCCAGGGCGATCGTCTCGCTGACGAACCCGTCAAGGTCGAAGCGCCCCTGTCGATACAGATCGATCAGCATCGGGAAGTCACGGGAGGGCAGGCAGTCGCCATACCAGCTGGACTTCAGCGAACCGCCGCGGCCAAAGACGTCCAGGAGCGGCAGCTCGATCTTCATGTCCGGCGTGGGGACGCCCACCAGGACGACCGTGCCGGCCAGGTCGCGGGCATAGAACGCCTGCTCATAGGTCTCCGGACGGCCCACGGCGTCGACCACCAGGTCGGCGCCGAACCCTCCCGTCAACTCCTGGATGGCCACGATCGGGTCCCGCCCGGAGCTGTTGACGGTGTGCGTGGCCCCGAAGCCCTTGGCGGACTCCAGCTTCCGCTCATCCAGGTCGACCGCGATGATCGTCGTCGCTCCGGCGAGCGCGGCACCCGCGATGGCGGCACAGCCGACGCCACCGCAGCCGATCACCGCCACGGAGTCACCACGGCGCACCCCGCCGGTGTTGACCGCGGCGCCGAAGCCGGCCATGATGCCGCAGCCCAGGAGGCCGGCGGCTGCGGCCGAGGCCTCCCGGTCGACCTTGGTGCACTGACCGGCGGCGACCAGGGTCTTCTCGATGAAGGCGCCGATGCCGAGCGCCGGTGAGAGCTCGGTGCCGTCGGTCAGGGTCATCTTCTGCGTGGCGTTGGCGGTGTTGAAGCAATACCAGGGCTCACCCTTGGCGCACGCGCGGCACTGACCGCAGACGGCCCGCCAGTTGAGGATCACGAAGTCGCCCGGCGCGACCTCGGTCACACCCTCGCCCACCGCCTCGACGGTGCCGGCCGCCTCATGGCCCAGCAGGAATGGGAACTCGTCGTTGATGCCACCCTGGCGGTAGTGCAGGTCGGTGTGGCACACGCCGCAGGCCTCGACGGTGACCACCACCTCACCGGGCCCGGGGTCGGGGACGAGCACATCGACCACCTCGACGTCGGCTCCCTTGCTCCGGGCGATGACTCCCTTGACGGTGCTGGGCATTGAGTGACCCCTTTGACTCGGCTGCTGATGGTCCGGACCAATCTAGGCGGTCCGCCCGCCACCGTCACCCCTGCGGGTGGATCAGGGCGGTGGCGATGGCCGCGGTCCCCTCCCCCCGACCGGTCAGCCCGAGCCCGTCGGTCGTGGTCGCTGACACCGACACCGGCGCCCCGCCCAGTGCCGCCGACATCGCCGCGGCCGCCTCCGCGCGCCGTGGCCCGACCTTGGGACTGTTGCCGATCACCTGGACGGAGACGTTGCCCACGCCCCAGCCTTGCTGGGTCAGCAACCTGAGCACCTCGCCGAGCATCGCCGCACCGGAGGCACCGGCCAGCTCCGGGCGGTCGGTGCCGAAGACCAGACCGAGGTCTCCGAGCCCGGCCGCGCTCAGCAGGGCGTCACAGGCTGCGTGGGCGGCGACGTCCCCGTCGGAGTGCCCCTCGATCCCGCGCTCTCCCGGCCACTCCAGGCAGGCGAGGCGCAGAGGCCGGTCGTCCTCGGCATACCGGTGGACGTCGATGCCAGTGCCGACGCGGACGGAGGGCTGGGCGGGACCGGTCGTCATACGCCCACACTAGGGCGGTCGCGACAGCGCGGCGCGCATCGACCACACTGAGGAGCGTGGAACTTCGCATCTTCACCGAGCCCCAGCAGGGCGCCAGCTATGACGACCAGCTGCAGGTCGCCCGGACCGCCGAGGCCTGCGGCTATGGCGCCTTCTTCCGCTCCGACCACTACCTCGCGATGGGAGGCGACGGGTTGCCGGGGCCGACCGACGCCTGGGTCACGCTGGCAGCGCTGGCCCGGGAGACCTCGACGATCCGGCTCGGCACCCTGGTCAGCTCCGCGACCTTCCGACTGCCCGGACCGACGGCCATCACGGTCGCGCAGGTCGACGCGATGAGCTGCGGCCGGGTGGAGTTCGGCCTCGGTGCCGGGTGGTTCGAGACCGAGCACACGGCCTACGGCATCCCGTTCCCGTCGGTCGGGCGGCGCTTCGACGTCCTGGAGGACTCACTCGCCGTGATCACCGGGCTGTGGGGCACGGCGGAGGGAGAGTCCTTCTCGTATGCCGGACCCACCGTGACCGTCACCGACTCACCTGCTCTGCCCACACCGGTGCAGCACGACCCGGTCTCCGGCGGGCCGCCGGTGATCGTCGGCGGCATGGGCAGGCGCCGCACCCCGGCCCTGGCGGCTCGCTATGCCGCCGAGTTCAACGTGGCGTTCGCGTCACTGGCGGACGCGCAGGTGCAGTTCGAGCGGGTCGCCGTCGCCTGCGGTGAGGCCGGTCGGCAGCCGGACAGCCTGCTGCGCTCGGCCGCCCTGGTCGCCGTGGTCGGCCGGGACGAGGCAGAGTTCCGGCAGCGGGCCGAGGCGATCGGCCGGGAGCCGGAGGAGCTGCGCGCCCACGGCCTCGCGGGGACGCCGGGCGAGGTCGTCGACCGCATCGGCACGTGGGCCGAGCAGACCGGCATCGACCGGGCCTATCTGCAGGTGCTGGACCTGTCCGACGACGTCGTGAGTCACCTCGAGCTGATCGCCGCGGACGTCATGCCTCAGGTCGCGTGATCCTGTCGGCCGGGGGCTTGCGTGTGGTTTGTTCCCCCCGGGGGGCTAATTCCCACGCGATGGGGCGGCCGCGTCGACCACCGCTGCCTTGACCAGCGCCGTCTCGACCGCTGCGACCAGCTCCACCACCGGTTGACCGGTGGTGTCCAGCGAGAGATCGGCCTCGGGCCAGGGCTCGTAGCCGCTGGTCAGCACCTCTTCCCACCGGGGCACCAGGTGGCCGGGGATATCTGCCGTGCGGGTGTCGACCCGTCGACGGTGCTCTGCCCCGGCACAAGTCAGCTCGACCTGGAGCACTCGTGCCCCTGCCCGGCGGGCGACCTCCTGCCAGGCCTGCCGGGTCACCGCCAGCGGGTTCACCGAGTCGGCCACCACGTCGAGTCCGAGCGTCAGCTGGTCGGCGGCCACGGCGTAGGCCGCTGCGTAGCCCTCCGGACCGGGTGACCGATCCGGTGCGTCACCGGCCCGAAGCAGTGCCTGCTCGATGGTGTCCACGCGTGCATGCGCGGCTCCGCGGGCTGCCGCCCACGCGCGGGCGAGCGTGGTCTTGCCGGTCCCGGGCCGGCCCCCGAGCACCAGCAGCACGGGCGGCACCGGCGGCTGACCGTCGTGCCGCGTCACGTCAGCGACCCACCCGTCTGCGATGGCCAGATCCTGGGGGCCGGTGACCTTCAGCGCCCGCGGGTCACCCTCCACCACAAAGACAGCCCGGCCCAGTGTCTCCACCAGGCCAGCGTCGTCGGTGACCGCGCCGCGGGCCTCCCGGTGCGCCAGCTCCAGCGTCTCGCGCAGGAAACCCTGAGGTGTCTGCACGGCACGGAGCGCCGCGCGGTCGGGGGTGGAGACAACATGCCCCCGGGCGTCAACGATCTTGATCGTGTCGGTGACGGGCAGCGCCGGCGTCACCGCCGGGTGCCCGTGCCGGACAGCGGCCACGACCCGCTCGAAGACGTTCGCCGGCGTGAGTGCCCGGGCTGCGTCGTGCACCAACACGATGCCGACCCCACCGGGCATGGCCGCAAGCCCTGCGGCGACCGAGTCGGTGCGCTCAGCGCCCCCCGCCACCACCTGGACCTCAACTGGTGCCGCTGGTGGCGCGAGCCGCACGGCCTCGGTGAGCTCCGGCATACGATCTGGCGGGGCCACCACGACGACATCGGTCAGGCCCGGACATGACAACACGCCCCGGAGGGCGTGCGTCACGATCGGGACTGCACCGAGTGGCACCAGGGCCTTCGGCAGATCTGCTCCGAGTCGGGTGCCGCGGCCGGCGGCCACGAGGATGACCCCGACCCGGTGCTGTTCGGTCAGGAGGCCAGGACCTCGTCCAGGGTGGCACCGGCCGTGTCCTCGTTGGTCTTCTCCGCGAGCGCGAGCTCGGAGACCAGGATCTGGCGGGCCTTGTTGAGCAGGCGCTTCTCACCCGTGGACAGGCCGCGGTCCTTATCGCGACGCCACAGGTCGCGCACGACCTCAGCCACGCGGATCACGTCACCGGAGGCGAGCTTCTCGAGGTTGGCCTTGTAACGGCGGGACCAGTTGGTCGGCTCTTCCGTGTGCTCCGCGCGGAGCACCTCGAAGACCTTGTCCAGACCCTCCTTGCCGACGACGTCGCGAACACCGACCAGATCACAGTTTTCTGCGGGAACCTCGATGGTCAGATCGCCTTGTGCGACCTTGAGCTTGAGGTAGAGCTTCTCCTCGCCCTTGATGGTGCGCTTCTTCATTTCTTCGATCAGTGCGGCCCCGTGGTGCGGGTACACGACTGTCTCGCCGACCTTGAACGTCATCTTCAGTTAGCCCCTTTCGCGGACTTCAAGGATAACATGCGTGGCGCAGATCACGTAATGACAATCGTGATATTTGTGCTGGTCAGAGTCTCAGGAGGCCGTTTCATGGGTCTGCTGACGACCTCGCCGCCGACACGAGATCCGCTGGTGGGGCAGGCCTCCACCGCCGGAGTCGCGGGGCCGCTAGAGTGTCGTCGTGATCTTCCGGACCGCTGCACCGCACACCGCCCCTCGTTCCCGCCGCCTGGCGCTCGCCGGGTTCGCGCTGACGGCCGCGCTGGGCCTCGGCGCGTGCCAGATGACCTCGCCGGTCACCACCGACATGATCTATGACCCTGCCGACGGTGTCTCGGTGGACGTCGGCGACGTCGCCGTGCGTGACCTGCTCATCGTCAGTGAGGGGGACGGGGCCCCCGGTGTCGTCAGCGGTCTCGTCGTGAACAACTCCGCAGAGCCGGCCGAGGTCACTCTCGTGATCAGTGCGGACGGCCAGGCCACCCCGCTCTCCCCGACCGTGTCCGTCCCAGCTGGCCAGAGCGTGCGCCTGGATGGCCAGCAGGCCGACAGCCCGACCGAGGCCGTGAGCATCCCCGCCGTCGCGGCAGCTCCCGGCGGCAACGTGGAGATCCTGGTCCAGACCAGTGACGGTCAGGCCGACAGCGCACTGACTCCGGTCCTGCTCCCGGAGGGCTACTACAGCGACCTGGTCTCCAGCACCGCTGACGTCAGCAGCTGAGCGCGCTCCCCTCACCAGGCGCCACCAACGCCCAGAGCGGCCCACACCCCCTGCGGTGTGGGCTGCCCCGTGTTGTCGGGCGAGACGTGTTGTCGGGCGAGACGTGTTGTCGGGCGAGACGTGTTGTCGGGCGAGACGTGTTGCCGGGCGAGACGAGAGGGCTGTCGCCCACGAGATGAGCTGCGCGTTCAGCCCAGCGGCTCGACCCGCGACACGTCCATCCGCTCCTCGATGTGGAGGTCCTCCTCGGGCCACTCGCCCGTCACGAGGTAGACCACCCGCTGGGCGATCGAGACGGCGTGGTCGCCGAAGCGCTCGTAGTAGCGACTGAGCAGTGTGGCGTCGATCGCCGCCTCGACACCGTGACCCCAGTCGTCGGCGAGCAGGGTGCGGAAGACCTCGCGGTGCAGCTCGTCCATCTCGTCGTCGGTGACCAGCAACTGCGGCACCGCCTCGACGTCGTTGTTCGCGATGATGCGCCCGGCTTCCGCGACCAGGTCCTCGGCCACCTCGGCCATCCGGGTGAACATCGGCTCCAGCGGGCCGCGCAGGACCTTGTGGGGATAGCGCAGGCGGGTCAGTTTGGCCACGTGCCGAGCGAGGTCACCCATGCGCTCCAGGTCAGAGCTCATCCGCATCGCCATCACGAGCTGGCGCAGGTCGGTCGCAACCGGTTGCTGGCGCGCCAGCACGTCCACGGCCCGGCTGTCGAGGTCGCGCCGCACCAGGTCGATCGTGTCGTCGGCCGAGATCACGGCCTCGGCCAGCTCCAGATCAGCCGTCAGCAGCGCCGTGGTGGCGCGGTCCAGCGCCGTCGAGGTCAGCCTCGTCATCTCGACCAGCTGGTCGGAGATGAACTGCAGCTCCTCGGTGAATGCCCTTCGCATATAGGGCCGCCTCTCTTTCCTTCTCGGTGCCCTCATCAGTTTCTGTGGGACCTTCTCAGGCCCAGATGAACGCATTCCTGACTGGAGGTGAACGACATAAGACCAGGTAGGTGACCCTAGCCGTCGACGCTGACAGACCTGTGCCACGGCAGAGCCAGCGGGTCCGGAAATGCCGGTGCGCCACCTAGGCTAGGGCGCGTGGACACGTTGACCGCCGGGACACTGGGGGTGCTGGTCGGGCTCGCCCTGGCCGTCATCGCCCTGGTGCTGGTGCGGCTCAGCGAGCGTGGCGAGCGCCCCACCGACCCCGAGACCCCGCCCGCGTCGCAGGTGCCGGACGGTGTCGTCGACGTCCTCGCCGTCCTGCGGGATGGGGCGATCGTCATCGACGTCAGCGGAAGGGTCGTCAAGACCAGTGCCACAGCAGTGGCCTACGGTCTCGTGCGCGGCAACACCCTGTCCCACCAGGAGCTGCGCTCGCTGGCGCTGGAGGTGCACCAGCACGGGACCATCCGGGAGGTCGAGCTCGAGCTGGCGCGCGGGCCGCTGGGCCAGAGCCGGATGCTGGTCGGCGTGCGCATCGCCCCGATCGGACGTGACCTGGTCCTGGCGCTGGTGGACGACCGCACCAAGGCCAGGCGCGTCGAGGAGGTGCGCCGCGACTTCGTGGTCAACGTGAGCCATGAGCTGAAGACCCCGGTGGGTGGCCTCGCCCTGCTCGCAGAGGCTGTCGAGCACGCCGCCGACGACCCGGTCGCCGTCCAGCGCTTTGCGAAGCGGATGAAGACCGAGTCGACGCGGCTGACCCGCCTGGTCACCGAGATCGTCGACCTGTCCAGGCTGCAGACGGCCGACCTGTCCGACCCGCTGATGCCGGTGAATGTCGCCACGTGCGCGGAGGAGGCTGTCGAGCACACCCTGGTGGTGGCCGGCGAGCACCGCATCACCGTCTCGGCGACCGCGCCGGCCGAGCGGGTCATGGTCGCCGGCGATCCCGAGCTCATCGCGACGGCGATCCGCAACCTGGTCACCAACGCCATCAACTACTCCGGTCGCGGCAGTCACATCGCTGTGGTGACCCGTCGCCGCGACGACCTCGTGGAGGTCTCGGTCACCGACCAGGGCCAGGGCATCTCCCCCGAGGACCAGGAACGCATCTTTGAGCGGTTCTACCGTGTCGACGCAGCACGCTCCCGGGCCACCGGAGGCACGGGTCTCGGCCTGTCCATCGTCAAGCACATCTGCGAGAACCTGGGTGGAGACGTGATCGTGTGGAGCGAGGTCGGCCAGGGGGCGACCTTCACCATCAGGCTCCCGGCGATCGACCTGCCCCGCACCGAGCAGTCCACCGATGCGGCTGCCCTGTCGGCCGCCGGACCTGACCCAGAGGTAGCCTCAGGCACAGCGCCTGTCATCCCTGCCCAGACAGCACCTGATCGTCGCGGCACGCCGCAGGAGGAGTGAAGCTCATGACCCGGATCCTGGTGGTGGAGGACGAGGCATCGTTCTCCGACCCGCTCTCCTACATGTTGGAGAAGGAGGGGTATGACGTGGCCGTGGCCGAGACCGGCCCTGAGGCACTGACCGAGTTCGACCGCAACGGCGCCGACCTCGTGCTGCTGGACCTGATGCTCCCTGGTCTCTCGGGCGTGGATGTCTGCCGGTCGCTGCGGGCCAAGTCCTCCGTCCCGGTGATCATGCTGACCGCCAAGGACAGCGAGGTGGACAAGGTCGTAGGACTGGAGATCGGCGCCGACGACTACGTCACCAAGCCCTACTCCGGCCGGGAGCTGCTGGCACGGATCAAGGCCGTCCTGCGTCGCCAGTCCGAGCCGGAGGAACTGGTGCCCGCCACCGTCGAGTCCGGCCCGGTGCGGCTGGACGTCGAACGCCACACCGTGACCGTGCGTGGCGAGCCGGTCACCATGCCCCTCAAGGAGTTTGAGCTGTTGGAGATGCTGCTGCGCAACGCCGGGCGGGTGCTCACCAGGGGTCAGCTCATCGACCGCATCTGGGGCAGCGACTACATCGGTGACACCAAGACGCTGGACGTGCACGTCAAGCGGCTTCGCGCCAAGATCGAGCCCGATCCCGGGAGCCCGCGCCACATCGTGACGGTGCGCGGCCTCGGCTACAAGTTCGAGACGCCGTGAACACCCGTCCGCTCGTCCTAGTGGTGATGGACGGGGTCGGTGTCGGTCCCGGCGACCGCTACGACGCCGTCGCCACCGCCGACACCCCCACCTTCGACCGGCTTCGCGGTGCAGGCGTCTATCAGGAGATCTTTGCGTCCGGCACCCATGTCGGTCTCTCCAGCGACAGCGACATGGGCAACTCCGAGGTCGGGCACAACACGATGGGGGCCGGGCGGATCATCGCGCAGGGCGCCAAGCGGGTGGACGACGCGGTCCTGGGCGGCGAGATCTGGGAGGGCGCCTGGCGTGACGTCGTCACCCGGGCCACGACCGGGGACGGGACGCTGCACCTGATCGGGCTGCTCAGCGACGGCAACGTGCACTCCTCGTGGGAGCACCTGCTGCTGTTGCTGGACCATGTCAAGGCTGACGGTGTGCAGCGGGTCCGGCTGCACACCCTCTTTGACGGCCGCGACGTCGAGGACCGGACGGCCGACCAGTATGCCGAGCGCCTCGAGGATGCGTTGGCCACCCGCACCGAGGGCACCGGTCTGGACTGGGCGATCGCTTCCGGCGGTGGCCGCATGGTCACCACGATGGACCGCTACGAGGCCAACTGGAGTGTCGTGGAGGCAGGTTGGCGTGCTCATGTGCAGGGCACGGCCCGACCGTTCACCTCGGTCGGCGAGGCGATCCGCGTGCTCCGCGAGGAGACCCCTGGCATCAGTGACCAGCTGCTCGAGGCGTTCACCATCGTCGACCAGGAGGGTGCACCGGTCGGGCGGGTGCACGACGGTGACGCGGTGGTGATCTTCAACTTCCGCGGCGACCGGGCGATCGAGCTGACCCGCGCGTTCGTGGAGGGTTCCGGCTTCACTGGCTTCGACCGGGGCACGGTGCCGGACGTGTTCTTCGCCGGCATGACGCTCTATGACGGTGACACGAACATGCCACCGGTGCGGCTCGTGCAGCCGCCCACGATCACCGACACGGTCAGTGAGCTCATCGCCCGGGCCGGGCTGCGCCAGCTGGCCGCGTCAGAGACGCAGAAGTTCGGCCACATGACCTACTTCTGGAACGGCAACCGGTCCGACCCGTTCAACGCGCAGACCGAGACCTACATCGACATACCCTCCGACCAGATCGAGTTCGACAAAGCGCCGCAGATGAAGGCCGCAGAGACAGCCGACTACATCGTCAGGGCGCTGCAGGAGGGCGGCTACGACTTCCTGCGCTCCAACCTGGCCGGCGGGGACATGGTCGGGCACACCGGCAACTTCGACTCCACGGTTCTGGCCGTCGAGGCGGTCGACGCCGCCGTCGGAGCGATCGCGGCGGCGGTGGAGGCCGCCGGAGGCTGTCTGGTCGTGACCGCCGACCACGGCAACGCCGAGGACATGGTCGAGCGGGACAAGCAGGGGCAGCCCCGGGCCTCCGAGGGTGGGCAGCCGTTGTGGAAGACGGCTCACTCGACCAACCCGGTGCCGCTCTACATCGTCGACTACTCGGACCAGGAGTGGGCGGCAGTGGACGGCGTCGACGCAGCGGGCCTGAGCAACCTGGCAGCGACCCTGCTGACGCTGCTTGATCTGCCGGTGCCGGAGAACTACCGGCCCAGCCTCGTGGCGGTCGCCAGGAACAGCGGGTAGTCGCGCCCCTCCTTGGTCAGCGTGTGCGCCGGCCTGACCTCCACGTCGCCGAACCCGGCGTCGGTCAGCAGCCTCGACAGGGCATCGGCGTCGAAACCGTGGTGCACGTCGAGCCGTGATGAGTCATGGAACGACCCGTCCTCGGTCTCCAGGTCGCACACCGCGACCCGCCCGCCCGGCGCCAGCATGGCGGCGAACCCGCGCAGGGCTGCCGCGACGTCCGGGACGTGGTGCAGCACGAGGAGGCTCACGATCAGGTCGAAGCTCTCCTCAGGCGGTTCCTCGACGGCGAGGTCGAGCTCCCAGACGCGGCTGCCCCGAGGCAGGGCCCCCGAACCGACCTTCTGCGTCAGGACCTCCCGCATCCCGGCCGACGGGTCAGCGACCGTGAGCGGGCCGACGTGCGGGGCCAGGGCCTGCGCCAGCAGCCCGGTGCCCGCCCCGTAGTCCAGCACTCGCGAGCTCGGGCCGGGCTCGACGACCTCACAGATCAGGTCGGCGACCACCCCGGCACGCTCCACCTTGGTCGGGTCGTCGTCCCAGGTCGCCGCCTGCTCGTCGAAGTAGCTCGCCGCATCGTGGGACCCGCCATGGGCATGGTCGTGGTCAGTCGCGGGCGGGTGGTCTGACGTCTCAGGCACCTCCTCCGATCCCTCCAGCAGGTGGCGGAACGCCTCGAGGTTCCGGGTCGACTCGCCGCGCGAGATCCGCCAGCGCCACTCAGCCTTCATGGAGGTCAGGAAGCCGAGCACGAGCAGGTCGTTGAACGGTTCGTCGCAGGCGGTGAGCACCGTGCCCAGCAACTGGTCGACGCTCTCGACGCTGATGGCCCCGACCGGCAACCGGCCGCCGAGATAGACGTCCCCCGTGCCGTCGATCGCATAGGCCATCCCGGGCATCCGCAGGTTGCGCCGCAGCAGGAAGCGATAAAACCGCTCGTGGTTCTCGTCCGGGTTGCGGATGACGAACGCCTGCACCGACACGGCCTCGGCACCCACCACGAGCGAGCAGACGGTTCGCAGCTTGCGCTCCCCCGGCAGGGTCACGACGAGCTCGCCCTCCCGGGTGCCCTCGGCATGCTCCACGCCCAGCTCGTCCAGCGCCGACCGAAGCCGGGCCAACCCCGTCTCGTCGGCGGTCATGGCGACACCAGCACGGGCGAGCCTCCCGGCACCACCTGCAGGCCGTCCAGCCCGGCGCGCACCTGGTCGGCGCGAGCCTGGCGATAGACCTGCTCGAGCAGGTCGACCGTGCGGTCCCAGCCGAATCCGGACGCGTGCTGCACGGCCGCCCGGCCCAGGGCGTGGCGCCGGTCGTCATCGGCGAGCAGTGCGCCAATCTCGTCGGCCCAGCGCTCCGGGTCGTGGCCGTCGACCAGGACCCCGCCGTCGCCGACCGCCACCGGCAGGCCACCGACCGCGGCAGCCACCACCGGGGTGCCGCTGGCCAGCGCCTCCACCGCGACGAGCCCGAACGACTCGTTGTAGCTCGGCACGGCCACGACATCGGCAGCGCGATACCAGTCGGCGAGCTCGGTGCGGGCCACCGGCGGCACGAAGCGCACCACGTCGGTCAGCCCGAGCTCGGCGGTCAGCTCCTGCAACGCCCTGGGCCGTTCCAGCCCGGAGCCGGAGGGTCCGCCGAGCACCCCGATCACCAACCGCTCCCGCAGCGTCGGGTCGCGCCGGATCATCTCGGACGCCGCCCGGATCAGGACGTCGGGCGCCTTCAGCGGCTGGATGCGACCCACGAAGACCACGACCAGCGCGCCCTCGGGCAGCCCCACGGCCCGGCGCGAGCTGGCCTGGTCACCGGGACGGAAGAGGTCCAGGTCGACCCCGGGCGGGACGACCTGCACCTTGGCCGGGTCCGCGTCATACAGACTCACCAGATCGCCCGCCTCCTGGGCGGTGTTGGCCACCAGCACACTGGCCGCCTCGACGACCTGTGCCTCACCGATCTCCCGCCCGGGGGGCTCGGCCCGGTCGCCGTCGGCGAGCAGGGCGTTCTTGACCCGGGCCATCGTGTGCATCGTGTGCACCAGCGGCACGTTCCACCGGTCGGCCGCCAGCCAACCCACCTGGCCGGAGAGCCAGTAGTGCGAGTGGACCACGTCATACCAGCGCTCGGGTCGGCCCGCCGCGGTCCGCATGACCCCTGCGGCGAAGGCGCAGAGCTGCCCGGGCAGGTCGTCCTTGGCGAGCCCCTCGTAGGGCCCGGCCATCACGTGGTGCACCAGGATCCCGGGACCCAGCCGCACCGTCTCGGGCAGTGAGCCGTCGGTCGCCCGCGTGAAGATCTCGACCTCGGTGCCGCGCGCCGCCAGCCGGCGCGCGGTCTCGACGACATAGACGTTCAGGCCGCCGGCATCACCCGTGCCCGGGGGGTCGAGCGGCGAGGTGTGCACGCTCAGCATGGCCACCCGACCGATCCGGTCGCTCTCACTCACGAACTGCCCTCCTGGACTGCGCGGTCATTGCCTGTCGAGTCTTGCACGACGTCTAGGTTGGTGCCGTGAGAGGTGCACCCAGGCCGAGCCGCCCCGTCGGGACCCTGACGCGCGGCACGACCAACCCCAACCGGTTGCGGCGCGCTGACCGCTGGCTGGTGCACACCTATGGTCCGCTGCTGCGGGCGGCCCCGCCCTCGCCCGTCGTGGTCGACCTCGGTTATGGCGCGCACCCCGTGACAACCGTGGAGCTGGCGGCCCGGGTGGCAGTCGTGCGTCGGGACGTGCAGGTCCTGGGGTTGGAGATCGACCAGGAACGGGTCCGGGCGGCTGCTCCGCACGCGGACCCGCCCGGGCTCAGCTTTGCCCTCGGCGGCTTCGAGGTGCCGCTGCCCGGTGGGCGGTCACCGCTGCTCGTCCGGGCGTTCAACGTCCTGCGGCAGTATGACGAGGAGCAGGTCCTGCCGGCCTGGTCCAGGATGGTCGACCGGCTGGCACCACACGGGGCACTCATGGAGGGCACGTGCAACGAGCTGGGCCGTCTCGGCGCGTGGGTCGATGTGCGTCGCGGACCGGACGGCGGCCCGCAGCCACGGTCCCTGACGCTGTCCTGGCGGCTGCGAGACGTGGCCGAGCCGTCGGTGGTGGCTGAGCGCCTGCCCAAGGTGCTGATCCACCGCAACGTCCCCGGCGAGCGGGTCCACACCCTCATGACCGACCTGGACGGTGCGTGGGCCAGGGCGGCCGGCCACGCGGCATACGGTGCCCGGCAGCGCTTCCTGGCTGCGGTCGCAGACCTGCGAACCCTCGGCTGGCCGGTGCTCGGCACGCGGCACCGCTGGCGGCTGGGAGAGCTCGAGATCGCCTGGGACGCGGTCGCCCCCAGGGACTAGTCGCGCCGGTAGTCGTCCTCGACCCTGGTGATGTCGCCCTCGTCAAAGTCGCCGAAGGCGAGCTCGAGGATGCGCGCGGGCTGGTCGCCGGAGTTGCCCATCCGGTGCAGCGTGCCGACCGGCACCCAGATCAGCTCGCCCGGTTGCGCCGCCCAGGTCCGCTCCCCCAGGGTGACGTCGATCGGGTGGTCCAGGACCTGCCACATCTCGTTGCGCTCGGCGTGATGCTGCAGCGACAGGCGCTGTCCCGGCCTGATGGTCACCGTCTTGACGGTCACGGTCTCGTTGGTGGCGAACTGCTGGAACTCGCCCCAGGGCCGCTCGATGACGAAGACGTCCTGGGTGCGGTCGCGATAGGCCTGCGGTGAGGGCTCGGTCACCTGTGCGCTGGCTGCCTTGGCCAGCTGCTCAGGGGTGTCGACGTGGTGGGTCGTGTGCTGCTCGCTCATCAGGTCTCCCCCGAGGTGGGCCGGTGCGCTCGATCGATCACGGGTGCGCGTGTGTCAGGAAGTGGCCCACCAGGTCACGGACGTGGGCTCGATGCTCCCACATAATGCCACCCGGGGCAGCACCTGCAGAACTGCCCCGGGAAGGACCTCGGCGAGCGCCACCCACCAGGGCGGTATGCGGAGGGGTCACCAAGGACCGTAGGGCCCGCGTGAGGAGCTGCTGCGTCCCCCACCGCGACGCAGCTGCGCGACGGCGGGGCGCACGTCGGTCAGATAGACCCCCGCCGCGACGATCGCGATCAGGTTGAACAGCCCGAACGGCTGCTGGAGGTGGAAGAAGCCGATGGCGCTGGCGACACCGGTGACCGCCACCCAGAAGCCTTTGGTCCGCTTGCTGGCAGCGACGAAGGCATCGGCCCGGGTCAGCAGCGCATCGACCAGCGCCCAGACCTGGATGCCGAGGGCGAGGGCGCCGAGCGCCAGGCCGACCCACTGCTGGACGTCGAGGAAGGTCGGCATGGTCCCAGCGTAATCGCCAGGGCCCGCCACTTAGGTGTCGACCAGGACGGTGAACGGGCCGTCGTTGACCAGCTCGACCTGCATGTAGGCACCGAACTGCCCCGTGGCGACCTCGAGCCCCCGTGTGCGCAGGGCCTGGACGACCGCCTCGACGAGCGGCTCGGCCACCGGGCCGGGGGCCGCCTGCGACCAGCCCGGGCGTCGGCCCTTGCGCGTGTCGCCGTAGAGCGTGAACTGGCTGACAACCAGGACGGCGGCCTGGCTGTCGACCACCGACGACTCGTCCGGGAGGATCCGCAGCTCGGCGATCTTGCGGGCCATCCGCTCGACGTCCTCGGGACCGTCGTCGTGGGTGGCGGCCACTAACGCCAGGAGGCCAGGTCGCTCGATGGCACCGATGACGCGTCCGTCCACCGAGACGCTGGCCCGGGCGACGCGCTGCAGGACGGCACGCACGGGTCAGGCGTCGAAGCCGACGGCCGTGACCGAGCCGACTGGGTCGCCGTGCCCGAGGACGGGGTCCGCGTCCAACATCGACAGGTCCGCGGTGACGCCGAGGGCCACGAGGGCGGCGCGGGTGACTACGGTGCGGGCCCGTTGGTTGCCGTCGGTGATCTTGACGGCGACGCCGCGGCCGTCAGCCAGCCCCACGGCATACACCGCCTCGGCGCCGTCCTTGGCGACCAGGCCAGGCACCCCCTCGATCAGTGCGGTGACGTCCCGATCGGTCCCACCGAGGTATTCGGGGTGCTCCCGGATGCTGGCGGCGACCCGCCCCTCCGGGCTGTCGCCGGGCGACGAGGCGAGCCGGCCGAAGGCCCGGGCGAGACCGACGGTGCTGATGGCCATCACGGGGGCTCCGCAGCCGTCGACCCCGGTCGCCGCGATGCTCTCGCCGGACAGTTCTGCCAACGTCTCGGCGATCGCGACCTGGAGTGGGTGCGAGGGGTCGCGGTAGCTGTCGGTGTCCCAGCCGTTGATCACGCAGGTCGCCAGCATCCCAGCATGCTTGCCGGAGCAGTTCTGACCGATGGGGGTGGGGGCCAGGCCCTCGGCGATCCAGCGCTCCCGCTCGGGCTGATAGATCGGCCGGTCCGGCGTGTTCTGCAGCGCGGCCTCGGTCAACCCGGCCGAGGCGAGTATCTCGCGGACGCCGTCACGATGGAAGCTCTCCCCGTTGTGGCTCGCGCTCACCAGCGCGAGAAGCGGGCCGGGCAGGTCGAGCCCCTGGCGGACCATGGCGGCCGTCTGCACCGGCTTGTTGGACGAGCGCGGGAAGATCGGGACACCGACCGGTCCCAGCGACACCTCCAGCTCGCCCTCGGTGCCGGTGGCCGCGACGACCCCGTGATGGACGGACTCGACGAAGCCGGATCGTTCCAGGTGCGCCACAACGGGAGCAGCGTGGAGGGGGTGCTCAGACGACAACTGCGGTGGGGTCACGGCGTGCAGCCTAGTTCCCCCACCGCAGTGGTCGCCAGGCCGGTGTAGCCCGGCCTCAGGTGGTGCTGTTGGTCAGTCGCCGACCTTGTTGGCGGTCGCCTGGGCCGCGTCGACGGCCTTGTCGGCCGCCTTGGCGGTCTCGGTGACGACGTCCTGGGCCGCGTCGACGGTGTTGGCCGTCGCGTTGCGTGCGGTCGTGACCGTGCGCTTGGCAGCCGGGGCCACGGGGTCGGTGGTGCTGGACGTCGACTTCGGAGCAGCCGTGGTGGTGCTCTTGGTGCTGGAGGTCGACTTCGGAGCAGCCGCGGTGGTGCTCTTGGTGCTGGAGGTCGACTTCGGAGCAGCCGCGGTGGTGCTCTTGGTGCTGGAGGTCGACTTCGGAGCAGCCGCGGTGGTGCTCTTGGTGCTGGAGGTCGACTTCGGAGCAGCCGTGGTGGTGCTCTTGGTGCTGGAGGTCGACTTCGGAGCAGCCGTGGTGGTGCTCTTGGTGCTGGAGGTCGACTTCGGAGCAGCCGTGGTGGTGCTCTTGGTGCTGGACGTCGACTTGGGAGCAGCCGTGGTGGTGCTCTTGGTGCTGGAGGTCGACTTGGGAGCAGCCTTGGTGGTGCTCTTGGCCTTCGTGGCCGTCGCCTTCGGAGCAGCCTTGGTGGCCGTCGCCTTCGGGGCGGACTTGGTGGCCTTGCTCTTGCTGGCAGCCTTGGCGCTCTTGGTGGTGGCGCCCGTGGTCGCGGCAGCCTTGCTCACGGACTTCTTCGCTGCGGGCTTGGTGACGGCCTTGCGAGCCGCCGGCTTCTTGGCGACGGTGACGTCCTCACCGGCCACGACGTCGGCCACGACACCGGCCGCCTGACGACGGCTCTGGGTTACGGTGGCCTTGGCTGTGCTGCGGGTGTTGGTGACGCCCTTGGACGCGGTGCCCAGGAACTGACGGCCCTGCTCGACAACGGTGGTGACCTGCTTGGTCAGGTCCTTGGTGGCCTTCTGGCCCTTGACGCGCTCGACCAGGTCGTGGCCACGCTCGGCCAGCTCCTGATAGCCGTCCTGGACCTTGCCCAGGCCATCGGTGACGTTGCTGCGGGCATCGCCCGGGAGCGCCTCGGCCTTCTTGGTGACCTCGTTGGCCCGCTTGGTGACGGCCTTGCTGATCGCCTTGGGGGTCAGCGCCTTGCCGACCTTGCCAGCCCTGGCGACGGTCTCGTTGACGGTCTCGCGAGCGCGCTCGACGACCGTGTCGGTCAGGCCGACGGCGGCATAGAGCGGGGTCGCGTCGGTGACGACGCGGGTGGCCTCTGCGCGGGCAGCCGCGGACTGCTTGGAGACCTCGACGGTCACCTCGTCGACGCGCTTGGCGGCCTCGCCGGTCACGGAGCCGGCGGCCTTGACGGCGTCCCTCTGGATCTTCTGGATGGCGTTCATGTGAACTCCTCGTGTGTTGTGGTCAGTTCCGGTCGCGGTCGGCGCCGGTAGTCATAGGCGTGATCAGTTAGCTGCCAGCGGCGCCGGCTGATCGTCGGACTCGTCGGCAGCGTCGCCGACGAACGAGCGATAGACATCGAGCAGCACCCGACGCTGACGGTCGTTGAGCCGCGCGTCAGCCAGGATCGCGACAGTCACGTCCTGGGGCACCTGGGCCCGCTCGCCCGCTGCGCGATCGTCCAGGATCCCGGCGCGGACATAGAGCTGCTCCGCCGAGATCCGCAGGCCCTTGGCGAGCTGCTGCAGGATCTCTGCGCTCGGCTTGCGCAGACCCCGCTCGATCTGGCTGAGGTAGGGGTTGCTGATGCCTGCCGCCTTGGCCACCTGACGCACTGACATCTGGGCGGCCTCACGCTGCTCACGCAGGTAGGACCCCAGGTCAGGGACGGGTAGGCGACTCATGCCTCTATTGTGCTTGCAATTGCAAGCAGAATGCAAACTGAGCTAGCGCTTAGCGGTGAGTCCTTCGTCACACCAGCACTTGGCGCACCGGTGCGGCCCGCCCGGGCAGTGCCTGCTCGTCAGCGTCGGCGTCGCTCCTTCACGCCGAGCAGGGCTCGGGCGTCGTCGGTGGACATCGGTGGCCGCTGCATCAGGGTGGCCAGCTCAGCGACGCGCGCGACCAGCTCGCGGTTGTGCTGGACCTGCTGGCCGCGGGCCATCATCAGGTTGTCCTCCATGCCGACGCGCAGGTGGCCTCCCGCGGCCAGCGCTGCTGCGGCGATCGGCAGGTGGGCCCGCCCGATGCCGGTGGCCGACCAGCTGGTGACCTCCTCCGGCAGCGCCTGCAACCCCGCGGTCAGCGCCGCGACCGTGCCGGGCATGCCGCCGGGCACGTTGGTGACGAAGTCGACGTGGACCTTGCCGCCGTAGGGCAGCCCGTGCTCATCGATCAGCCGCCGCAGCGCGTGCACGTGCCCCAGGTCGAACAGCTCGAACTCCGGGACGACCTCGCGCTCCTGCGCCTGGGTGTAGAGCTGGCTCATGAAGGGATAGGGGTTGAGGAAGACGTCGTCACCGAAGTTGGTCGTGCCGCAGGTCAGGCTGCAGGAGTCGGGCTCCGCCTCGAGGACCGTCAGCCGTTGCTCCAGCGGATCGTGCACCGACCCACCGGTGGAGAGCTGGACGACCAGGTCGGTCTGTTCCCGCAGCGCCTGGACGGTGTCCCTGAGGCGGACCGCGTCGAGCGTCGGCCTGTGGTCGGCGCCGCGCACGTGCACGTGGATCAGCCCGGCCCCGACCTCCTGACACGCCAGAGCGGTCTCGACGAGCTCCTCGAGCGTGGTCGGCAGCTGCGGGAAGTCGGACTTGGCGGTCTCGGCACCGGTGGGCGCGACCGTGATCAGCGTCGTTGCGGCCATGCCCGCATCCTTTCAGGTGACCACGGCCCCACCTGCCCCGGGAGGCCGTGGTCGAGAACCGTCAGGGAGCGACGACCACCGTCTGTGCCGCGCTGGTCGGGCCGGAGGTGAGCACGGCCGCGGGGTCGGTGTTGCGTTTGACCACCGCGAGCGCGATCGGGCCGTCCTCGTAGTGCCGGGCCACCGTGGTCAGCCGGCCCACGACCTTGTCGCCCAGGCGCAGCTCGTCACCGGGCTCGGGCAGGACGTGCCCCGAGCCGTCGAGGTGCAGGAAGACCAGGCGCCGTGGGGGTCGGCCGAGGTTGTGCACGCGGGCGATGGTCTCCTGCCCCCGATAGCAGCCCTTGTGCAGGTGCACCCCGGTGCGCAGCAGGTCCAGCTCGTGCGCGATCGTGCGGTGGTCGGTCTCGGCACCGACCCTGGGGCGCCAGGCCGCGACCCGCAGCGCCTCGGCCGCCCAGGTGCCTGACAGGGACTGCTCCCCCACATAGTCCACCAGCTCCTCGCGAGGGACCAGGACGTGGCGCCACGGACGGTTGGCGCCCGGGTGGCCCTCTGCCGGGCCATAGAGCGCGGTGTCGCCGATCGGTCCCGGCCAGTGGTCGACCCAGGCGATCGGCTCACCCTCGGCGCCCTCCCTGGCGACCGACTCGCCCACGACGGCGAAGTCGTCGGTGCGGTCCGCGACCTCGACCCGCAGCATGAAGCGCATCGACTCGAGCCAGGCCTGCGCAGCGGGAGCAGTGTCGCGCTCGGTCACCAACCAGGTCGTGGCACCGTCGTCGACCACCTCGAGGGCGTGCTCGATATGGCCCTTCGGCGAGAGGATCAAGGACTCCGTGGAGGTGCGAGGAGCCAGGTTGGTCAGGGCCTGGCTGGTCAGGGAGTGCAGCCAGCTGAGCCGGTCCGGGCCGGTGACGGTCAGCACTGCCAGGTGCGAGAGGTCCACGACCGCCAGCCCCTCAGCCAGGAGACGCTGCTCGCGGTGCGGGTCGCCGTAGTGTGCGGCCACGCCGGCGTCGGCGCCAGAGCCCTCGACGGCTCCGGGGCGCCCTAGGAGCGGGCTGGGCACCCGGGCCGGGCGGTCCGGTGTGCTGCTGTCGGGTGTGCTGGTCACGTGAGTCACCCTTGGCACGGTATCCCCCCAGCCTGAGCACGTACTATCGCCCCATGCCAGGGCGCTATGAGGGAGAGCCGCCGGGGTCGACCGAGGACGACGACTTCTTCGGTGGCGCCGGTGCTGATGATGGGTATGCCGAGGAGGAGGTGACCCCTCCGGCTCGCCGCAAGCGGCGTGGGCTGCGCATCGCGATCGTGTCCCTGGTCACCGTGGCTCTCCTGGGGGTCGGTGTCGTGGCCGGCTATGTGGCTTTCCTCAACTGGAAGGTCAGCAACAACGTCACCCACGCCCAGCTGCTGCCGGACTCGCCGATCCGCGGCGAGGACAGCGAGGTGACTCCTAGCGCGCCTGAGCGCCCCGTGTCGGCCGGCGACGCCATGAACATCCTGGTCATCGGCAGCGACAGCCGGGACACCTCCAGCGACCGGGGCCGCTCCGACGTGATGGTGCTGATGCACATCTCCGACGAGCGCGACAGGGTCGACCTGATCCACTTCCCGCGCGACTACTTCGTGCAGATTCCCGGCTCGGAGCGCAAGAACAAGCTCAACGCCTCCTACGCCTTCGGCGGGGCTCCCCTGCTGGTGGAGACTCTGCAGCCACTGATCGGGGTGCCGGTCGACCACGTGGCGGTCACCGACTTCGAGAGCTTCCAGGCGTTGACCGACTCGGTCGGCGGCGTGGACGTCAACGTCCGCGAGGCCAGCCCGGGCTTCGAGGTCGGCATGACCCACATGGACGGCGAGACCGGACTGCGCTTCGTCCGTGAGCGTTACAACCTGAGCCAGGGAGACATCTCACGTGGCCAGCGTCAGCAGGAGTTCATCAAGGCCGTCATGCTCAACGTGCTGACCCGGGAGACCTTCACCAACCCGGCCCGGCTGGCCAACGTGGTCGATGCGGCCACCGCCAACCTCACCGTCGACGACGCCCTCAAGGTCAGCGACATGCGAGACCTGGGCTGGGCCCTGCGCAACCTGCGCGGGGACGACATCCACTTCGTGACCGCGCCGTGGAGCGGCATCGGCAGCGACGACCTGGCCGGGTCGATCGTCATCCCGCACAACGCTCAGCTGGACACCCTGCGTGAGCACCTCCAGTCGGACACGATGGAGGACTACAGCGACGAGGTCTCCCCGCGCAGCGGCTTCGGGGGCTGAGCCTGCTCAGCCGACGCGCTTGAGCTCAGCCGAGATGTGGCTGGTCAGCGGCTGGCCCATGGCGGCCATGTCCATCACCCACATCAGGTTGGAGTTGACCAGGCCATAGAGCCGGTGCGCGGCGGTGTACTCCTTGGCGTGCGGGCTGCGCACGACGCTGTCGGTGCGCACCTCGATCTTGGCCGGGCTGGTGCTGCCGAAATACATCTCCACGATGCCGGTCGGGTGGGTGAGCAGGAACTCCACCTCGCCGTTCGGCAGCGGCCGCCAGAAGCCGAGCTCGGTCGCTCCGGGACGCACCTTGTTGCCGTCCTCGTCCAGGATCCAGGACTGCGACTCCCAGCGCAGGAACGGACGGCCGTCATGACTGACGACGACCTCCTGCCCGAAGTTGTGCGAGTCGATGGTCGGGTAGCCGACCACGCCGGCGCCCTCCCAACGGCCGATCAACCACGCCAGGGGCGCGAGCTCGGTGGGCAGGTTCGGGTCAAGTTCAAAGGCCACACAGCCCATCGTATGGCGTGGGCCGGCGAGTCGGGGCGGCTCGGGGTCGGACCCGGGTGGGGGTGCGTCAGCCGGCGGTGCTGCGGCCGAGCTTGCGGGCCAGGTCGCGCACCATGCCGAGGCCCACCAGCGCCCAGGCGAGCAGCGCGACCCAGAACCAGGTGGCCCCGACCGTCTCCACGAGCGGCAGCCGGTTGGCCGCACCGAGATAGATGCCGGCGACGGAGTACATCCCCAGCGGGAAGACCATGCTCCACAGGGTCGGCTGATAGACGAGCGGGATCCGCCGCAGCCAGTGGCGCCAGATCCCTGCAGCGACGAGTACCGGGATCAGCCAGGTCGCGAAGGCCCAGAAGACGACCGACATGCCAGCGACCAGGTCGCGGGTCACGTCGATCATCGGGGCATCCTTCATCTCCACGATGCGCGCCCCGGCCACCACCGTGATCGCCACCGCTCCCATGGCCACCCAGTAGGGCGGGTCGAGGTGCTTGGGCTCGAGTGGATAGAGCATCACCCGCAGCGCCACGAAGACCGCGCACGCGGCATACAGGATCACCCCCACCGACCAGGCGAAGACCGCCAGGATCGCCAGCTGTTGGCGCAGGCTCTCATAGACCGGCTCGAGGCCGGCCGCCACGACGGCGATCGACTGGCTGGCGACCACCCAGATGAACCAGGTGCCGTTGGCCGTGTCCAGCATCGGGCGACGCTCGCTCCCCAGCACGGCGGTCCACGGGATGATGTAGCCCAGGACCAGCCAGGTGATCACCGAGACGGTCAGCAGGACCGAGGCGATGCCGTAGTAGCCGGTGCCGACCAGCGCTGCGCCCAGCACGTTGGTCGCGGCGATGAAGGTGAAGAAGCCGAAGGCGCGGGCCGGGTCCCGGAAGTCGTCCTCCAGGTGGTGGCGATAGGCGATGAAGCGCCACACGTTGAGCACGACGAGCACGACATAGAAAGCCACGCTCAGCCAGAACAGCCCCTGGGCCAGCTGGGTGAACCCCTTCAGCTCTGCGCCCACGGAGACGATGCCGGTGGCCATGACCCCGGCGAAGTAGCCCGGGGTCAGCCCAGACGGATTGACGGCGCGGCCGCTCGTGGTGCGCGCCTCGCGGACCGGCCGGTCCCTCCTGTCGGGACTCACCGCAGCACCACTTCGGGCAGCAGGGCCAGCGCCACGGCATACGCCACCGGTCCGGTCACCAGCACGGACGAGACCGCCATGACCAGGCGTGGCCGGGCGTGCGCCATGGTCGGCAGGTCACGCAGGACGCTGCGCACCGCGTGGCTGACCGCGCCGGCGAGCACACCGGAGAGCAGGAAGATGCTCCAAGGCTGGTCGAGCAGGACCGCCACCAGCGCGCTCGCCGCGCCACCCGTGACCAGGGCCGCTGGCACCAGCCACGCCCGGATCGCGGGCCACCGGCCCAGCGTGTCGCTCACCGAGCTGGCCGCCGCACCGGCGAGGGTGGCTGCCACCAGGGCAGCGCCCTGGTCGCTGTGCGTCAGCGGCACCATCAGCACGCCGCAGGTCACCAGGCCCAGGGCCAGGATGACGGCACTCACCGACTCCACGATCCGGGGCCGTCCGTCCACCCGGAGAAGCTGGTGCAGGAAGGCAGCGATCACCGAGAGCGCCAGGGCCCCGGGCACCCAGTCCAGCCACGGTGCCTGTCGGTCCAGCGCCGCGCTCAGGACCAGCGCCAGCGACCCGGTGACCAGGACCACCGCGGTGCCGCGGGGGCTCGGCAGCGCGAGCATGCCGGCCCAACCCCAGGCCACGACCAGGGCGCCGATCCACAGGGCCACGGCGAGCACGGTGGGCCGGGCCAGGGCGGTGAGGGCCACCACCAGTGCTGCGCACGACACCAGAGCCGCGACCTCGACCGAGGGCGGGACCAGGGCTCTGCGGGCAGCGGACACACCGCAATCGTGCCATCCGCGCGCGCAACCGGACCAGCAACCCGCGGTCCGTCGTGATGTCTGACCTGCTCGACTATCCTTGCCCGGTGGCCGAGTTGGCACTGCTCACCCCTGGTGGCGCCCCGGACGCGCCACTGCTCGTGCTGCCCGCGCTGGAGCTGCTGCCGCACCGGGTCCATGTGCTGGGGTTGGACCCCTCACCCCTGCTCAGCAGCCCTCTGCCCCACCTCGTCCTCGTCGATGCCACCACGGCTCTCGGGCAGGCCCGCACCCTGGCCCGCACGCTGGCGGCCATGCAGCTCGAGGCTCCCGTCGTCGCGGTCTTCACCGAGGGCGGCCTGGCGGCTCTCGACGACCAGTGGCCGATCACCGACTTCCTGCTGTCCACGTCGGGTCCGGCCGAGGTCGCGGCGCGCCTGCGACGCTCGATGAGCACGAGAGTCGCCGGCGCACCCTCGACAGAGACCGGCGACGCCACCCCGATCCGGGTCGCGGACGTCGTGGTCGACGAGGCGAGCTGGACGGTCCGGGCCGGTGGATCACCGCTCGACCTGACCTTCAAGGAGTTCGAGCTGCTCAAGTTCCTGGTCAGCAACCCGGGCAGGGTGCTGACCAGGGACCGGCTGCTGCACGAGGTGTGGGGCACCGACTACTACGGCGGCACCAGGACGGTCGATGTCCACATCCGCCGGCTCCGCGCCAAGCTCGGGCCCGAGCGGGAGTCGCTGATCAGCACCATCCGCAACGTCGGCTACCGCTTCGCGGGACCGTCCCGACCGGACGACTTCGGTGACGTCCCGGCCGGGCAGCTCCGGTGACATGGTGAAATAGCGGGATGCAGCCGACCGCGACTGACACAAACCTGGAGCCGGCCATGTCTGCCGACGTCCTGGCGCTGGCCGTGCGGGCCACGACCCACGACGGCGTGCGACCGCTGTCCGAGCAGACCGTGATCGACGTGCGGCGCCTGCCGGGGGCCCCTGCCGATGAGAGCGCGACCACCCACCTGGTCATCGAGCAGGACCCGGACGCTCCCCGCCCCGGAGTCATCGCCTATGCCCACGTCGAACGGACCGAGCCGCCGTCGGCCGAGATCGTGGTCGACCCTGAGCACCGGCACGCGGGTCACGGGCGCACGCTGGCCACCACCGTGCTGGAGCGGTGGCCGGACACCAGGTTCTGGGCGCACGGGGACCTCCCGGCGGCGAAGGCCCTGTTCGGCAGCCTGGGCCTGACAGCGGTGCGCGACCTGTGGCAGATGACCCGGCCGCTGCGGGGCGAGTGGTCCGAGCTGCCGGACGTGACACTGCCGGAGGGCTTCACCATGCGCTCCTTCGAGCTCGGCCGGGACGAGGAGTCCTGGCTCGCGGTCAACGCCCGCGCCTTCGCCGACCACCCTGAGCAGGGGCGGATGACCCTCGCCGACCTGCAGGAGCGCACGAGCGAGCCGTGGTTCGACCCGCACGGCTTCCTCCTGATCGAGCACGGCGACGACCTGGCGGCCTTCCACTGGACCAAGGTCGAGCCGGCGGAGCCGGGTCACAGCGTCCCCACCGCAGGCGAGGTCTACGTCGTCGGGGTCGACCCGGCATACCAGGGACGTGGCCTGGGCAAGGCCGTCACCCTGGTCGGTCTGCACCACCTGCGCAACCGTGGCCTGGGCAGTGCCACGCTCTATGTGGACGGTGACAACACGCCCGCCATCGCGACCTACCACCGGCTCGGGTTCGAGCGCTCCGCCATCGATGTGATGTATGCCGAGGGGCCGTCCCGGACCTGAGGGACCCTGCGGGAAGCGGTGTGCCGCCCGGACTCCTAGTGGCAGACTGGTGCCATGTCGCTGCACCCTGCGCCCACGCCGGACATCGTCGAGTCCGCCTCGGTCGTCCCACTGCCGACGATCCGGGGCCGCTCGCGGGCGGCGAACGGCAGGTTCATCCGGGCGGGTGCCACGAGCGCGGTCTATGACCCGGCCGAGGCGCTGCCGAGCGACCGGTTCCTGGACCGCGAGATCTCGTGGCTGCAGTTCAACGAGCGGGTGCTGCAGCTGGCCGCTGACCCCGCCGTGCCACTGCTGGAGCGGACCAGGTTCCTGGCCATCTTTGCCAGCAACCTGGACGAGTTCTTCATGGTCCGGGTCGCGGGCCTCAAACGGCGCATCGCCACCGGGATCGCCACCCGATCGGCCTCCGGTCTGGAGCCTCGCGAGGTGCTCGACGAGATCTCGCTCGGCGCCCACCGGCTCATGGAGCGTCACGCAGCCCTGTTCCGCGACGTCGTGGGCCCAGCCCTCGACGGGGAGGGCATCACGCTGGTGCGCTGGGAGGAGCTCACCGACAAGGAGCAGTCGACGCTGGGCGAGATGTTCCGCAGCACGGTCTATCCGGTCCTGACCCCGCTGGCGGTCGACCCGGCGCACCCCTTCCCCTACATCAGCGGACTCTCGCTCAACCTGGCCGTCATCCTGATCAGCCCGCAGACCGGCCGCGAGCACTTCGCGCGCGTCAAGGTGCCGCCCCTGCTGCCGCGCTTCATCGAGCTGCCCAGCGAGGACGGTCTCTACACCACTCGTCTCGTGCTGCTCGAGGAGGTCATCGCCGCGCACCTCGACGTCCTCTTCCCAGGCATGGAGGTCCACGAGACCTTCACCTTCCGGGTCACCCGCAACGAGGACCTCGAGGTCGAGGAGGACGATGCGGAGAACCTGCTGACCGCGCTGGAGAAGGAGCTGACCCGCCGTCGGTTCGGGCCCCCCGTCCGGCTGGAGGTCGAGCAGGAGATGGACGACCACGTCCTGGACCTGCTCACCCGTGAGCTGCGGGTGCACCCCGCCGAGGTCTACCGACTGCCGTCCCCCCTGGACCTGACCGCGCTCAACATCGTGGCCGACCTGGACCGCACCGAGCTCAGCTATCCGACCTTCCTGCCCACGACGCATCCGGCGCTGGCGCCGGTGGAGCGCTCCGCCGCCGCGGACATTCTCGCGGCGGTGCGCTCCGAGGACGTCCTGCTGCACCACCCCTATGACTCGTTCTCCACCTCGGTGCAGGCCTTTATCGGGCAGGCGGCCAACGACCCCCAGGTGCTGGCGATCAAGCAGACCCTCTATCGCACCAGCGGCGACAGCCCCATCATCGACGCCCTGATCGATGCGGCGGCCTCCGGCAAGCAGGTGCTGGCGGTGGTCGAGATCAAGGCCCGCTTCGACGAGGAGAACAACATCTCGTGGGCCCGCAAGCTGGAGCACGCCGGCGTGCACGTCGTCTATGGCATGGTCGGGCTCAAGACCCACGCCAAGCTCTGCCTCGTCGTCCGCCAGGAGGCCGGTGGGCTGCGCCGCTACTGCCACGTCGGGACCGGCAACTACAACCCCAAGACCGCGCGGCTCTATGAGGACCTGGGGCTGCTCACCTGCGACGAGGCCATCGGGGAGGACCTGACGCGACTGTTCAACCAGCTGTCCGGGATGGCCCCCAAGAGCAAGTTCAAGCGGTTGCTGGTCGCGCCGCGGTCGGTGCGCTCCGGCCTGCTCGAGCTCATCAAGGCCGAGGCTGACAAGGGTTCGGCGGGCGCGATCCGGATCAAGGTCAACTCGATCGTCGACGAGGCGGTCTGTGACGCGCTCTATCGGGCGTCCATGGCGGGCGCGTCGGTCGATGTGCTCGTCCGCGGCATCTGTGCCCTCCGTCCAGGGGTCCCCGGGCTGTCCGAGACCATGCGGGTGCGATCCATCCTGGGTCGCTTCCTGGAGCACTCCCGCATCTTTGCGTTCGGCAACGGCAAGAACGCCACCGTCTATCTCGGCTCGGCCGACATGATGCACCGCAACCTGGACCGCCGCGTCGAGGCGCTGGTGCCGATCGCGGACCGGGACCAGGTCAAGGCCATGGTCAACCTGATCGACCGCGGCATGTCTGACAAGATCGCGAGCTGGCACCTGGATGCGGAGGGCCAGTGGCTGCGCCACCACCTGGATGCCGAGGGTGAGCCGTTGGCCGACCTGCAGTCCGAGTTCATCGCGTCCTACGGCGCGCGCCGCCGGCCGGGCCGACGCCGCTGACGGCGCGGAGCAGCTGACTGTGGCGACCCAGACCGAACCTGCGCTGCTCGTGCGCGCCTCCGGGATGCTTCCCTGGCGGATCCGCGGCGGCAAGCTCCAGTTCGCCGTCGTCCACCGGCCCAGGTATGACGACTGGTCCTGGCCCAAGGGCAAGCTCGAGCGGGGCGAGGAGTGGGCCGTGGCGGCGGCCCGGGAGACACTGGAGGAGACGGGGCTGCGCGTGCGTCTCGGGCTGCCGTTGCCGACGTCCTGGTATGGCCTGGGCGAGCGCGATGGCCGCCCGCAGCTCAAGCAGGTGCGCTACTGGGCCGGGACCGTCACGGGTGGGTCCGGCGACCTCGAGCACGAGATCGACCAGGTCGAGTGGTTGCCGGCGGCGAAGGCGCGGTCTCGGCTCACCTATCGCCGCGACCGCGAGCAGCTCGACGCGGCGGTCGACGCCCATGCCGCCGACCAGCTCGACACCTGGACGCTCCTCGTGGTCCGGCACGCCCACGCGGTCGGCCGCAAGGCCTGGAAGGGTGCCGACCCGCAGCGTCCGCTGACACCGGTCGGCCAGCGTCGCGCTGATCGCCTGGTCGAGCTGTTCGACGCCTATGACCCCGCGCACCTGGTGACCTCACCGTCCGTGCGGTGCGCCGACACCCTGGCTCCCTATGCCGCTGCCAGCGGCCGGAAGCTGGTGGACCGTCGAGGGCTGTCCGAGGAGGGTTATGCCGAGGGACCGACCAAACTGGCCGCTCGACTGGCCAAGGTGCTTGGGCGCGGTGAGGGGACAGCGCTCTGCACCCACGGTCCGGTGCTGCCCGAGATCCTGACGGCCCTGGCCCGGCACACGCCGAAGGGTCGGGAGTCATCGATGCTGAGCCGCCTGGCCAAGAGCAACCTGGACAAGGGCGAGGTCCTCGCCGTGCACCTGGCCGGCACCGGAGCCAAGGCCACCGTCCTGCACCTCGAACGACACCGCCCCCCGAGCTGACCCCGCACCCGACCGGGGCACGCACGTGCCGCCATACCGACCCGGGCACGTGCCGCCATACCAACCTGGGCACGGTTGTCGCCAGACCAACCTGGGCACGGTTGTCGCGCCTGTGCACTAGGTATATCCCGCCCCCCGGCCGAGGAACCGTGCCCAGGTGTGGGGCGGGGTCAGCCGAGGAAGCGTGCCCAGGTGTGGCGGGGTCAGCCGAAGCGGCCGGAGATGTAGTCCTCCGTGGCCTTCTGTGCCGGGTTGTTGAAGATCTGTTGCGTGTCGTCGAACTCGACCAGCTGCCCCGGCTGGCCGGTGGCCTCGATGTTGAAGAAGCCGGTGCGGTCGGAGACGCGGGCCGCCTGCTGCATGTTGTGCGTGACGATGACCACGGTGAACTCGGACTTCAGGTCGTTGATCAGGTCCTCGATCGCCAGCGTCGAGATCGGGTCGAGGGCCGAGCACGGCTCATCCATGAGCAGGACCTGCGGCTGGACCGCGATCGCGCGGGCGATACACAGGCGCTGCTGCTGGCCACCGGACAGGCCCGAGCCGGGCTTGTCGAGCCGGTCCTTGACCTCGTTCCAGAGGTTCGCACCGCGCAGTGAGCGCTCCGCGAGCTCGTCACCGGCCGTCTTCGACATCCGCTTGCTGTTCAGCTTCACCCCGGCCAGGACGTTGTCCCGGATCGACATGGTCGGGAACGGGTTCGGGCGCTGGAAGACCATCCCGACCTCGCGGCGGACGTCGACCGGGTCGACTCCGCGGGCATAGAGGTTCTTGCCGTCGATGCTGACCTCACCCTCGACGCGGGCGCCGGGAATCACCTCGTGCATCCGGTTCAGGGTGCGCAGGAAGGTCGACTTGCCGCAGCCGGACGGGCCGATGAAGGCGGTCACCGTCTTGGGTTCGATGACCATGCTGACATCCTTCACGGCGTGGAAGTTGCCATAGAAGATGTTGAGGTCGTTGACGTCGATGCGCTTGGACATGTGGATAGCTTCTCTTTCGGGTCTGCGTGTCAGCGGGTCTTCGGCGCGAAGAACTTCGCGATGGCTCGGGCCAGGAGGTTGAGGGCGATCACGATGACCACCAGCAGGACGGCAGCAGCCCACGCCCGCTCGAGGCTGGGGTCGCGGTAGCCGGGGTTCAACGGACGGGTGAACATGTAGTAGGCGAACAGCGCCAGGTTGCTCATCGGGCCCTCGGTCGGGTCCACGTTGACCGCGCGGGTGAACCCGACAGCCACGAGCAGCGGTGCGGTCTCACCGATGACGCGGGCGATGGCCAGGGTGATGCCGGAGGCCAGTCCCGACGCGGCCGTGGGAAGCACGACCTTGGCGATGGTCAGCCACTTGGGCACCCCGAGCGCCAGCGCCGCCTCGCGCAGCTCGTGGGGAACGATGCGCAGCATCTCCTCACTGTTGCGCACGACGGTGGGGATCATCAGCACCGACAGCGCGACCGCACCGGCCATGCCGTTCTTGGTGCCGATGCCGAAGAGCACGGCAAACAGCGCGAAGGCAAACAGCCCCGCCACGATCGAGGGGATGCCGGTCATCACGTCGACCAGGAACCTGATGACCTTGGCGAGCCGGCTCTTGCCGCCGTACTCCACCAGGTAGATCGCGGTGAACAGTCCGATCGGGACGGAGATGACCGTGGCGATGCCGGTGATGATGAGGGTGCCGATGACCGCGTGGTAGGCGCCACCGATCATCGGAGCGTTGCCCTCGGCATACTCCCGGTCGTGCACGCCCGTCACGCCGTTCATCGACTGCATGAGGTAGTCGGGCTGCAGCGCCCGCAGGGCTCCGTTCTCGACCACCGTCCAGAGCAGGGAGATCAGCGGGATGATCGCGAGCACGAACGCGCCGTAGACCAGGGCCCGCATCGTCTGGTCGGTGGCGACCCGGGCGCCACCGACAATGCGATAGGTGACGTGGACCGCGACCAGATAGACCAGGTAGCCCAGGACCGCAGCGACGGCGACGGGCAGGTCGAGGAACAGCCACAGGGCCAGCCCCACGAGGACTCCCCCGGTGAGCGCGACCCAGGCCAGCCGCGGTGACGCGGGGCGGACCGGCGAGGGCACGACACCACTGAGCTGGTCCAGCTCGTGACTCGTCGCCGATGTGGTCTCAGGTCGCTCGGTCTGGGTGCTCATCAGTTGGCTCCTGAGAACTCGGAACGGCGGTCGACGATCCACCGCGCAAACAGGTTGACCGCGAGGGTGATCACAAATAGGACCAGGCCCGCGGCGATCAGCTCGGACAGGCGCAGACCCGCGGCCTCGGGGAAGTTCAGGGCGATCTCGGAGGGGATCGTCTTGTTGCCGGTCCCGATCAGGTTCCACGAGAACACCCCTGGCGAGAGGATGATCGCCACGGCCATCGTCTCACCGAGCGCCCGACCGAGGCCGAGCATCGTCCCACCGATGACTCCTGGCATGCCGAACGGGAGGACCGCGGTGCGGATCATCTCCCAGCGGGTAGCGCCGAGAGCGAGGGCGGCCTCCTCATGCAGCCGCGGCGTCTGCAGGAAGACCTCGCGGGAGACCGAGGTGATGATCGGCAGGATCATCACGGCCAGGACGAGCGAGGCGGTCAGCAGGGTGCGCCCGGTCGCGGAGCCGCTGGCGAAGAACGGGATGAAACCGAGGTGCTCCTCGAGCCACTGATAGAACGGCGCCAGCTTCACGGCGAAGACCTGCATGCCCCACATGCCGAAGACCACGCTGGGCACTGCGGCGAGCAGGTCGATGATGAAGCCGAGGACGCTGCCGATCCGCCGGGCGGCGTAGTGCGAGATGAACAACGCGATGCCGACCGCGATCGGGGTTGCCACGACCATGGCGATGACGGAGGCGATCACCGTGCCGGCCACCAGCGGCCACACGTAGGAGAGGAAGCCCTCTCCGTCGGTGACCTCAGCGGGGTCTGCGGTGAAGGCGGGGATCGCCTCGACGGTCAGGAAGATCGCCACACCGGCCAGGATCACCAGGATCAGCAGGGCAGAACCCACCGAGGCGCCGCCGAAGATCAGGTCCCCGGGTCGGCGGATGACCTTGCGCGGGACGCGGGTGGTCGTTGTGCTCATCTCAGTCCTCAACAGTCACGGGTTGTTCTCACGTTCGACGCGCCGCTGCGACGGCTACCGCACCTGGGCGGAAGCCGTCGCAACGGTGGCTTGACCTAGTCGAATCAGATCACTCGCCAGCGTTGATCGACGCCAGGGACTCCTCAGCCATGGCGCGCAGGTCGGCCGAGATCGGGGCGGAGCCGGCCGCGTCGGCAGAGGCAGCCTGACCCTCCTCGGAGATGACGTAACCCACGAAGCTCTTGACCAGGTCGGCCTGGGCAGCGTCCGCGTAGTCCTTGCACACGAGGTGGTAGGAGACCAGGACGATGGGGTAGGCACCGGACTCCGTGGTGTCGCGCGCCAGCTCCAGCGCGAGGTCGCCCTCGACGCCGGTGTCGATCGGCTCGGACGCGTCCACGACCTTGGCAGCGGCCTCGGGAGAGAACGCGACGAACTCCTCACCCACGCCGACCTTTGCAGTGCTCAGCTGGCCGACCGCCGAGGCGTCGGAGTAGCCGATCGAGCCCGGGGTGGCGCCGACGACCTGGATGACGCCGGAGGTCTGCGCGGCAGCCTCGCCACCGGAGACCGGCCAGGCCTTGTCCGCCTCGTAGGACCAGGCGTCGGGAGCCGCGGCCGAGAGGTACTCCATGAAGTTCTCGGTCGTGCCGGAGTCGTCGGAGCGGTTCACGACGGTGATGGCCTGGTCGGGCAGCTCGACGTCGGGGTTGTCGGCCGCGATGGCCTCGTCGTTCCAGTTAGTGATCTGCTGGTCGAAGATCTGGGCCAGCACGGTCGGGCTCAGGTTGAGCTCGGTGACACCGTCGAGGTTGAACGGGATGGCCACCGGGGAGATGTAGACCGGCAGGTTCATCGCGCCGCCGTCGCCACACACGCTGGTGACCGCCGCGCGCTCCTCGTCGTCGAGGGCAGCGTCGGAGCCGGCGAACTGCACCGCGCCGGCGATGAACTGCTCGCGACCGGCACCGGAGCCCACGCCGTCATAGTTCACGGTCACGCCCGGCTCGACGTCGGCGTTGTAGCCCGCGACCCAGGCCGCCATGGCAGAGTCCTGGGACGAGGCACCCGCGCCGGCCAGAGTGCCGGACAGCTCGCCCCCGGCGGCGGCGTCTGTGTCCGCAGACTCGGTGTCGGTGTCGGTGTCACTCTCCTCGGCAGCGTTGCTATCCGGGGTGGTCTCGTTGTCGGCAGCAGGGTTGTCGTCGCCGCACGCGGTCAGGACCAAGGAGGCCGCCATCGCGATCGCGACGGTGGGGCCAAAGCGGTGAAGCTTCAAGATGTTGCCTCTCTCAAGCTGAAGTTGGAGGGTGCCCGTGATCTGCGGAAGTTCTCGCAGTCCGGCGCGCTGGCGACGTTGCCAACCTTCCCGCACGTTAAGGAGGGGATGTGACCCGATCGGGGGCGCTGGGTGAACGCGGCGTGAACTGCGACTGAATCTGCAACTATCGGATGTGCCGTGCCTCACCACGGGACGGGTCAGAGGCTGAGCGCCACCCAGCAGAGGAGCGCGCTGACGGCTGCTGCGGCCGGGAAGGTGACGAGCCAGACCCGCAGGATGCGACCGACCGTGCCCCATCGGATGGCCGACCGGCGGCCAATCAGCCCTGCGCCGACGATCGAGGCCGTGATCGTGTGGGTGGTGGACACCGGGGCGTGCAGCGCACCCGCTAGATAAAGGATCGCGGCCGACGAGGCCTCTGCCACCATGCCCTGTGCCGGTTCGGGTGCCGGAGTGATGATCCGCCGTCCGAGAGTCCGCATGATCCGCCACCCCCCGGCATACGTCCCGGCAGCCAGGGCGAGTGCGGCCCCCAGCATGACCTCCCAGGGCACGTCGTCGCCCGAGCTGTGGCCGCTGACGGTCAGGGCGAGGACGACCACTCCCATCGTCTTGGCCGCATCCTGCAGCCCGTGCCCCAGTGCCATGGCCCCCGCGGAGGCGACCTGGGCATAGCGCAGGTCCCGGTCGGCCCGACGGCGGGACAGGTGACCGAGACGGCTGATCAGCAGGCGCATCACCAGATAGGCGACCACGAGCCCTGCGAGCGGCGAGATCAGCATGGGGAGGGCGACGTCCCACCAGATGCCGCCCCACAGGACCGTGGCTCCCGCGGCGAGCGAGGCGCCGGCCAGGCCCCCGATCAGCGCGTGGGAGGACGACGACGGCATCCCCCGCCACCAGGTCAGCAGGTTCCAGGCAATGGCACCGACCAGCGCCGAGCCGAGGATGACCAGACCTTCGCGGCCATCCGGCGGCCTGATGATGCTCTCCCCAATGACCCGAGCAATCCCCTCCCCGAGGAACGCCCCGGCCAGGTTGAGGACGGCCGCCATGGCCACCGCGATGCGCGGGCTCAGGGCCCGCGTCGCGATCGCGGTCGCGACGGAGTTGGACGCGTCATGGAAGCCATTGGTGAAGGCAAAGATGAGGGCGAGCGCAATGACCACGCCGACGGGGAGCCAGTCCACCGCTCAGGACTCCTTGACGACGATGCCCTCGACGACGGTGGCGACCTGCTCGAAGGAGCGCAGTGTCAGCGCCAGACCGTCGAGCGCCGCGGCGGTGCGCATCGCCCCGAGCGGGTCGGAGCCGGCGAGGTTCTGCGTCGCCAGGTCGCGCCGGATGGGCTCGGCACGGGAGGCGATCCGGCGGATCTCCCCCGGGTAGTCGGCTGCCCCGTCGGGGCTATAGAGCGTGGGCAGCGCTCGCGCGGTCAGCTCGGCCATCCGCACGAGGGCGTCCACAAGGGCGGCGGTGCCCTCTGGGAACTCGTCGATGCGGTGCCGGACGCCGGCGTCCACCGCCTGCTCCATGTGCGAGAGGCACTCGGTCAGCCGCACAGCCAAGAGGTGGATGTCACCCCGGTCGAAAGGGGTCACGAACGAGTCACGGGCCAGCTCGACGATCTGGTCGCGGGCCCGCTGGCCCTCCCGCTCGATCTGCTGAAGGCGGTCCAGGTCGGTGCGCCGCGTGTGGCTGGCCGGGCCGAGCGAGTCCTGCACCGCGAGGGCCCCCAGCCGCACCTGGTCCGCAAGTCCGGCGAAGGCGGTCGCGAACGATGCCGTTCGAGGAGTCATCCGGATGCGCACTGGTCTGCTCGCTTGGGTGGGCCGGTGCGACGACAACCCGTCGCAGACTGAATGTTACGCACGGGTGGCGCGAAGGCGAATCCTGGATGACGGCAGGCGGGAGGGGCGCGGGCCACCGGCCGTGTGGCTCAGAACGTGTGGCTCAGAAGAAGTAGGTGTGCCGGACCGGGAGCGCCTCTCGGCGTGTGGCCGCTCGTAGCGGCGAATGTTGGAGCCCGGGGCTGCCGCGGCCCGGCACACGACCAGGTTAACCGCTCATGCGTCAGATCTCTTCCCACCTGTGGACGACCAGGGAGTTGACACGCCCGCACAGCCCGGCTGAGGTCTCAGTGCAACTCGCCGCGCAGCCAGAGCCGGGCACAGGCCTGCAGGTCGGCGGCCGTGTCCTGCAGCCGCGCCGCACGCCGCAGCGCTTCGGAGCGCTCGGCGCCAGCTGGATCGGCCTCCTCCTGCTCTCCGCCCGCGGGCACCTCCGGGGGGTTGTCGGCGCCAGGCCCGCTGGGGGGCCCCTCCCCGTGCTGCACCGCCAGACCCGTCGCGGTGACGTGACAGAAGGCCGCCGCCCGCTCCAGCGCGACGTCCAGGTCGCCCTCGAAGACGCCGTGCAGGATCTGATGGGTCAGCTCGTGCAGGTCCTCCGGCCGGGGCGGTTCGACGACACCGGAGATGACGCGATAGACGTCGGCGTGCGCCGCGCCGGCACTGAACGCGTCGGCGACCAGCTCGGGCGAGCGCTGCACCCACTCGCGCAGCACATAGAGCCGCCACAGGGCGCCGGGCAGTGTGCGCGCTGGACGGGCCGACCACACCTCGGCCAGCGTGGTCAGGCCGACGGTCTGCGGCAGGTCGATCAGCTTGGCCCGCACCTCCGGGTCCTCGTTGCTGCGCCCCCGGTCCACCAGCGCGGCAGCACTGCGGTGGGCCATCTCGGCCAGCTCCAGCTGGTCGGGACCCGCGACGCTCTCGATCGACTCCGGGGGGACCGGGATCGGCTTGTGGAACCTCACCGTTCCACCGTACGCGGACCCAGCACGATCACCGAGTGCCCCGGCAGGGTGGCGCTGTCCCCGTCCAGCCGGGCCCCGCCATACGCCTCGGTCGTATGCCGTGCGCCCGGCTCGGCCGGCACCGTCACGGTCCGCGCCTGCTCCCCCAGGTTGGCCAGGACGCGGACCGCGCCACGGGTGAGCTCCAGCACGTCCCCGTCGCGGGTCAGACGGGCTTCGTCCAGCGCCGCGGCGCGCAGGTCGGGCAGCTCGCGACGCAGGCGCAGGAGCGTGCGGTGCCACTCCAGGAGCGAGGCGTGCGGCGGTGTCTCGAGCTCGGACCAGTCCAGCCGCGACGCCGTCACGGTGCCCTCGTCCTGCGGGTCGGGCACGGCCGCGGCCCACCCGTGCGCGGCGAACTCCCGGGCCCGGCCGGTGCGGATCGACTCGACCAGCTCGGGCTCGGAGTGGTCGGTGAAGAACTGCCACGTTGTGCTGGCGCCCCACTCCTCCCCCATGAAGAGCATCGGGGTGTAGGGGGCCGTCAGCAGCAGGGCCGCACCGATCGCGGCCTGTCCTGGAGTCACGTTGTGGCACAGTCGGTCTCCCGCGGCCCGGTTGCCGATCTGGTCGTGCGTCTGGAGCGAGGCCACGAACCGCCACGGTGGCGTGGTGACCAGGTCGACCGGCCGGCCGTGCGCGCGCTCCCGGAAGGTGGAGAACGTGCCGTCGTGGAAGAACGGGGTCGAGGTCAACACCTTGGTCAACGCCCCCGGCTCGGCGAAGTCGGCGTAGTAGCCGGCCGTCTCCCCCGTCAGCGCCACATGCAGGGCGTGGTGGATGTCGTCGGCCCACTGCCCGGCCAGCCCGAGCCCGCCAGCGCCCCCGGGCCGTCGCGGGCTGACCGTGGCCGGGTCGTTGCGGTCAGACTCGGCGATCAGGGTGCGCGGTCGACCCGTGCGCTCGGCGACCCCGTCCGCGAGGCTCGCCAGCGCCTCCAGGATGTGCTCGGCCCGCTCGTCGTGCAGCGCGTGCACGGCGTCCAGGCGCAGCGCGTCCAGGTGGAACTGCTCGAACCACAGCCGGGCGTTGTCCAGGACAAAGGACCGCACCTCGTCACTGCCCGGCCCGTCCAGGTTGACCGCGTCGCCCCAGGGCGTGTGGTGCCGGTCGGTGAAGTAGGGCCCGAACTGCGAGAGGTAGTTGCCGCTGGGGCCCAGGTGGTTGTAGACGACGTCGAGGCAGACGCCGAGGCCGCGCTGGTGAGCGGCGTCGACAAACTCCTGCAGCGCCCGCGCCCCACCATACGGCTCATGCACCGCATAGAGCGCGACCCCGTCATAGCCCCAGCCGTGGCGCCCGGGGAAGGCTGCCACCGGCATCAGCGAGACCATCGTCACGCCGAGGTCGACCAGGTGGTCCAGGTGCGCGGTCGCCGCGGCGAGCGTGCCCTCTGGAGTGAAGGTGCCGATGTGCAGCTCATAGAGCACGGCTCCGTCCAGAGCCGTGCCGCTCCACTGCCCGTCACCCCACTGGTATGCCGCGAGGTCCACGAGGGCGGACGCCGCATGGACCCCCTCGGGCTGGGACAGGGATCGCGGGTCGGGCCTGGGGTCGCCGCCGTCCAGCACGAAGGCGTAACGCCCGTCGTCGCCCTCTTCGACCGGCGCCGTCCACCACCCGGATCGCTCGGCGGGGACCATCTGGCGTCGGGTCGCCCCGTCCGCACCGACGGCCACGTGCACCGTCTCCGCGTCGGGTGCCCACACGGCATACGTCATCGGCTCCTCCTCGATCGGCTCCGGCGCCGATGATGCCAGAATCAGCCCTCACCACCGATGTCGACGGCGTAGGCCTCATAGACCAGGTCTCCACCGCGCTGTCGGTGGCGCACGAGCTCACCGACCAGGGTCGTCGCGCTCTCGCGCAGGTCGGCCAGGTCCGCGTCGTCCGGAGCCTCCGCATAGGACACGACGCAGGCCTTGATCGCCGCCCTCAGCCCCACATGCTCGCCGACGAGCTGCTCGGCGCGGGCCGCCAGGCGCGGGTTGGTCGCGGTGGCGCTGTCATACAGACCCCCCGGGCGCTCCGTCAGGTGGATGTGGTCCTCGAAGTCGCGGGACAGCTCGCTGAGGGCGACCGCGACGCTGGTGCGCCAGGCGCCTCCCCGGGCGATCGGTGCCTCGAGCGCGTCGTCGACCCGGCGGACCGCATCGCGCAGCTCGGCACGGTGGGCGCGCACCTGCTTCAGATATGCCGCGAAGTCATCTGCTCCGGCCATGGCCGCCTCCTGGTGTCTCCCACCATGGTCCCGCGAGGGAGCCTCGGGCGCCACACTCAGCCGCTGGCCCGCACGAGCAGCGCGACGGGCAGGCGGGTGAGCAGGTCAACCGTGCTGACCGAACCCTCGTGCTGCGCGCCGGTGAGACGGTCGGTCCAGGTGCCGACGGGCAGGTCCAGCGCGGCCTCCGGGGCAGCGCCGTGCGCGTCGGGCTGGCGCACCGCGAGGACCAGCACATCGTCGCCGCGCAGATAGGCCAGCAGCTGCTCCCCCACCGGCAGCGCGGTGAGGCCGCCGGCGAAACTGGCCGGGCGCTCCTGGCGCAGTCGCAGCGCCGAGGCAGTGACCAGGAGCTTTTCGTCAGAGAGGTCCTGCGGCGGCGCGTCGGCATCGAGCCTGGCCAGCCGTGCCGCGCGGTCCGCGAAGTCGACCGGCCTGCGGTTGTCGGGGTCGACCAGGGACAGGTCGACCAGCTCGCACCCCTGATAGGTGTCCGGCACGCCCGGCAGCGTGAGCTGCAACAGCTTCTGGGCGAGTATGACGGCACGCACCCGACCCAGGTTGGCGGCGAGTGCAGCGTCGGTCACCTCGCGCAACGGGCCCTCGGCGAGCGCGGCGCTCGCCAGGTCGGCGACGTGCGACTCGTAGGCCTCGTCCACGGCGATCCAGGTGGTGTGTTGCTTGGCCTCGCGCAGCGCCTTGGTCAGATAGGTGCTGAGCCGGGCCTCGTCCAGCTCCCGCCCGCTGGCGTCGGCACCACCCGCGCCGACGACCGTCTGCCAGATGAGGTGGGCGGTCGGCCCGTCCACGCCGTGCTGTTCGGCGGCGGTGGCGAACGTGTCCGTGCAGGCCTGCCAGGCGCCAGCATCCGCGGCGACCGCCAGCAGCCGCGCCCGCACGTCCTCGCTGCGCTTGGTGTCGTGGGTCGACAGGGTCGTCATGCCCAGGGGCCAGTGCTCGACCTGGTGCTGCGCCCACGCCAGGAGCGGGCCCGTCCCGGCGTCGGCGGCCGGGTCCGCGCCAACCTCGTTGAGAGCGACCAGCCGGTGCCAGCGATAGAAGGCGGTGTCCTCGATGCCTTTGGCCATCACCGGGCCGGTGACCTGCTGGAAGCGGACCGCCAGGTCGCGCGCGGTCACGGGGTCGTGGGAGGCGTCGGGCGCCAGCAGCACTGCACCGACGGCGCGCACGGTGTGCGGGTGCGCCGAGGTCCGGGCTGCCCGCCCGATCGCGTCCTCGAGTCGACCCGCGGAGGCCGGGTCGGTGTCGTGACCCGGCCGGACATAGGCGCGATAGACGTCGACCTCCACGAGCAGGTCGCGCAGCGCCTCGCTCAGGGCGTCCGGCTCCCGGTCGGGCAGGACCCGCAGCGCCAGCCGCAGCAGCCGTGCCGTCTCCGGGGTGAGCAGCAGGTCGACCGCCTCGCGCTTGGCCGCCGTGACCACCTCCGCCAGCGACGGGTTGCCACCGACCTGGCGCCACGCGCCATCGACCGTCCCGGCCGTTGCGCTCAGGGTGAGGGCGCTCTGCAGGGCTGCGTTCGCGTCATACCCCGTGGTGCCAGAGCACTCCCAGGTCTCCGGCAGGCGCTCGTCGCCCTCCAGGATCTTCTCCACCCAGACAGGGGTGCCAGGTGCCGCCCCGTGGCTCAGCCGCCGCAGATAGTCCTGCGGGTCAGCCAGTCCGTCGGGGTGGTCGATCCGGAACGCGTCGATGACCCCGGCGTGGTTGAGGTCGAGCAGGAGCCGGTGCGTGTCCTCAAAGACGTCGACCTCCTCGACGCGCACGCCGATCAGCGAGTCGACCTCAAAGAAGCGGCGGTAGTTCAGCGTGGCCTCGGCCTCGCGCCAGTCCGCGAGCAGGTAGTGCTGCCGCGCCAGCACCTCGGCGACGTCACCGCCTGCTGTCCCCTCCGCCACCGGGAACACGTGCTCGTAGTAGCGGACCACCGGCTGCCCCTCAGCAGGTCCCTCGCCGGGTCGGCCGGTGTCGAGGGTCAGCTCGCCGGCCGCCAGCACGTCGGCCAGGGACGCGCCCAGCACCGGCAGGCCGATCCGTCCGTCGAGGGCCTCCCAGTCCACGTCGAACCAGTGGGCGCGGGCGGAGCGGGGCCCGTCGTGCAGCACCTGCCAGACCGGGCTGCTGGCCCACTCGGGCGCGGTGAGCGCCATGTGGTTGGGCACGACGTCGACCACGACCCCCAGCCCGGCTTGGTGGCAGTCGGCAGCCAGCTGCTCGAGCCCGTCCCGGCCGCCCAGCTCCGGGTTGATCTGCGTGTGGTCGAGCACGTCATAGCCGTGCTCGGACCCGGGCACGGCGGTGAGCACCGGCGAGAGATAGACGTGAGAGACGCCCAGGTCGCGCAGATAGGGCACCACCGCCCGGGCGTGCTCAAAGGTGAAGTCGGCATGCAGCTGCAGCCGATAGGTCGAGGTGACGTCGTGAGGGTGCACCCCACCCAGTCTGTCAGTCGCGTTCTTCACCTCCCTCATGACGCTGCCGAGGGGCGCAGAAGTGCACCGGGCCGACTCCACTATCCTCGACTGTGCCGTCCCCCAGGCCCGACTCCGGTCGGCAAGTCCACAGCCGTGGCACGAGAGGTGACAGATGAGCAGCGCAGACCTGCGCACCACCGCGCGCGAGCGCATCCTGGTCCTCGATGGGGCCTGGGGCTCGATGTTCCAGCAGCTCGAGCTCACCGAGGACGACTTCCGCTTCGACGGGGCGGACGACGCGCGCAGCTACAAGGGCAACTTCGACCTGCTGTCGCTGACCCGTCCGGACGTCGTCCTGGACGTGCACCGCCAGTACTTTGCGGTCGGCGCCGACATCACGACCACCAACACCTTCACCGCGACGTCGATCGCGCAGGCGGACTACGGCACCGAGGCGCTGGTGAGCCAGCTCAACCGCGCCGCTGCCCGGCTGGCACGCGAGGCGGCCGATGAGGCCACCGCGCATGACGGTCGACCCCGTTGGGTCGCCGGGGCGATGGGGCCCACGAACCGCACGGCATCCCTGTCCCCCGACGTCGAGGCGCCCGAGTTCCGTGCGGTCACCTATGCCCAGCTGCACGAGGCGTATGCCGAGCAGGCCCGGGCGCTCCTCGAGGGCGGGGCCGACCTGCTGCTGATCGAGACAGTCTTTGACACCCTCAACGCCAAGGCTGCGCTGCGCGCCGCCGACACGGTGGGTCGCGAGCTGGGGCGCGCGGTCCCGGTCATGCTCTCCGGCACGATCACCGACGCCTCGGGCCGCACCCTGTCGGGGCAGACCCCCGAGGCCTTCGTCATCTCCACCGACCTGGAGACCGAGCACCTCGACCTGGTCTCGGTCGGGCTGAACTGCGCGCTCGGGCCGGCCGCGCTCCGCCCGCACCTGCGAGACGTCGCCGGCTCCAGCCCCCGGCTGGTCTCGGTCCACCCCAACGCCGGGCTGCCCAACGCCTTCGGTGGCTACGACGAGACGCCCGGGCAGATGGCGCAGGTGCTCGCGGACTACGCCCGCGAGGGGATGGTCAACATCGTCGGCGGGTGCTGCGGCACAACCCCTGCGCACATCGAGGCGATCGCTGCCGCGGTGCAGGGCGTGCGCCCCCGTCGCCCCGCCCAGCCCGCGGCATACCTGCGTCTGTCCGGTCTCGAACCCTTCACGGTCACCCCGGAGATCAACTTCGTCAATGTCGGCGAGCGGACCAACATCACCGGCTCCCCCCGCTTCAAGAAGGCTGTCGCAGAGGGCGACTGGGACGCCGGAGTGCAGATCGCCCGGCAACAGGTGGAGGCCGGCGCGCAGCTGGTCGACGTCAACCTCGACGAGGGCATGCTCGACGGTGTCGCCGCCATGACGCACTTCCTGAATCTCCTTGCGGGAGAGCCGGACATCTCCCGGATCCCGGTGATGATCGACTCCTCACGCTGGGAGGTGCTGGAGGCCGGACTGCAGTGCCTGCAGGGGCGCGGGGTCGTCAACAGCATCTCGCTCAAGGACGGCGAGGAGGAGTTCCTGCGCCGGGCGGCGATCGTGCGGCGTTATGGCGCGGCTGTCGTGGTGATGGCCTTCGACGAGACCGGCCAGGCCGACAGCCTGCGGCGGCGCCAGGAGGTGTGCAGCCGCGCCTACCGGCTGCTGACCGAGCAGGCCGGCTTCGCGCCGCACGACATCATCTTCGACCCCAACGTGCTCACGGTCGCCACCGGCATGAGCGAGCACGACCTCTATGCCCGCGACTTCATCGAGGCGACGCGCTGGATCAAGGCCAATCTGCCCGGGGCGCTGGTCAGCGGCGGCATCAGCAACGTCTCGTTCAGTTTCCGCGGCAACAACGTGGTGCGCGAGGCGATGCACGCGGTCTTCCTGTTCCACGCCATCGACGCCGGCCTGGACATGGGCATCGTCAACGCGGGCATGCTCGGCATCTATGAAGAGATCGAGCCGGAGCTGCGCGAGGCCGTCGAGGACGTCATCCTGGCCCGCCGCCCGGACGCGGCCGACCGGCTGCTCGAGCTGGCCGAGCGCTATCGCGGCGAGTCCACGGGGTCGAGCAGCCCCGCGGCCAAGCTCGCCTGGCGTGAGGCTCCGGTCGCGGAGCGCCTGCGGCACGGCCTGGTGCACGGGATCTCGGACTACGCCGTCGAGGACGCCGAGGAGGCCTATCAGCAGCTGGGCTCGGCCCTGTCGGTCATCGAGGGTCCGCTGATGGACGGCATGGACGTCGTCGGTGACCTGTTCGGCAGCGGTCAGATGTTCCTGCCACAGGTGGTGAAGTCAGCCCGGGTGATGAAGCGCGCGGTGGCACATCTGACGCCCTATCTGGAGGCCGCGTCGGCGCAGACGGGTGGCCACACCAAGGGCAGGATCCTGCTGGCGACGGTCAAGGGGGACGTGCATGACATCGGCAAGAACATCGTCGGGGTCGTGCTGTCCTGCAACGGTTATGACGTGCGTGACCTCGGCGTCATGGTGCCGGCCGAGACGTTGCTGGACACCGCCGCTGAGTGGGGCGCGGACCTGGTCGGGGTCAGCGGGCTGATCACGCCGAGCCTGGACGAGATGGTCGGGGTGGCCACGGAGATGAGCCGGCGCGGGTTGACCACGCCGCTGCTGATCGGTGGGGCCACGACGAGCGCCGCCCACACGGCGGTCAAGATCGACCCGGCCTACTCGGGCACCGTCGCCTATGTCATCGACGCCAGCCGGGCCGTCGGGGTCGCAGGGGACGCCATCAACCGGGAGGACGAGCTGGCCGAGCGGGTCGCGAAGCAGTTCTCCGAGCTGCGCGAGCGGCACGGCGCCAAGCAGGTGACGCTGGTCGACCTGGCCACGGCCCGGTCCGACACCCGGGCCGTCTCCTCCCCGGGGCAGTCGGCCCCGCTCCAGCTGGGGCGGCACCTGCTCGAGCCGAGCCTGGAGGAGCTGGCCGAGGTCATCGACTGGACCCCGTTCTTCAGCGCCTGGGAGCTGCGCGGCACCTATCCCAAGCTGCTGGACGACCCACGTCAGGGGCAGCAGGCGCGCGAGCTGTTCGCGGACGGGCAGGCCCTGCTGCGGACGATCATCGACGATGAGCTGTTGAAGCCCCAGGGCGTGGTCGCGCTGTGGCCGGCGCGCCGCCTGGGTCAGGACGACATCGAGATCACCGAGGCCGACGGGAGCACCACGGTCTTCCACACCCTGCGTCAGCAGAAGCAGCGGAGCAACCGCTATGCCGCCCTCGCCGACTTCGTCGCCCCTGAGGGCGACCACCTGGGCGGCTTCGCCGTCGGGATCCACGGCGCCCACGAGCTGGCGATGGCGTTCAAGGAGGAGCTGGACGACTACTCCGCGATCCTGGCGCAGGCGCTGTCCGACCGACTGGCCGAGGCCTGCGCCGAGTGGGTGCACCGCACGGTGCGCACCGAGCTGTGGGGCTACGCGCCCGACGAGCGGCTCGAGGTCGCCGACCTGGTCCGGGAGCACTACGACGGCATCCGGCCGGCACCTGGCTATCCCGCCCAGCCCGACCACACCGAGAAGCGCACGCTCTTCCGGTTGCTCGGTGCTGCGGAGATCGGTCTGGAGCTGACCGAGCACTGCGCGATGACGCCGACCTCAGCGGTCTCCGGCCTCTACCTCGGCCACCCCGAGTCGGTCTACTTCGCCGTCGGCAAGGTCGCCCGCGACCAGGTCGAGGACTACGCCGCCCGCAAGGGCTGGACCCTTGAGGAGGCCGAGCGCTGGCTGGCACCTAACCTGGGCTACCAGACTTGAGGGAGGTTCGGACCGCGCCACACGCGCTTGTGGCAAGGTTCGGACCGCGCCACACGCAGTTGTGGCAAGGTTCGGACCCACTCAGCCCGTGCCCGCGCCACACGCACTTGTGGCAAGGTTCGGACCCACTCAGCCCGTGCCCGCGCCACGCCACCTGCGCACGCGCGTCTGAGAGCCGCTGCCGTGTCTTAGAGCCTGCTACAACCGGCTCTAAGACACCGGATCTGCTCCAAGTTGCACGGTCAGCTGCTCACACCTCTTGGCCCTGTGTGCCGCAGAGATCGCTATCAAGACGCTGGTCGGCAAGCTTGAGGTCGAGGGGGCATCGAGGACGACGTCACGGCACTCGGGATCGAGGAGCCCGGGACGCACGACTTGCGCGGGGCACTCCTGACACGACCGAGGTCATGCTCTGGTGAGCACCCTCAGTCGTTGTCACCGCCCGTGTCGGCGCCGGGCGCCCCCGAACCCTGCGTGTTGTCCTCGTCGTTGAACACCCACTGCGCCACCTCGGGGAGGTCCTCGCCGTGCTCGCGCGTGTAGTTGCGCGCCCTCACCCGCATGTCGAGCATCGCCTGACGCAGGCCGGCCGCGCGCTCCGCGAGACCGGGCACCCGGTCGATGACATCGGCGACCAGCCGATAGCGGTCCAGGTCATTCATCATCAACATGTCGAACGGCGTGGTGGTGGTGCCCTGCTCCTTGAAGCCACGCACGTGGATGTTGCTGTGGTTGGTCCGCCGGTAGGTCAGCCGGTGCACCAGCGACGGATAGCCGTGGAAGGCGAAGATCACCGGACGGTCGGTGGTGAAGAACGAGTCGAAGTCCCGGTGGCTCAGCCCGTGCGGGTGCTCACGCTCGTCCTGGAGCCGCATCAGGTCCACGACGTTGATGACGCGCACCCGCAGCTCGGGCAGGTGCTCGGCCAGCAACCTCGCAGCCGCGATGGCCTCCACCGTCGGCACGTCACCGGCACACCCCAGCACCACATCGGGCTTCTCCCCCGCCACCTCGGACCCGGCCCAGTCCCAGATCCCGATGCCCCTGGCACAGTGCAGGGCGGCGTCCTGCGCCGAGAGCCACTGCGGACCCGGCTGCTTGCCGGAGACGACCACGTTGACATAGTTCTTGCTCCGCAGGCAGTGGTCATAGGTCGACAGCAGGGTGTTGGCGTCCGGCGGCAGATAGATCCTGATCACGTCTGCCGTCTTGTTCATCACGACGTCCAGGAAGCCGGGGTCCTGGTGCGAGAAGCCGTTGTGGTCCTGGCGCCACACGTGCGAGGACAACAGGTAGTTCAGCGACGGGACCGGCACCCGCCACGGAATGTCGCGGGTCGCGTCGAGCCACTTGGCGTGCTGGTTGAACATCGAGTCGACGATGTGCACGAACGCCTCATAGCTGTTGAGGAGTCCGTGCCGCCCGGTGAGCAGATAGCCCTCCAGCCACCCCTGGCACTGGTGCTCGGACAGCACCTCCATGACGCGACCCGTGGGCGAGAGGTCCACATCCGTGTCGACCACCTCGGCCACCCAGGTCTTGCCGCCCGTCTCGACGGCGGCACCGAGCCGGTTGGAGTGCGTCTCGTCCGGCCCGAACACGCGGAACGTCTCGCGGTTGCGCTCGATCACGTCCGCCACCCACGTCCCCAGCACCCGGGTGGCTTCCGCGTTCGCGCCACCGGGGGAGGGGACGTCCACGGCATACTCCTGCCAGTCCGGCAGGTCCAGGTCCCGGGTGAGCATGCCCCCGTTGGCGTGCGGGTTCGCGCTCATCCGCCGGGTGCCGACAGGGTTGTTGCGGGCGATCTGCTCGACGATGCGGCCGTCCTCATCAAAGAGGTCCTCGGGACGATAGCTGCGCATCCACTCCTCGAGCAGCCGCGTGTAGTCCTCGTTGCCGCGCACCGCCGCCATCGGCACCTGATGGCTGCGCCACGTGCCCTCGACCGGCAACCCGTCGACCTCCTCGGGGCCGGTCCAGCCCTTCGGCGTCCGGAAGACGATCATCGGCCACCGCGGACGACCGGTGAGTATGCCGTCAGTCGCCTCGGTCCTGATCCTCGCGATCTCATCGAGCACCTCCGACAGGAGCGCGGCGAAACGCTGGTGGAACTGGGCCGGCTCCTCGTCGTCGAAGCCCGCTTCGAAGAAGTAGGGCCGGTGACCGTAGCCGACCATCAGCGCCTCGAGCTCCTGACGCGGGATCCGGTCCAGGACAGTGGGGTTGGCGATCTTGTAACCGTTGAGGTGCAGGATCGGCAGCACAGTGCCATCGAGCCGGGGATTCAGAAACTTGTTGCTGTGCCAGGCGGTGGCCAGTGGCCCGGTCTCGGCCTCGCCGTCACCGATGACCGCCGCGACGACGAGGTCAGGGTTGTCGAACGCAGCACCATAGGCATGCGACAGGACGTAGCCGAGCTCGCCGCCCTCATGGATCGAGCCCGGGGTCTCCGGCGCCACGTGGCTGGGGATCCCTCCGGGGAAGGAGAACTGCCGGAACAGCACGTTCAGTCCGCGTTCGTCCGTCCCGACGTGCGAATACACCTGTGAGTAGGTGCCCTCGAGCCAGCCGGCGGCCACCAGCGACGGGCCCCCGTGCCCAGGTCCGGACAGATAGATCATGTCCAGGTCGCGGTTGATGATCTGGTGGTTGAGATGGGCGTAGAGGAAGTTCTGCCCCGGGGAGGTCCCCCAGTGGCCGAGGAGGCGCGGCTTGACGTCCTCTGCAGCCAGCGGCCGACGCAGCAACGCGTTGTCCATCAGATAGATCTGCCCCACCGCGAGGTAGTTCGAGGCGCGCCACCACGCATCGATCGACGTCAGATCCTGGGCGCTCAGGGGTTGGTCGGCGGACTTGGCTGCGGCACTCATCGTGATGACTCCCTGCTCGAGGACGGATCACCGCCAGCCTGGCAGGACTACCTCCCGGTGCGCTACCCCGAAGGATCGCCTGAGGCGTATGCCGCGCAGCGAGCGATCCTGAACCTCGGGTGAACGATGAGCGACGGACAGGCAACCGCGCGGTGTCGCGTAGCATCAGGGCCGTGCGCTTCAAGCTGACTCCCCAGAACACGAGCTTTTATGGCCAGTTCGCCACCCTGGCCACCCACATCAGAGACGCGGCCCACCTGTTGCAGGCGACCGTGGAGGGACCGCCCGGTGAGTGGGAGAGCGCGGCCCGGCGGCTCAAGGAGCTCGAACACCAGGGGGACGAGGCCACGCACGCGATCCTGTCGGCGGTGAACAGCTCGTTCATCACGCCGTTCGACCGCGACGACATCTATCGCCTGGCCGCGCGCCTGGACGACTGCCTGGACCACATCGAGGCCAGCGTGGAGATCATGGTGCTCTATCGGGTGGGCGAGCTCCCCGCTGCGGTGGCCGAGCAGGCCCGGGTCCTGACCCAGATGGCCGACCTGACCCTGGAAGCGATGCCCGGGCTCGAGAAGATGCACAACCTGCGCGAGTTCTGGATCGCGGTCAACAGCCTGGAAAACGACGCTGACCGCAACTACCGACAGATGATCGCCGCGCTGTTCGACGGCGACCGGGACGCGGTGGACATCATCAAGTTCAAGGAGCTCTTCGACGAGCTCGAGGCCGCGGCCGACTCCTTCGAGACCGTGGCCAACACGGTCGAGAGCATCGCAGCCAAGGAGTCCTGAGCCGGTGGAGGGACTGCTCCCCGTTGTCCTTGTCGTCATCCTGGCGATGGGCTTCAACTACACCAACGGGTTCCATGACGCAGCAAACGCGATCGCCACCTCGGTGTCGACCCGCGCGCTCACCCCTCGGGTCGCGCTCGCCATGGCGGCCTTCTTCAACCTGGTCGGCGCCTTCCTCGGCACCGGCGTCGCCAAGACGGTGGGCTCGGGGATCATCGACCCACCCGAGGGCATGACGGGACTGGCGATCGTCGCCGCAGCACTGGTCGGAGCGATCGGCTGGAACATGCTGACCTGGTGGTACGGCCTGCCCTCCTCCTCCTCCCACGCCCTGATCGGTGGCATGGCCGGTGGCTCGCTGGCGGCCGGCACCTCGGTGCTGTGGGACGGCATCCTCTTCAAGATCGTCATCCCGATGTTGGTCTCCCCCGTGGTCGGCATGCTCCTGGGTTTCCTCGCCATGACCGCGATCCTGTGGATCTTCCGCAACGGGCACCCGGGCAAGCTCTCGCGCAACTTCCGGCACGCCCAGACTGTGTCAGCCGCCGCGATGGCCCTGGGCCACGGCCTGCAGGACGCCGCCAAGACGATGGGCATCGTGGTCCTGGCGCTGGTCGTGGGCGGCTATCACGAGGGCGACAGCATCCCGCTGTGGGTGACGGTCAGCTCAGCACTGGTCATCTCTGCCGGGACGTATGCCGGTGGCTGGCGGATCATGCGCACCCTCGGCCGCAGGATCATCGACCTCGACCCACCTCAGGGCTTCGCCGCCGAGAGCGTGGCGGCCTCCGTGCTCTACATCGCGGGCCTGGTCTTCCACGCACCGATCTCGACGACCCACACGATCACCTCGGCCATCATGGGCGTGGGCGCGACCCGCCGCCTCTCCGCCGTGCGGTGGGGCGTGGCCGGCAACATCGTCGGCGCCTGGATCCTGACCTTCCCCGGCGCCGGCCTGGTCGCCGCGGTCACCTACTGGATCCTCGCGGCCTTCATCTAACCCATTTTGATAGCGGTTTCGTCGGTCGCACCCGCATTTTGATAGTGGTTTCGCAGGTCCCGATCCACCGTGCGATCCAGCGCCGTCAGCCCAGCTCGCGCTTGAGGATCTTGCCGGTCGCGGTCATCGGCAGGTTGCCGATGATCTCGACCTGGCGCGGATACTTGTAGGCGGCGAACTGCTCCCTGCTCCAGGCGACCAGCTCCTCCGCCGTGACCTCGGTGCCGGGCTCAGGGATCACATAAGCCTTGATCTCCTCACCGTGGGCCTCGTGCGGCACGCCGATCACGGCCGCCAGCGAGACGGCCGGGTGCGTCATCAACACCTCCTCGATCTCCCGCGGATAGACGTTGAAGCCGCCGCGGATGATCATGTCCTTGGCCCGGTCCACGATGTAGAAGTAGCCGTCCTCGTCCTGACGCCCCAGGTCCCCACTGCGGAACCAGCCGTCGCGGATCGCCTCGGCGGTGGCGTCTGGCCGGTCGTAGTAGCCCTTCATGATGTTGGGCCCCTTGATTGCGATCTCACCCACCGTGTCGGGATCGCTCGAGCGGTCCACGTCCGACCAGTCGGACTCGATCAGTTTCATCTCCACCTGCGGGATCGGCACACCGATCGACCCGACTCGGGGCTCCTCCCCGAAGACCGAGAAGGAGGCGACCGGCGAGGTCTCGGACAGGCCATAACCCTCCAGGATCGTCACCCCGAAGCGCTGCCTGAATCCCTTGTGCACCTCGCCCGGCAGGGCCGAGCCACCCGAGGCGGCGACCCGCAGGTGCGCGGCGATGCTGGCGACGTCGACCGACTCGTCAAGAGCCCCCAGCAGGGCCCAGTACATCGTCGGGACGCCCGCAAAGAAGGTGATCTCCTCCTTGAGGAAGAGACCCAACGCAGCCTTGGCCTCAAAGCGCGGCAGCATCACCACGGTCCCGCCGAGGGCGAACGCGCCGTTCTGGATGACGGTCTGCCCGAAGGAGTGGAACAGCGGGAGCACGGACAGGTAGGTGTCCGGCCGCTCCGCGCTCCCCTCGAAGAGGTCACGGCCCACGACCGCGTTAGAGATCATGTTGGCGTGCGTGAGCTCGGCGCCCTTGGGCTGGCCCGTCGTGCCGGAGGTGTAGAGGATGACGGCCGTGTCGTCGTCAGCGACGTCGTGCGTCTCGAAGGTCGGCGCCTGCCCGGCCATGGCCGCCCCGAGAGTGGTCGTCCCCTCGATCGGTGAGTCGGCCGTCGGGTCGCCGGTGATCACGATGAAGTGCTCACAGCCCGGGGTCTGCTCGAACGCCGCCGCACCCTCCTGGGCCATCGGCAGCTCGGGCGTGCCCTCGAAACAGAAGTAGGCCACGGCGTCGGAGTCGTCCAGGTGATAGGCGACCTCGCGCGCCTTCAGCAGCACGTTGAGCGGCACCACAGTCGCACCGGTCTTGAGGATCCCGAAATAGACGATCGTGAAGTAGGGCAGGTTCGGGCAGGTCAGCGCGACCTTGTCGCCGGGGCCGACCCCGCGCTCGGCGAGCAGGTTTGCGACCTGGTTGGCGGCCCCGTTGACCTGGGCATACCTGAGACGGCTGTCCCCCATCACCAGCGCATCACGGGTCGGATAGGTGGCGGCGGAGTCCTCGAGCAGCGCAGAGAGGTTCGGCATGACGCAAGAACTTACTCCTAGTCCAGGCTCAGGACCCCGTGGTCGACACGGGCAGGCGGGACGCGTGTGATCGCAGCCACCGGAAGGGCGCCGTGCGCTCTTGCACTAACTACCCTCGGGACATACCGTTAACCTTATGGTTAACCATCGTGATGAGGCGCTGGTCTTCGCGGCGCTCGGCGACCCCCGGCGGGCCCTGTTGGTCGACCTGCTGGCGCAGCGCGACCGCACCGTCTCGGAGTTGGCCGACCACCTGCCCATCTCGCTGCCGGGCACCCTCAAGCACCTGACCGTCCTGGAGTCGGCCGGCCTGGTCACCCGCACCAAGTCGGGCCGCACGGTCACCGTCAGCCTTGAGCGTGACCGCCTCGGAGCAGCCGAGGACTGGCTGCACCGCACCCGCACCTTCTGGACCACCCAACTCGGCAACCTAGCCCAGTCCTTCGACCCGAGCGCCCAGGAGCAGCGATGACCCGCGACCTCGTGATCACCCAGCACGTCCCCGCCCCGCCACACCAGGTGTATGCCGCGTGGCTGACTCCTGAGGGCATGTCCAGGTGGTGGTGGGTCTCCATCGGCGACACGCAGTATGCCGTGGACGGCCGGGTCGGCGGAGACTACCTGGTCGAGTCCGTCGGTGCCGGTATCGGCGTGCGGGGCACTTTCACCAGGCTTGAGGAGCCGAGCCTGATTGAGCTGACCTGGATCTGGCTCGAGGGTGCCCTCACCGGGCCGAAGGAGCACGTGCGGATCGAGCTCAGCCCCCAGGACGGAGGCACACTCGTCACCGTCACGCACCATGTCGCCACCGGCGACGGCGTCGAGTCCTATCGACAGGGGTGGGAGCACGTGCTCGGCAATCTGGCCCGTCTGCCACAGGACGGGGCACTCCCATCCGGCACGCCTGCTGGCGTCGCGCGCCCGGCCGCCGCCGACCTGCAGCCGGCGATCACCCTCACCCAGGTGGTGCCCGCCACACGAGCCGACACCTTTGCCGCATGGCTGGAGCCGAAGCGGCTGGCGCAGTGGTGGTGGCCGGGGCAGGACACGACCTATGAGATCGACGCGCGGCGGGGAGGACAGTTCGCGATCCGATCCGCGCAGACCGGGCTGGGCGCGACCGGGACCTACGTGGAACTGGTTGAGGGCGAGCGCCTCGTCATGACGTGGTCGTGGGAGTCTCCGGGCCCGCCCGCCCCGCAGGACCTGGTGACCGTCACCTTCAGGGACCGGGACGATGGAGGCGCGAGCACCCTCGTGACGCTGGTGCACGAGTTCGCCATCCCGCAGGCCGACACCACCAACCCCACCCACGGCTGGACGGCTGTCCTGGACAGCCTGGCCGAGCACGGGCCCTAACGGGCCGCACCCTCCAGCAGGTCGCGGGTGATGGCATCCACGGACCCGGCACCCACGAGCCCCATCGTCAGATCGAGCTCAGCGACGACGTTGTCGATGACGGCACTCACGCCTTCCGCCCCGTCGAGCGCCAGTCCGTAGACGTGCGGACGACCAAGCAGGCAGGCGTCGGCACCGAGCGCCAGCGCCACCAGGAGGTCGGCCCCGGAGCGGATCCCGCTGTCCATCAGGACCGTGGGCTCCGGCCCGACGGCCTCCCGCACCCGGACAAGAGCGTCCAGCGCGGCGACCGACCGGTCCACCTGACGGCCGCCATGGTTGGACACGATGAGACCGTCCACCCCGGAGTCAAGGGCACGACGAGCGTCGTCCGGGTGCAGCACTCCCTTGAGCAGCACCGGTAGCGAGGTGCGCTCTCTCAGGGTGGAGACGTGCCCCCAGGACAGACCTGGGTTGGAGTAGATGTCGAGGAAGGCCTCGACGGCCGCCCGCGGCTCGGGAGAGCGCAGGTTGTCACGGGTCGCGCCGGGATGGGCCCGCGCCATCGACAGCAGAGTGCCGACGCCGGACCGCGCCGCCCTTGCTGCCTCGAGCGGTTTGCGCGGGTCGATCCCCAGGCCCGCTCCGCCCGCCGCGCTCTCGGCAGCCGCCACCCGCTCCCGCACCAGCGCCATGAACCTCGGGTCGGAGGTGTACTGCGCGATCCCGATCCCCCGGGCAAACGGCAGCGACCCGAGATCGAGGTCCTGCGTGCGCCACCCGAGCATCGTCGTGTCCAACGTGACGACCAGCGCCTGCGCCCCGGCTGCCTCAGCCCGGCCGATCATCGAGTCGACCAACTCCTCATCGGTCGACCAGTACAGCTGGAACCAGAACGGCGTGCCGCTCATCGCCGCGGCCGTCTGCTCCATCGGTGAGGACCCCTGGCAGGAAAAGATGTAGGGGATGCCGCTGGCGTGCGCCCCATCGGCGATCTTCAGGTCTGCGTCGTCAGTGATCAGACCGGCGGCGCCCACGGGCGCCAGCAGCAGCGGGGCCGCCAGATCGGTGCCGAGGACGGTGGTGCGCAGGTCCCGCTCGGTCGTGCCGTGGAGCACGCGCGGGACTACCCGCCACCGGTCGAACGCCTCCCGGTTGGCCCGCATCGTCGCACCGTCGCCCGCGCCCCCGGCCACGTAGGCCCACGCCCGACGGCTCATCGCGCGCCGCGCACGGCTCTCCAGTTCGGCCGTGCCCGTGGGCACCACAGGCTCGATCCCCAGCGCGCCGGGGCGATAGATGGCGTTCTGGCGAGCCCGACCCGCACCGTGCGGGACAGAAGTGACTGCGTCGGCACTCATGGAGGTCAGGTTACCGGTGCTCTTGGGCACCGCCCCCGGAGGCGAGTATGCCGAGACACCAGGGCCGCGTCATACGCCCGGTGGGGGCCGGGATCACCGCCCGCGGGTCAGCCATTGCGTGGGATTTGCGTCCTCAGGGGGACCGAAGCCCACGCAACGTCACGAGCGGCCAAGTCATGCGCGACCTACCCAAGCGATGCCGTGCCAGCACGGGTCAGGTGGCGACCGCAGCGCCACGGTCGGGGGTGTTCTTGCGGACGTCCAGCCCCGTCGCCCCATCAATCAGCACCGCATCCATTCCTCACAACCTCCGCATGGCGCTGGCCAGCAACACCGGCTCCCCCACCTCGTCGGAGGCGTCCAGGTCCACCACCGCCTCGATCACCCAGTCGTTGTCGCCCGCCGGGTCGGCCAGGGTCTGCCGCACAAGCCACAGCCGCACATCGACCGGCCCGCTCGAGGCCACGCCCGGGACCTCGCGCACGCCGGGCTGTGGCCCGGTCACCGCCTTGATCTCCAGCATCGACGGACCACGCGCGTCCGGACCGAGCCCGATCTCGTCGTGCTCGGCCCAGTAGCCGTCCAGCGCTCCGTCCCAGTCGTCCACGCCCATCAGCGGCTGGCGCGGCGGGTCGGTCAGCTCAGCGACCGACTGCTCCAGCTGGGCCAGGTCGCGATAGACATCACGAGCGGCCAGCTCGACCCGGCGGAAGACCGCGTTGCGCACCATCACCCGGAACGCCCGCTCGTTGCCGGTGATCGGGCGACTCGGCGCGAGCGGAACACCCTCGGCCGCTCGAGCCGCGGCGGCCGCCACGGCGTTGGGGTCGGTCAGCGCCTCCCACTCGTCGAGGAGTGAGGAGTCGGTCTGCCGGATGGTCTCCCCGAGCCAGTGGATCAGGTCGTCCAGCTCCTCGGTCTTGGCGCTGTCGGGCACCGTGTTGCGCAGCGTGCGGTAGGCATCGGTCAGGTAGCGCAGCACGATGCCCTCGGACCGGGTGAGCTGATAGAACCCGACGAACTCGGTGAAGCTCATCGCCCGCTCATACATGTCCCGCACGACAGACTTGGGGCTCAGCGCGTCCTCACTGACCCACGGGTGCGCCTGGCGATAGATCTCCAGCGTGCCCTCGAGCAGCTCGGCCAGCGGCATCGGCCACGTGACGTCCTCGAGCAGCTCCATGCGCTGGTCATACTCGATCCCGTCCGCCTTCATCTGCCCGACCGCCTCGCCCTTGGCCTTGGACTGCTGGGCATAGAGCACCTGGCGGGGGTCGTCCAGGACCGCCTCGACCACCGAGACCACATCCAGGGCGTATGCCGGATCCTCCTTGTCCAGCACCTCCAGGGCCGCGACGGCAAAGGGAGCCAGGGGTTGGTTGAGGGCGAAGTTCTCCTGCACGCCGGCAGAGAGGATCACCGCACGGCCCGAGTCCTGTGGTGCGGGCAGCCGCTCCAGCACACCGCTGTCGAGCAGGCTCCTGGCCAGCACGATCGCCTTGCGCGAGAGTCGGGCCTGGTTGCGGGGGTCCTCGTGGTTGTCCCGCAGCAGCTTGCGCAGGTTGACGAACGGGTCACCCTGCCGTGCCACGACGTTGAGGATGATCGAGTGGTCGACCCGCATCCGGGACACCAGCGGCTCCGGCTCGCCGCCGACCAGCTTGTCGTAGGTCTCTTCGGTCCAGCTGACGAAGCCCTCCGGAGGCTTCTTGCGCTGGACCTTGCGCAGCTTCTTGGGGTCGTCGCCGGCCTTGGCGACCGCACGGAGGTTGTCGATGTGGTGCTCGGGCGCCTGCACCACGACATAGCCGCTGGTGTCATAACCTGCGCGTCCGGCCCGCCCGGCGATCTGGTGGAACTCCCGGGCACGCAGGACGCGTTGGCGCGTCCCGTCATACTTCGTCAGCCCGGTGAACAGGACCGTGCGGATCGGCACGTTGATGCCGACCCCGAGCGTGTCCGTGCCGCAGATGACCTTGAGCAGGCCGTCCTGGGCGAGCTGCTCGACGAGGCGGCGATAGCGCGGCAGCATCCCCGCATGGTGCACCCCGATGCCGTTGCGCACCAGCTTGGACAGGGTCCGCCCGAAGCCGGCGGTGAACCGGAAGGCACCGATGCGCTCGGCGATGGCGTCCTTGTCCTCGCGGCTGGCGATCTTGAGGGACATCAGGGACTGGGCGCGGTCGAGGGCGTCCTTCTGGGTGAAGTGGACGATATAGACCGGTGCCTGGTGGGTCTCCAGCAGCTCGGTGATCGTCTCGGTGATCGGGGTGATCGCCCAGGTGAAGCTCAGCGGCACCGGCCGCTCGGCACCGGCGACGACGGCGGTGGCCCGACCGGTCCGCCGCGAGATGTCGCCGACGAAGCGGGTGACGTCACCGAGCGTGGCCGACATCAGCAGGAACTGGGCATCGGGCAGCTCCAGCAGCGGCACCTGCCAGGCCCAGCCGCGGTCTGGTTCGGCATAGAAGTGGAACTCGTCCATGATGACCAGCCCGACGTCGGCCTGGCTGCCCTCACGCAGCGCGATGTTGGCCAGGATCTCGGCGGTGCAGCAGATGATCGGCGCATCGGCGTTGACCGCGGCGTCCCCGGTGAGCATGCCCACGTTGTCGGCACCGAAGATCTGGCACAGGGCAAAGAACTTCTCGCTGACCAGGGCCTTGATGGGGGCGGTGTAGAAGCTCACGCGGTCCTCCGCGAGCGCCTGGAAGTGCGCCGCCGTGGCGACCAGGCTCTTGCCCGAGCCGGTGGGCGTGGCCAGGATGACGTTCGAGCCGCTGAGCAGCTCGATGACCGCCTCCTCCTGGTGCGGATAGAGCGCGGTCCCGCGCTCCTGCGCCCAGTCGGCGAAGCTCTCGAAGAGCTGATCAGGGTCGGCGTTGGTGCCCTCGCGCGGGAGCAGGTCAGTGAGCGTGCTGGAAGTGGCCATCCCCTCCATCATCCCGTATGCCGTCCGCCCACCGCGGGCCGCCAGCGCCAGTCAGCTGGTGGCCCGCGTTCGGGGACGTGTAGTGGGACGTGGGGTGGGGAACGTGCGGACGATCAGACCTTCAGCTTCTCGGCCCAGTGGGACATCTCGTCGAACTCGGCCTGGATGGCCTCGTCCTCCGTGGGGCGGGGGCCCATCAGGGAGACGACGTAGGCGACCACCAGACAGACGACGAAGCCGGGCACGATCTCATAGAGGAAGCTGCTGAGGGCATCGACATTGCCCCAGATGCCGACCACGACGGCGCCGGAGATCATGCCGCTGAGAGCGCCCATCGCCGTGAGCCGGCGCCAGAACAAGGACAGGATGATGATCGGCCCGAACGCGGCGCCGAAGCCGGCCCACGCAAACCCGACGAGGCCCAGGATGTTGGACTGCGGGTCGATCGCGAGCAGACCGGCGATGAGGGCGACCACGAGGACCCCGGCCCGACCCAGCATGACCTGCTGGCCAGCGGTGGCCTCCTTGCCGAAGATCTTCCAGATGTCCTCGACCAGCGCGGAGGAGCAGACGATCAGCTGCGAGGAGAGGGTCGACATGATGGCGGCCAGCACGGCCGCCAGCACGAAGCCGGCAATGATCGGGTGGAACATGATCTGGGACAGGCGCAGGAAGACGGTCTCGGGGTTGTCCAGCACCTCGGTCGCCTCGTGGAAGTAGCCGACGCCGATCAGGCCGGTGACGATGGCACCACCTGCGACCAGCACCATCCAGCTGATGCCGATGCGGCGCCCGGCCTTTGCGTCGGCCGCCGAGCGCAACGCCATGAACCGCACGATGATGTGCGGTTGGCCGAAGTAGCCCAGCCCCCACGCTGCAGCCGAGATGATGCCCAGCAGCGTGCCGCCAAACAGCAGGGAGGTGCGGTCGAGCTCGTCGGCGGGGTCGCTGACCGTGGCGTTGAACGCCGCGTCGGCTGCGTCGATGCTGGAGAGGACCTCGCCCAGACCGCCCATCGAGACGATCGTGACGATGGGCACGAGCACCAGCGCCGCGAGCATCAGCAGGCCCTGGGCCACATCGGTCAGCGACGCTCCGAGGAACCCGCCGAAGAGGGTGTAGACGAGGGTGACCCCCGCCACGAGCAACATGCCTGTGAGGTAGCTGCTGTTGAAGGAGGACTCGAAGAAGACACCACCGGCAACCATGCCGGAGGAGACGTAGAAGGTGAAGAAGACCAGGATGATGATGCCGGCCGTGAGCCGCAGTGCGTGGCTGTGGTCCTTGAACCTGTTCTCCAGGAAGCTGGGGACGGTGATCGAGTTGTTGGACACCTCGGTGTAGGAGCGCAGCCTCGGTGCAACGAACTTCCAGTTCAGGTAGGCACCGATCGTGAGCCCGATCGCGATCCAGGCCTCCACCAGGCCGGTGGCATAGATCGCTCCAGGTAGTCCCATCAGCAGCCAGCCCGACATGTCCGAGGCTCCGGCGGACAGTGCGGCAACACCCGGAGGCAGGTTGCGCCCCGCAAGCATGTAGTCGTCCAGGTCACTCGTCTGCCGATAGGCATAAAAACCGATGCCGAGCATGGCGGCAAAATAGATGCCGATCGCGATGAGCTGGAAGGTCTGGTCGGACATCTGGGGCTCCGTCGTCGGGGGCGTCTGGGGCGGACCTCCTTGCAGGCTAGGGCAGTTCGCGTCTCTGGAGCGGTGGCGTTATCCGTTTGTTATGTTGCGCCGTCGCTGCCTGTCGCGTGCTGACGGGCTGCACGGGCCGCCTCCTCGATGCGCCCGCGGTGCTGCGGCCAGTAGTCGTCGGCATCACCGGTCCACATGTTGTCCATCCCCTCACGGACCCCGACGGCACCGTCGATCAGCTCCCGGATGATGTCGGCGTGACCGGCGTGCCGGTGTGTCTCCGTCGTGATGTGCACGAGGATCTGGTGCAGCGTCACCTGCCCTCGCTCGCCCCACCAGGGCACCGCGCCCTCAGCGTCCAGGTCGAGCGCCTCCACCGTGGCGTCGGCGTGGGCCCAGGCACGGTGGTGCAGGTCGATAACCTGCTCCCGCGACTCCTGCGCCGGCACCCACAGGTCGGCGTTGGGCTCGGCGTCGTCGGCGAACCACGGCAGGTCGATCCCGGACGGTCGGTCAAACACGTCACCGAGATAGCCGACCCCGACGCTAGCCACGTGCTTGACCAGGCCCAGCAGGTTGGTGCCGGTCGGCGTCATCGGCCGGCGCACGTCATAGTCATCCAACCCGTCCAGCTTCCACAACAGCGCCTCGCGGGCGTTCTTGAGATAGCGGTGCAGGGTCTCCTTCTGATCCGGTGCGTTCATCGGCCCAGCCTGTCAGTGCCCACCGACACCGGCCTCCGTGCCGCCGCCGCCCGAGGCGAGCCGTGCTGAGTCGTGCGCTGACGGCTGGGTCTGCGTAGCCTGTGGCTATGGCAGCAACAGCGTGGTCAGTGACACCCGCCGGCCCCCTGCGCGGCGACGTGCACGTGCGCGGCTCCAAGAACGCAGCCACCAAACACATGGTGGCGGCCATCCTGGGCGACGGCCCGAGCAGGATCAGCAACGTGCCGCAGGTCGGTGACGTGGCGATCACGACCGACATCCTGCGCTCCCTGGGCGTGGGCGTGGACTATGACCAGGACCACGGCGTCATCACCGTGGAGCCCCACGACCAGGTGACGGCCGACGTCCCGCTCTCGTTCAGCGGCCTCAACCGCATCCCGATCCTGCTGCTCGGCCCACTCCTGCACCTGACCGGTGAGGCCTTCGTCCCCCTGGTGGGTGGCGATCCCATCGGCCGTCGCCCCGTGGACTTTCACATCGAGGCGCTGACGGCCTTCGGTGCCGAGATCGAGCACCGTGAGGACGGCATCGCCGCCCGCGCCACCCGCCTGCGCGGCACCCGCCTCGAGCTGCCCTATCCCAGCGTCGGCGCGACCGAGACCGTGCTGCTGACCGCCGCCCTGGCCGAGGGCCGCACGGTGCTGCGCAACGCCGCCACCGAGCCGGAGGTCATCGAGCTGGCGCTGTTCCTGCAGCGCATGGGGGCCCGGATCGTCCTGTCTCCCGGCCGCAAGTGGACCATCGACGGCGTCGACCGGCTGCGGGGTGCCCAGGTGCATCTCGAGGGCGACCGCAACGAGGCGTTCAGCTATCTGGTGGCCGGACTGGTCACCGGCGGCGAGGTCCGGGTCCACGGCTGTGCCCAGGACCGGCTCGTCACGGCCATCACGACCCTGCACTCCATGGGTGCGCAGTTCGACATCACCGATGAATACATCCGCGCCACTGCTCCCGAGGGGCTGCGACCGGCCGCCGTGCAGACCGACACCCACCCGGGGTTCATGACCGACTGGCAGACACCCCTCGTCGTCCTGTTCACCCAGGCCGACGGCATGTCGGTCCTGCACGAGACGGTCTATGAGGACCGGTTGGTCTATGTGCCCGCGCTGCAGCAGATGGGCGCCGAGATCGAGTTGTTCGCGACCTGCCTGGGTGGTGAGTCGTGCCGCTTCCACGACACGAACGCCGTCCACTCCGCCGTCGTCAAGGGCGTGTCCAAGCTGCGCGGGGCCCACGTCGAGGTCCCTGATGTGCGAGCCGGCTTCTCATCGGTCATCGCGGCCGCCATCGCCGACGGCCCCTCGCGCATCGGCGGGATCCGTCACCTGGTGCGCGGCTATCACCGCCCGGCAGAGCAGTTCGCCGAGCTCGGTCTGTCCATCGAGCCCGTGGACTAGAGCAGGCGCACCGAAGCGGCGGTCGGCGCCCGGTCTCCGCCGGGTTCGGTCATCAGGCCTCTCGTGGCTCGCCCAGCGCCAGGACCTCTGCCGTGGTCACCACGAAGAGCTGGGGCGCATAGAGCCCCATCGCGTCCAGGGCGCGTTGGTGGTTCTCGTCGTCCGAACCGGCGCAGGCATCGGAGGCCACGGTCACCTGCGCCCCCGCGTCGATCGCCGGGAGCGCGGTGGAGATGACGCAGCAGTCCGTCGCCACGCCGGCCAGCACCAGGTGCGGGGTGGGTCCGGTGATCGCCTGCAGCTGCTCGCCCCACTTGCCGAACGTCGGCTCGCTGACCGTATGCCGTGCGCCCAGGTCGGCCGCCTGCGGCACCAGGTCGAAGAGATGGTGGTCGGGTGGCTGGTCGGCGAAGGCGAACTGCTCGAAGTAGGGCACCCATGAGCCCACCTTCTGCTCCGGCGGCACCCAGCGGGTGATGACCACCCGGTCGCCGAACGCCGCGGCCAGCTGGCGCACCGGCTCCACGATCTTTTGGAAGCGCGGCGCTGCCCACTTCGACTCCGGGTCGGCAAAGATCACCTGGGGGTCGACGACGACCAGCCACCGGTCGGCGCCGGCCGAGGCCTCGACCTCCGCGGGGCCGGACTTGGGCCGACCCTCCTGCTCCTCCGTGGCCACGCTAGCGCTGCTCATGCGACCGGACCGTCCACCATCGACTGGTCGCGGGCCGGGGCGACTGGCTCGGCCTCCTGGCGACGGACAGCACCGGCCTGCAGCACGGCATACCCCACAAATCCGATCACCAGGGAGAAGAGCACGCCGAGGTTGGCCCAGGCCCAGTCACCCTCGCGACCGCCCAGGCCCAGCGGGCCGAGCAGATAGCCCTGCCAGTTGTTCCAGGCGGCGGCGTCCGCAAAGTTGTTGATGACCAACCCCCAGCCGACGATGGAGGCGACCGCCATGATGCCGATCGAGGTCCAGTTCCAGTTGCCATAGCGACCGCGACCGTCAAACAGGGCTGCCTCGTCATAGTTGCGACGGCGCAGCATGATGTCGGCGATGAGGATGCCCGCCCAGGCTGCGATCGGCACGCCGAGTGTGATCAGGAAGCTCTGGAACGGCGCCAGGAACGACTCGGCGAAGAACACGACATAGATCGTGCCGAGAGTCAGGATGACCCCGTCGATGAGCGCGGCCGCCGGGCGCGGGATGTCGATGCCCAGGCTGAGCAGGGTCAAGCCGGAGGAGTAGATGCCGAGCACGGCGCCACTGACCAGGGCGAGCACTGCGGCGATCCAGAACGGGATGAGGAACCAGGTGGGCAGGATCGTGGCCAGCGTGCCGATCGGGTCGTTGGCGATGGCATCGGTCAGCTCCGGGTTGGAGCCGGCTAGCGCCAAGCCGTAGCAGACCAGCAACACCGGGGCGATCGCGCCGCCGAATGTGTTCCAGAAGACGATGGCGCCACCCGAGGCGTCCCGCTTCTGATAGCGCGACCAGTCAGCGGCGATGTTGATCCACCCCAGGCCGAAGCCGGTCATCACCATGACCAGCGCACCGATGAGCGCCTGGTTGGAGGCCGCCGGGAGCGCAGTCGCGGCACCGAGGTCGATCTCGGAGAAGGTGATCGCGATGTAGCCCAGCGTGACCAGGCCGGTGACCCAGGTCAGCACCGACTGCATGCGGATGATTGTGTGATAACCGGCGACGGAGGCGAGCACGATCAGGGTCGCGATCACGGCGCAGGCGATCACCTTGGTCGCGGTGCCGCTGCTCCAGCCGAGCTCGGCGAAGACGGTCGCCGTGGCCAGCGTGGCCATGATCGCCAGGAACGTCTCCCACCCGATCGAGATCAACCACGAGAAGATGCCGGGCACGCGCTGCCCAGTGACCCCGAACGCGGACCTGGACAGCACCATGGTCGGCACCGAGCCGCGCTTGCCGGCGATCGCGATGATGCCGCACAGCAGGAACGAGATGGTCACGCCCACCACCGCGACCAGCACGCCCTGCCAGAAGCTGACGCCGAAGCCATACACGAACGCTGCATAGCTCATGCCGAAGACCGACACGTTCGCGGCAAACCATGGCCAGAAGAGGTCGGACGGCTTGGCGGTGCGCTCTGACTCCTTGATGATGTCGATCCCGTTGAGCTCGACGAGCCTGCGGGTCGGTGCCGGCGTCCCGGGCACAACGGTGTGCATGTCAGTCATGAGGCGGATTCTCCCACCTCGCGGTGCTCAGCGCAGGTAGTCGGCCAGCTCCTCGACAGTGGCATTCGACACTATGGTCTCCCCGCCCAGCACGAAGATGTCCTTGGGCGCGAGGTGCTCTAGCGCGTCACCGGCGGCCGGGTGGACTCCGTTGACCATAGTCAGGAGCACGGGGACACCACGGCGGCCAGCCAGTGCCGCGCCGACGAGCGCGTCCGGAAACTCCTGGCCGGACGCGACCATCGTGGAGCTGATCGCGCTCGGATACTCGAGCGCCACCTGCTCGGCAGTCTCATAGCGGTTCGCGCCGGCGAGCCGGCGGAAGGTGCCGCTGGTGGCATAGCTCGCCGCCTGCTGGGCCACCGGCGCCGAGACGCCGGCCGTCCCACCGAGGACGATGATCTCGCCAGGGTTGAGGCGGTCCAGCTGCTGCAGGGTCGCCGCGTCCAGCCGGTCGCTGCGGGTCAGCAGCAGCGGGGTGTGCTGCTTGCCGGCCAGTGCGGCGGCGGTCAGGGCGTCCGGGAAGTTCTCGCCGCTGGCGAGGAAGACCCGGGACTGGCCGGCGCCGTAGTAGGACGCGAGGGCCGCCGCCGTCGCATAGCGGTCTGCCCCCTGGACCCGTTCCAGGCCCCCGGTGGTGTAGCCGCGCAACGTGGCCTCGACCCCCGCGCCGACCGAACCGGTGCCCCCGACGATGACGAGCCGCCCCGGCTTGAGCCTGGTCAGCGCGCTCCGGGTCTCCGGCGGCAGGCTGTTCTTCTTGGTCAGCAGCACGGGCGCGTCATAGATGCCGGAGCGGGCGGCAGCAGCCAAGGCGTCGGCATAGTCCTCCCCCGACACGACATAGACGACACTCACTCCTGCCGCCCACGCTTCCGACACCTCGGCAGCCGTCGCGTAGCGGTTGGCGCCCGCGAGGCGGGTCACCTCACCCGGAGCAGTCGGCGGCGGCGCCTCGCCCGGATCGCCGAACGTGAAGTAGTCCGTGGACAGCCCGGTGTTCCAGGTCGGCCAGGGGCGCGCGAGGTAGAGGCCTGTCCCGCTGGCGTTGGCGTAGGTGTAGGCGCCGCCGGCGGTGTAGCCCTCGACCTTGGCCGACAGGATGCGCCCACCCCACTGCCCGTGGCCGTCGCGGGTCAGGACCTGCACCCGGGTCACGTCATAGATGCCGTAGCGCGACTCGAGCGAGGTCGCGGTCAGCTGGGCGGTCCACCGGTGCCGGGTGTTGATCGCGGTGTTGTCATAGGGGTCGGCCTGGGCCGACAGATAGGGGTGCCCCGCCCCACCGGGGATGGTCCACCCACCGGTCGAGGCGGCATACATGGTGGTGGCCAGCGCCTTCCCGCTCGGGAAGTTGTAGGTGAGCACCTGCCCATCGGTGGCGTCCACCGCGGCCGTGTTCTCGGGATACTCGTAGCTGGTGATGCCGCCGGCGGTCTGTCGCGCACCCCGACCGCGGTAGGCCTGGCAGTAGGTCGTGTCACACGTGTCGTAGTAGCCGGTGCCGTTGACCCCGCGTTGTGCGTAGGTGCGCGCCGCGACGGCCTGGGCCCGCAGCGCCTGCGTGTGGAAGAACGACGACATCTCGATCGAGACGACCGAGCGCAGGTAGTGCTGCATCGGCAACCGGTTGACGGTGGCCAGGTTTGCCGAGCCGTGGTGGGTGGCGGTCAGCTGACCGCGATAGATCCGGCGCGAGCCGCTGGGCAGATAGAGGTCGACCGTCCCCTCGGTGGGCGAGGAGAAGGTGACCGGGCAGCCGGTGGCCATCCCGGACGGCCAGTATGCCGACCAGGTCGATCCGTTGTAACCCTCCAGCACGCAGCTGCTCGCGCTGGTGGTGCTGGCCCGCACGCGCCACTGCTCGCGCTCCGGCAGGGTGTAGGTGGCGCCGCTCGTCCCGTGGCTCACGGCAAGTCCGGGACGGTGGTCGACCCGCGTGACGCCGTCGTTGTCGATGGTGATGCCGATGCGGATCATGCCGCTGGCCCACGTCTCCAGGTTGGTGCCCGGATAATAGAAGTCGAGGATCTGTGCGTGGTCCAGCCCCTGGAGGCCCGCGCCGTGCGCGCCATACTGCGACATCCCGATCCGGTGCCCCCAGCCACCGCCGGTCACCGTGTAGTAGCCGGACGACGGCATCGGATAGGACTCGGCGTTCGGCTCGGCCGCCGGCAGCTGGGTGAGGTCGGTGACGACGGTGGGCTCGGACAGCGCGACGTCCTCGGGGTCGGTGGTGACCAGGCCGTACTCGAGGTCAAGGTGCTCGTCGGGGATCGCCTCCGCCACCTGCTCGGTGTCGTGGGCGGCCGGCGGAGACGTCGGCTCGGTCGTCGCGGAGGCGACAGCAGGCAGCAGCGTGGCGGTCAACGCCAGGGCCAGCGAGGCGGCGAGGGTGGGTCGCACATGGACTCCTGAAGTAGTCGGGGCTCCCCCAATATGGTGCAGAAGTGACTGATGTGGCAAGAGTTACTGGATAACCACAATTCTGTAATTCTCCCTTTACTCCATTTCCTGAGGAGGATCGGACCGCTTCGCGCGCCTTTGTGGAGCGGATCGGACCGTTTCTCACCCAGCCACTGACCCGATGGTGAGCCAGCGTTCGCGGCAAGGAGCACGTAGACTGCGTCCGGCCCGGGTGACGTCTCGCGACACGTCCCGCCGGGCCCAGGGCCTCTAGCTCAATGGTTAGAGCTGCGGACTTTTAATCCGTAGGTTGTGGGTTCGAGTCCCACGGGGCCCACTGTCGTATCGTTGCTGGTCAGAGGCATTTCGGCCGCCTCAGCGTCTGCCTCGCAGGAGCGACCTCCACAGGCGTGGCGCCGGCCTGGATCAGCAGACTGGCACGGGTGTGGCGCAGGTCGTGGAACCGGATGCCGCCACCCACGGCCATCACCGCTTCGGTCCATCCGACCACCGTTTCCAGTTCGATGCCCGCAGCCTCTCCCCCTCCGACGAGACAAACAGCAACGCCGTCGTAGGGCGTCCGCCCATCTGCTCGCGCAGCTCCTCCACCAGACGTCCCGGAATGGGCACACGGCGCCGACCGTGCCTGGACTTGGGAGCCTTGACCTCGACACGGCCTGAGATCGCGACCTGTGCTCGCTCGACCATGATCCGTCTGGCACTGAGGTCGACATCGCCGACCTGTAACGCTGCCACCTCTCCCCACCGCAGCCCGCAGTAGGCGGCGACACGGACGAGCGTGGCGTGGTGTCGCACGCAGGCTGCTAGCTCCTCGACCTGGTCGACAGTCAGGACGTGGTCGCCCCACTGGGCCACGAGGCTTGGCAACCGGACGCCATGAGCTGGATTGACTGCAAGCCGTCGCTCTCGGCCATGGCCTCGCCCGGTCGAGGTCCTACGCACGGTCGTTGAAGAGCGCGTTGTCAGAGTGCCGGACCAGAGCGCCCCAAGGTCAGCACGAGAGTGGCTCTACCTACTTGACAAACTCGACTGGGCTCGGCAAACCAACCGGCTGAACCACGACGACCTCGACATCATCGAGCCGACGCTCCCCCGCCTCTACTCTGCCCTCCAAGCGCGCCGCGCGCGTCTAGCTAGCTAGGACCCCGCGTCTAGTTAGCCACCCCGTAGGCCACCCCCCGTTGAGTTGCGCATCATCCACTCCGCTCGCTGGGGGCAGCGTCGATCCGCCCAGAATGACGCGGCCGACCGATCGTCCAGAGTCGCACGGCACGCTGTGGGGTTCGGAAGGGGCGTGACCGCGCGCGCGCAACCGCCCAATACAACTAGGGCGAACGCGTTCCTAGCTGCGGTATGAGCCCGGCCAACTTCCGCACCTCCCCCTCGCCATTACCTTCGTGCCGAATGTGACAGCCGCAGACGCTGATTAGGACATCAGCCGGACGACCTCGTCGTAAAGAACTTCGGCTGTTGGTGATAGGGCGCCGAGGTGGTCTGCTAGGGTGATGATTCGCCCAGCGTTCTGACCTGCCCACTCATCTGTCTCGTCGACGATGTCTTGATGGTGGGCTCCGATTGCTTCATCGACCTGCGCCTCGTTCATTGGTTGAGTCGCACCAGCACCTACGCGCCACACTTTAAAGTCTTCATCGAACCCGCCCTCAATGGCGTGCTCGAGCAGGGCGGTCTCGGCTGCGGCGCCTGCACAGACAAAACGAAATGCCTTCACCCGGTCAACTTCGACCCACACGCTCGGGTCAGGTCCGGTGTCTACCTCTGCCCATGCCTCTCGCAGTACTCCGTTCAGCTTCGGTCCGTCACCATCGGCATAGACGATCACCGCGCGAAACGGGATGCCGTTGTCCAAGGCGGCCACAGCATGGCCGGCCTCGTGGATGTACATATGCCGCTCGGTTCCATGGCGGTCGCAACTCTGATCGATTATTTCGTTGTCCAACACCCTGCTAACCCTAACGCTGATCACGCTCCCCACCTCGTCGGTGACCAAGGCAGCGCAGGACTGGTTCGTCTTCGACGGGCACTAGGTCAATGTCCTGTCTTGGGCGCAGCCGTCCCGGTCGCCAGAATCTGCTGAAGGTGCAGCCGATCTCACCACTCGGAAGTGAAGCGACGTTCCACAGGCGACTAACGACTACGCGGCTGGTCGACGCGTGCGACCCCCCGCCCCTTGACGTCATGTGACGGGCTGGCCGGCGGAGGCGCTCCGGTCTCCCTCGAGCCGCCAGTCACGATCCGGGCTGGCATGCTGACTCCATGCGCGTGTTCATCAGCAGTGTCAAGAGTGGCCTCGAGGACGAGCGACGCGCCCTCCCCGGTCTCATCCGTGCGCTGGGGCACGTGCCGATCATGTTCGAGGACTTCGGCGCTCAGCTCGACCCATCACGCGAGGCGTGCCTTGACGGCGTCGCCAACAGTGACCTGTACCTTTTGCTACTCGGACCCCACTATGGCTACCGTTTCCCGGAAACTGGCCAGTCCGCCACCCACGACGAACTGGTCGAAGCCCGTCGCAGAGGCATCGATACTGTCGTGTTTCGCAAAGAGGGCGCTGAGCCTGAGCCGGCGCAGGACGCCTTCATCGGCCAGGTGGGTGACTACGCCCGTGGCGCCTTTTGGAGTGACTACGCTGACGTTCCCGACCTGCTTACCAAGGTGGCATCGACGATCCGGCGGCTTGAGAGCGCACCCTCGCCGCTGACATACGAGCCGCTCAGCGCCCCACCGGTGGTGATTTGGAAGGACGAGTGGGATAACCCGTCCGGGGGGTGGGGACACGGTCAAGAGCACACGTACGTCGAGCTGCACGTCGTCCCTCTGGAGGGGAACCGCTGGACAGTCCGTCAGATCCACCAGCTTCCCGATGCGCTCATCGGGACGCTGCGCACTTTCGGCGCGGTCCCAATGGCTCTTGGCGTAGAACCCGTCGCCACCGACGAACACGTCATCATAACGGTGCCGGAACGAGCGCAGCCATCCCATCGTCACGATGCACCAGCTCAGCTCTGTGGCGTGCGTGTCGCCAGGTCCGGTCAGGTATCGGTGTGGACGACACTGCCGCGAGCCCAGATCGGCGCGCAAGTTAGCCGTGACATCCTCGTGTCCATCATTACCGAACAGCTGCGATTGGCTGGCTCACTGAACGTGCTGACTGGGGGCAGGTTCGCCATCAGCGTCGGGCTAGGCGGGTCGATGATGGTGAGTGTCAGCCCTAACTCAGCGACGTCCTTCGGTTTTGGCAACGATCGGCCTATCCGGATCACACCTGATGAGTCCGTCTCGGACGCCGTGTTTACCAGCGGAGCCGCCGAAGTCGCCAGCGTGTTGGCCACCCGCCTCACCAGTGTCATGGGACGTTGACATTGCTGCGCGTGTGCCTTCGTACCTGCTTACTCCTGCTTAGCGACCCCGAAGTCCCCACCTGCGGCGGCGCCGATACACCCGTTGGGGGCACTAGCGGAGAACCACCCCACCGTGCTTGCGGACGACTCTCTCGCCCCTCAGGCTGCTAGGTCGCGGAGCAATGTCTCCATGAAGTCGGACATATCCGCACCGCCAAGGTCCCGCAGGGGACCGTTGACAGTGAGGGTGACGCCACCGCGATAGCGCAAGGTGATGGGCGCGACCATTGGCCAGTCGTCGTGCAAAGTGCCGTGCTCGCCCAGGCGCAGCCAACGCCACTTGGCATTGGTGTAGCGGTCCGTCTCGCTTGCAAGAACATCAATCTTCTCCAGCCCTGAGCGAGGGACTAACTGGACATTCGTGACCCCTTCCTCTCTCGCCAAGCCGTGGTCGTGCCGACGCTCTTCGTCTTTGAGTTCAACGATGGCGACGATCAGATCGGTGAAAACCAGCAGGGTCCCGTTCAGACGCATAGACGCGTCAAGAAGTTCGCCGTCCACCCACTTCACTTCCGCGTATTGCAGCAGCCGCGCGAGCCGGTCCCAGACATGCCTACCCGGGCCAGTCGCCCTGTCCGTCAGCATCGCTCTGGTGTTCTTGACCCACGATTCGTGCTTGTCCATCACGTCCATGTTGCTTCCTTTCTCGGGGAGGGGCGCTGTCCCCATCAGTTGCAGCATGGCAGCGAACGCTGACGCCCTTCAATCTGCCCACTGGTCGTCGGGTTCGATCGATTCTTCGCGTGCCTGCCAGGTCGCCAGACGCCGCCGTTCTCGACCCACCTCTCACATCGCGCTAGGACGCTGCCGTCAGCGATACTCCGACCGTCCACCTCGGCACTGGCACAACCGGATCTGGCACCATGGGCGATACATGTAGTACGCCGATCGGAACCTCTGGTTGATCGAGAGGGCGGCAACGCCCACAGGTGCCATGAGCGCGTCACTTCGCCGCGAGTCGGGCGGCCGTATCGAACGTCAGACGTACCCGTCGATGGGCTTGCTCGGCTCGGCGTCAAGGTAATCTTCGCATGGCAACCCCGGGTGTTCCGGGAGCACTCACGGTGAGGAGTACTTGTGGGCACGTGGCGTTTCGACTGGCGCTACACGGCAGCCGGATTCGGTTGGGGCATCGCAGTTGGAATTCTGACGGGGGCGATCTTCGCCGTCCTTGCGGTCATCGGTGCCCTCGGGCAGGACTTCGGTGGTTTCTCCGGGGCCATGGCACTGGTGCTAGCGCCCTTCCTGGGCGCGGTCTATGGCGTGCTGCCCGGCGCCCTCATCGGGTTGGCTGCCGGGCTTGCCACATCCGTGACCGTCGGCGGGAGTCGCGACCGTAAGCGAGCGTGGTGGACGGCGCTGTTGACGACCGCAACCATTGGACTGGCGGTCAGCTTCGCTGTGTCGTTCCTGGTTGAGGACTCGCTCACTCCGACGCCCTACATTCTGGTGCTGGGCGTCCCGGTGCTTCTGGGCGCCTATCTGATGGCCCGAACCAGTCGCTCGGTGATCGAGGCGGCCGAACAACGAGCCGTCGAGAACTGGGCACCCGTTTCGACGTAGGACCCTGCTTCGAGGAGCGTCCGGAGTTGCCGCGAGTCGCGATCAGCGACGGTGCCCTGCAGCGCGTCACAGCGCCGCTCATGCTCATTGTCGAAGCGCTTGTCTTTGCTGACCGACAGATCGCCTGCAGATGCCGCTCCGCTCCGCTTCGCACTGGCGACCATCCAACGAGGCCGAGTCGGTCCCTCAAACGGGTCGTCGCGCTGTTGAATGAGGAACGTGATTACCTCGGCGAGGTCAAGGCCAGCTTCTTCATCGGTTCTCGATCACTCGAAGGTGGCCTTCGCGGCCCGTGGTGCGACTTCCCGACGGGCCGCCGACCACAAGCGGCGTAAGGCCCATCATGTAGGCCTGAACTTCGGCAGCGTTCAGACCCAGATCAGCTGCGATCGCTGCCAAACCGCTTTGATCTGCGCGCAGCTGCTGCATGACCTTTGTGAGCAGCATTGACGACTCTTGGGGAATGCCGCGCGGCTCACCGCGGCGGTAGCCGAGGCGCGACAGGTCGATGCAAACAGTGCGATATGCCCACTCCGTCATCAGCCCGAGCTCGTTCGCGCGGTGCGCCATAGCCATCGCGGCGACGCTCCAACGCTTCTTGGCTTCGAGGACCTGGTGCACTGAGGCGTTGGTCAGTCCCTGCGCCAGCACACCAGCCCTCGGCATCAGGAACGCCGCGGCGAACTGGTTCGCCTCGGCCTCCGCATCGGGCCCGTTGGGAATCTTGTCTTCGCCGTGAAGGACCAGATGCCCCAACTCGTGAGCGGCGTTGAACCGACGCCGCTCCCCCGACTTCTCCCGACTGAGCAGGATGAACGGCTGGCCGTGCCAGTTCAGGCAATAGGCATCGAGTTCCTTCGTGTCGTCAGTCAGCGAGAAGATTCGGATGCCGTGGGCCTCGAGAAGGTGGACCATGTTGCCGATGGGGTGCTCACCCAGCCCCCAGCGAGCCCGAACCTCTTGCGCAGCCAGTTCTGGGTTGCGCCCGGTCAAGGTCGGCACGTCGGGGTCTGGGAGCGCGAACCTCTGCTCGATCCACTCGTTGATGAGAATGGCGATGCGTCCGGAGCTCAGTCCGCGATCGCGGGTGCGTGCCGTCATCTTGCTCAGGGCTCGGAAGCTGACTGACTCGACCGGGATCTCGTCAAGATCGTCGGCCGTCAGGAACGCCTCCTCGACCCCAAGGGCTCCGGCCAGCGTGGCCAGGGTCTGCGGGCTTGGATCCTGGTGCTGGTTCTCGTAGGCCGAAAGGCTCACTCGGCTCAAGCCCGTCTCGCTGGCCAGTTTCGTCAGGGTCCAACCGCGGCGCTTTCGAGCAGCCGACAGTCGCGTTGGGTTCAGCATGGCTTCCGTCACCTGTTCGCCTAGCGCAGCGCGACTTCGACGTTGTACGCGTCGCCGTCGCCCGACGGGGGCTCCTCGACCGCCACGGCCGGAGGCGGGTTCTGGCGCGAGATCTGCGGGAGAAGGATTCGCTCCTCCCAGTCGACTATGACCCCGTTCTCGATCCCCGTGGGCAGCGACAGCTCGGCGTAGATGGTCTCGTCGGTCACCCGCTGGAGAAGGATCCAGATATTCGCTAGGACTGCCAGGTCGACTGCGCCGACCGCGTAGTCGTCACCGAGGTCGAGCACGCCCTGGTTAGCGTTCTGCTTGACCGCCAGGGCGGTCAGGTCGCCCTTGGGGTACTTAGTCGACGGCTTCATCCCCGGGACGTCGACGCCGGTGAACTCGTCGCCAGAGCTGGTCGCGATCGAGAAGGAGCCGCTCGGGTGGATCGTCCGGCAGAAGTTCCTGTAGTTGTCTGACTTCCAGCCCAGGGGAATGAGCTCCTCGCGGACGTAGCGCACGGTCTTCCCATACCGGGTCGTTCCCTCCGCCGTAGGCGGCTCGAGGCCGGTGGTCAGCTTGGCCTCAGCATCGGCGCGTAGCAACGCCCGGACGAGCAGGTCTGCGCTGAGACCGAGCTGCTGGAAGCGGCCCTCTGCGACATGGTCAATCGCGACTATGGTCATGGCTTGAACCCCTTACGACGGTGCGGTGCTTGACGAAACAGTACCTCATAAGAGGTTGCGAATCGTCAACCCGGTCGTGGCGCGTTGCAACTCGGAATAGCCGGCGAGTTGCGTTCGGTGGCCCCTTCGCACCCGGCCTGGTCCAGCCGTGCTGGAAGGTGCCCAGCGCGGCCAGGGTTGACGGAGTTCTACAACCGCCTCGGGGGTGGTGCCTCAGAAGACCGGGGCGGTGAGTGTTGCGTCATTTGGCCGCATGCGACGCACTCATTTGCCGAAACCCGACTGTGCTGTGCCCCCGCACTCGAATCGCTCAGCCCATGAGTCCCCGTTGGCGGCTGTCCCTACGACGGCGGTTCTGAGCGGGGTCACTCAACGAGGCAGGGCTGGTGGGCTCAGTGTCCGGCCCCATACGTCGAGCGTCCTGACGACGCCACCAAAGCACGACCAGGACCAGCCCAGCCACTGGGAACAAGAAAGCCACGACGGCAATCATCACTGGGTCCATGAGGTGAACGTACCGCCGCCTTGCGGGCTGGGCCAGTCATGCGCCCTTGACGTGTGAACGCGCGCTTCTGCTGCGGGTCGCTCGTTCCGCAGGTGCGTCATAGCGCCGCGATCCGGGTGAGGCGTCAGACCGGCGACGGCGCGCCCAGACCAGGGTGGGATCAGCTCCTTCTGAAGGGCCGGTGATGGCGGCCAGGTGCGTCACCCCCGTGAGGCGCTCTCCGTGGCGTCGGACCCCACCGCCGTGAGAGTCAAGATCTCGCCAGCGGCGTCGAGTGCCTGCGGATAGCTGAATGCGGCGCCCGGCTGACGCACGGCTGCCCCGTGCCAGTGGGTGGCCACACCAGCCGTGGTCCTGTCTTCACCGGGGACCTGAGACAGAGCCAGCAATGCAGTGCCGACCTGTTCGCTTAGTTTGAACTTGGCAGAGCGCATCTGCATGGGTCCGCACGTGAACGGGCGCCAACGTCCTGCAACCGCGTGGGCGCACCACTCGGCCAGTCGGAACGGTGCCGGCCTCTCAGTCATCTCGACAAGGGCGACCCGCAGCAGCCACGGTACGCACTCCTGGAGTCTGGGGTCATCGGCGGCTTGCTCTAGGGCCACGCGATGGACGCGCACGAACACGCGGGACCGCGCGCTGCGTGCAAGGCGGCCTCGATACTGCGTCAGGAACGTGGATGTGCAAGCAGGCGGAATGGTCATCCTGAAGTGCCTCTGTCTTTCTTGGCCACGCCAACGGCCCCGACGCCGAAGGCCGTGACGACCACTCCAAAGATTATGCCCGCCATGTGGTCAGACAGGTAGTTGAGCATGGCCTCGAGTGAGCCAAATCCATCCGCGACGTACCATCCCGTCGCCGCAAGACCCCCGCCGAGGAGCAGCAGCCCGCCGTAGAGCATCAGTGCCTGCGCCGTCGACAGGGCTTGAGGCAGGCCGTTGAACACAGCTGGCCAGATGAGCAGCGCCATTGCGAGCAGACCTGAGACGACGGCGTTCGTCAGGTCATGGGAGACCAGGCGGATCGCCAGTCCGCCAACGAAGGGGTACGCGGCTCGACGGACCAGTGCCAGCCACACGTTCCTGCCACCCGAACTGCCAGCCACCCTCGAGAAGGCGAAGACCGCGTCCGAGAATGCAAAGTAGGGCCCCGTGAACTTGGCGTCCAAGCGAATCAGCAATGCGACCACGAACGCCATGCCCAACCAGAAGAAGTCCATCGGGTCTGACCCCCTCCATCAGATCGACCGCCACGCCGGGCGGATCTAGAGAACACCCTAGCCAAGGAGTCAGGGTCCTCTGGGTCCGACGAACAGCTCTCAGCGGTTGCGTGTCTGGCTTCCACAAGCGTGCCCCGTGCACCGGCCGGGCGGGCACGGAGCGTCACTCCAGAGATGAACTTGGCAATCCACGAAGCGTCTCGCCAGCCGCCGATCCTCACGTCGCGTCGTCCCATTAGTCCGCACGCACATCAAACCGCCGCCTGTCGGGGACGCGCACATCCGCCGAGTTGCGGTCGGCTGTACGTCCGACATCTCCGGCAGGGCGGGATGCTGAGCGACAGCTCTGAGCGCAGCATTGTGAGAGTGGCGCGCCACTAATCATTCACTTGGCTGAAGGCCTGCAGCTTTGCCGAGCGCGATGGCTTCAGCTCGGTTGTCGACTGCGAGCTTGCCGACGATGTCGGAGACCCGGTTGAGGATGGTCTTGCGCGCCAGGTAGAGGCGCGATGCAACCTGTGAGGTGGAGAGCCCGTCGACGAGCAGGGCGAGGATCTCCATCTCTCGGGCATCCAAGACACTCAGCAGGTCAGTTCTCGGCGCCGATGCCGTCGCCCGTACGACTGCCTCGCTGGCGCCGCTGCCGAGCACGAGGGATCCGGTGGCTGCCGAGTGTATGGCCGAGAGGAGCTCCTCCGGATCGGCGTCCTTGAGGACGTACCCGTCCAGGCCGGCGCCCAGACTGCGTACGACAGAGTTGCTGTCGGCATTCATCGTCAGGATCAGGACACGCAGCCGTGGCCAGCGGGACTTCAGCATGCGCCCGAGATCGATTCCGTCTCCGTCGGGAAGGTGGAGGTCGAGGACCGCGACATCAGGCTCCTCGACAAGCGCGAGAGCCTCGCCAGCGCTGCCAGCAGCGCCCACGAGGGTGAGGCCGTCGTCCGACGCGATCAGCGAGGCCAGTCCCCGCAGCACGACAGGGTGGTCGTCGACGACGAGGACGCGGGTCATGGCGCCTCCCCCGTCGGAAGCGTGAGGCACAGTCGCGTACCTCGGGGAACGGCGCCCTCGATCCGCAACGCGCCTCCGAGGCCTTCGGCGCGACGGCGTAGCGACGTGAGCCCGACCCCGAGGGGAAACACGCCTCCGACGCCATCATCGATGACTTCGGCTTCGATCGCGCCTGTTCGATCCCGAACAATCGCGGTGATCTGCGCGGCTCCCGCGTGACGAATCGCGTTGGTGACGCCTTCGGCGACGAACCGATAGACGGCAACCGAGGCGTCGTGGGGCGGCGCCATCGTAAGACCCAGACTCAGGTGCACGTCCGCTCCACCGGCCCGGAACGATGCGACAAGCTGCTGGAGCGCATCCGTCAGGTCGCCATCGTCGAGTGCAGACGGTGTCAGGCCCGACACGACTCGACGAAGCTCTCCGCGCACATCGGCCAAGTCTGCTGACAGGTCACTCAGCCAGTCTGAGGGCTCGGAGCGAGCACGCGCCTGCACACGCATGCCGAGACCGGCGAGAAGAGGTCCGAGTCCGTCGTGCAGGTCGCCAAGCACACGGCTGCGTTCGTCGTCGCGTTCGTGCAGCACGTCCTGGCGCGCATGCTCTGCCTGGACGGCGAGAGCGACCCCACGGGCCACGAGCGCCAGGGTCGGGGCCATCTGGTCCACGATGCGCGTCTGTCGCGGCTCCGGACCCTCGGGATGGAGCGGGTCGACGGCAACGGTGCCCACCCGCTCACCGGCCACCACCAACGGGTAGACAACCCAGTGCGCAGCATGTTCGCCTTCGTCGTCGCCGAGCAGGACGATCGCGTCACGGTGCCCGCTGGCCGCCGCGACCATCGCGGCAGCCTTGCTCAACAGCACGCGGGGATCTGCCTGCGAGCGAAGGTCAGCGGTGATTGCGGCAACATCTTCGCGAGAGAGGGATCCCTTGCCGTAGCGAGCTTGGAGATGGCGGTTGCGCGCCCACCACGAGACCGGCATCACGAGCGCACACACGATCGCCGCGACGATCGCGCCTGCCACCTCGGGCGCAGGAACATTGCCCTGCTGGGCACTCCACCGCATCAGCACACCGACAGCTCCGCCGACAACGAGTGCAGCACCCACACACGCGGCTTCCACCACCGGTTCGTCGATCGGCCGCAGCTCGTTCGCTGTCGCAAGCAAGGCAAGCGTCGACGCGAGCCACCACAGGCCCAGCATGGTGGCAACGGCCGCAGCCTGCAGGTCACCGACCTGGGTGGAGACGACGACGACAGCGACGACGACGCCAGCCCAACCGAGGAACCACGTCATCCGACGCCGCGAGAGCCGATCAGATGCAAGGCCCAGTGCCCAAGAGATGACTGCGACAGCAGCCAGAAGCGGCACTACTCCCATGACCTCCCAGACGACCTCCACGCGCTCGACGAAGGCGCCACTTAGGGGGGCCAGGAACGCAATCAGCGCTACGACAAAGGGCAGAACAGCGAGGCAAGTCAGCACCCATCCGAGGCGCGACCTGGGGTCGCGATCCAGCACCAGGGCAGCAACCATGCCCAACGGTGGCCAGGCAAGCGACTGGAGCTCAACAGCAGTCACCGGGCCGTCGAAGGCGTTGATCCCGGGCAGGAACCCAACTCCCGTCGCCACTGCCGCGGCAACGACCGCGATGGGGATCCCGCCGGACGCGGGCGGTGTGCTCGCCACGTCGATCATCGTCTCGCACACCGCGTGAGTTGGGGAGACGTGCGGGAAGGCCCGGGAACGCGCGGGAACGCGCGGCCTTGCATCCGGGATGCACCATCGGCAAGTCTTCTGGCAGAGCCCCGGGAGAGCCCGCGGCGGCAAGGAGGACGCCATGACAAGCACCGAGTCGGCATCGACCCACAATGGCGGCGTGGCACCCGCCCTTCTCATCGGCGGCGTGTTCCTCCTGACGACGGTGGCCAACTTCCTGTTCAACGCCGCTTCCGCGGTCTGGGACCTCCAAGAAGACTTCGGAGCGGGTGGCTATTCGCGAGCCGAACAGCTCCCCGTCATCGCCGGGGTAGGCATCCTCGGGCTCGCCGTCGCACTCGTGCTGGGCAACATGTTCACCGGAGAGAAGGCCCCACGGGGCGCCATCGTGCTCGGAGCCCTGTCGATCCTGACCCTGCCCGCGTTCTTCTCCGGCGCCCCTGCGGCCTTCGGCACGGTCGCCGCCGTCCGAGCCGGGCTCGCCAAGGGCGGTCAACCCGTGACCGGCGCTGCACGTGGGTTCGGCATCGCCGGCATCGTCGTTGCCGTCCTCGTGATCGTGGCCGTCTTCGGTGGCAACATCGCCGGCATCGTCGAGAACGCAGCCGTCTGAGATCTGATGCGGAGAGGGTGGCTCCATGAGCACGTCAGGGAAGCACCCCATGCGGGTGCTGGTCTGTTCCACCGCAGGGGCTGGACACTTCTCGCCGCTCCTACCGTTGGCGTGGGCGTGCGTGACCGCCGGGCACCAAGTGCGGGTGGCGGCGCCGACATCCTTCAGCTACACAGTCACCTCGTCGGGCTTCGAGCACGCACCCTTCGACGACGTGCCGACCGAGATCATGGGGTCGATATTTGGTCGACTACCTTCACTGTCGCAAGACGAGGCAAACCGCGTCGTCATCGGTGAGATTTTCGGGCGCCTCGACGCGCAGGCAGCGCTGCCCGGAATGCGCGACATCGCGAAGGATTGGTGCCCCGACCTCATTCTGCGCGAGCCTTGCGAGTTCGCGTCGTTGGCCGTGGCCCGCCACCGCGGCATCGCGCACGCCACGGTTGCCATCGGCGTACGCGCGATGACCGACGCTGTTACCGACATCGTCGCCGCACCCCTGCGCGAACTCGACGAACTGATGGAAATACCTCACGGCAGCTGCCACATCGCGATGAGGACGGCACCGATCTTCAGCACAGTTCCCCAGCTGCTCGACGGGCCGCCGTCGAGTCCCTCACCAGTGAGGTACCGGGACCAACCAGCCAACGCGACAGGACATCTTCCCCTCGCTTGGGGCAATCAGAAGCACCCGTTGGTCTACGTCAGCCTTGGCTCGGTTGCCGGCTCGTTGGCGAGCTTCAAAGACATCTACCGGTCGATCCTCGCCGCGCTGGCCGACCAGCCCATCCGCGTGCTCCTCACCACAGGCCACGGCTTAAACCCAGCAGACCTCGGCGCCGTACCAGCCAACACCAAGGTCGAGCAATGGTGGCCACAAGCAGATGTCATGCCCCACGCGGCTGCCGTTGTCGGGCACGGCGGTTTCGGCACCACCATGTGCTCACTCGCAGCTGGCGTGCCTCAAATAGTTCTCCCCATGTTCTCCTTGGACCAGGGTCTCAACGCCGAACGAGTAGTCGCCATCGGGGCGGGCCTCAGCCTGGAGCCCAATGGCGAAGCCATGCGCGCCCTCCCAAATGCCGTCCGGAGCCTGCTCACCGATACGTCGTACAAGAATGCCGCCGCAGCCGCCGCGAACGAGATCGCGCAACTTCTCCCCGCCGAACAGATCGTGCCGCTACTTGAGTCGCTCGCTGCCCTCCACCAAGAGACCGCGACGGCGACCGACGAGACACCCTGATCCGCACGTCTGAATCCGTCTCCGAGTGGCGAACGTTGGCGGAATGCCAACGACGGATCTGTTGACGACATGTGCGTCTATCCGCCGCCCGTGTGCAGGGTTCGTCCGGCGTGCTGTCGACCAGAGCCGACGTTCTGGTAGAGACTTGCCACGTGCCCACGCCCTGGACAGACGCGCCGATCACGGCCAGGAGCGAGGACGAGCTCGGTCGGGCTGGCTACGCCGTCCATGCCGCCCGGCTGATTGCGGACAGCCACTCGTGGGAGGACTCGATCGTCTTCGGGCTCACCGGCCCGTGGGGCAGTGGGAAGAGCTCGTGGCAACGGAGCGTGGTCCTCAGCGTCCGACCCGGCACTCCCGGCACAGGCTTCACTACTGTTCGACCATGAGCGAGCAGGGTGGCGTAGAGAGTGAGTACGGGTTCGAGCCCGACTCGGGCATTCCCTCGTCCGCGGGCGGCCTCCAGTCCGAGCCAACCAACGTCACCCGCGGCGCAGCACTCGCAACGCTGCTGCGCCCTGACGCACAAAGGCTATTGCAGGGTCTCACAGGCCCGCTCGAGGAACTCGGCTTCTCTGGCGACGCGATCGCGGGCTTGGCGGGCGAAACCCGCCTGGTCGAAGCCTTCGGTAGTGCTTGGTACGGCCCGGACTTCATCGACCGGTCGAGCCCTGAGGAACGGTTGCGCACATGGACCGCGCTCAACCAGAACGCCGACCCAACGGCGGCCATTCAATTCCTTTTCGCGCTCCTCGGGAGCAACTCCGAACGAGAGTCCGTTGCCGGCGCAGCTGCGCTAGCCCGAGTCGTTACCTACCGCGACGGCCCAATCGCATGGCTGGCAACTGACGTCACCACACCGGCGTGGCCCGACCCGCCGCGGGTCGATCTCAACACGGAGTGGTGGACGGAGGCGTTCGAGGACTTCGTCGAACGAACCGGACGGCAGACGGCAGATGACCAGGTCGTAGCACTTCGCGGCCTTATAGGCGTGCGACTCCGTGTCGCCGCCTACTCGAACGACCCAGTAGTCCTGTCCATGGTCGAGGCAGTCCGCCAGGCTCAGGCAGATGACTTTGGAGGCGATGGCCGCGCATTGACGAGCAGCCTTTACCCGACGCCGCCCGGCGCCCTGGTCGTCTCGACGATGGTGCACGGCACGTTCGGCTGGAAAGGCAACTGGTGGCGACCCAAGGGCGCATTTCACCATTACGTCGGCACTCATCTTCGCAATAACCTGTACAACCGTGGTGCACGGTTCAGCTGGAGCGGTGCCTACAGCCAGAGTCAACGCATCCAGGCCGCAGAAGACCTCGTCGACTGGGCAGGCGACGTCGCTCCCAATGGGATGCAGTCAGTGTTCGCTCACTCCTACGGCGGCGAGGTCGCCGCCATCGCGGCCACGACCGGAGCGAGGACTCACGAGCTCATCCTTCTCAGCGCCCCCGGCACCCAGTACGTCAACGACGCGGCCACCTCAGTGGGCCGGATAGTAGACATCCGCATGAAGGGGGACCTCGTCCTGTTCATCGCAGGCACACCCCAGCGCCTCGCTCCCGCGAAGAATCTGACCGAGGTCACCCTCGGATGGAACCTGCTCGGACACAGCGCCACCCACGACCCAGCCACTTGGGTCGCCGAACACATTCCCGGCCGAGCGGGCCTCTAACCCGGTTCGCGGTCGAGCGTCGCCAAGGGTGGGCGCTTGAATCGTGAGAAGGCCTGGACCCGCTTCTCAAGATAACCATCGTGTCTATGTCCGCCGACGACCTCCACGGGCCCGTCCGACCCCACCTGCGCCAGCAACCTCCAGCCGCCCACGCCTCCGGCGTACAAGCCAAGCAGGTTCGACTCCGCAGCGCCTCGAAGGCGCTCCTCCGCGCAGTGCCGCACCTGCGTCATCGAGTGCCCTCACAGCTTGTACGTGGCCGGGCCGTCGCTGAGCGTCTCCGAGTCCAGGTCCTCCTCAGAACTGTCGAACAGGTTCCGGTCGATGCGGTCAGACTCCATGCCCGGCCCGCAGACAGTCACCAAGTCGACCGACAGTTCCGGCGGCAACCCACCCGTCGCGACGGCGGCCGTCCACACCTCCGCCGAACCGACCGTCGCCGATCCATATCCGGCCACCAGTACTGAGAAGCCTGACCGCAGAGGTTCGTCGTTCTCACTGAACCCCTCCTGCGGCCAGACCGCGTCAGCACCCAACAGCCCGGACACCAAGTGCGTCGTGACGGTGCGGAGGTCCATCGCGCGCGCCTCCTCGTAAGGGAACTCAGTCAGGATTCGAGAACCACCAAGTTCACGGCGCTCACACCGTTCACTGAAGCCCGGCCGAGCGGCGCCACAACGAACGGTAGGTCATGCGGAGCCGGAACCAACTTCGCCGTCGTGTGAGATTGCGTCTGGCCGTCGACGAAGTGACCGGTCCGTCGGCAAAGACCACGACGCCATCCGTGGCCTGCAATGCACACCGACCGACATCCGCCACCTCCCTCCCTGCCCGAGCCGACAACCCCTTGCACGCAACGTAGTCCGAAGCCTCGCAATTGGGTGACGACTCCACGCCGGCTCAACTCCACGCCTGAGGCCGCGAAGAGTACGTCCTTCCGCCGCGACCGAACGCGGTGTTGAGTCGGCGTAGCGTCGTAGGTTTCAGAGCCCCGTCGCGCTTGCGGCGGGCATCGACCGGGGCTGGTAACCAAGGTCGCCGCAGGAGGCGATCATGTCCACGACAAACAGTTCGACGAAGGTGCTGCCATTCCAGCCGTCCTCGATGAGCACCGCGCAGCTCGCGGCGGTCTCGTTCTTGGCTCGCTACTCCGGAGCGACCCACGCTCTGTATCGGGCACAACTGGGGCGCTGGTTCGCGTGGTGCGAGACCAACGGCCTGGACCCACTGGTCGGGATCCAACGAGCACACGTCGAGCTCTACATCCGCGATCTCGGAGAAGCCGGCCTCATGGACTCCTCAGTCAACACGACGATGCACGCCGTCCGGGGCTACTTCCGCTTCGCGCACATCGACGGCACCATCCCGGCTGATCCGGCCGTGTACGCGCGGCTCCCGAAAGTCCACCGGGACGAGTCCCGTACCCAGGGCCTGGACCGGCTGGAGTTGATCCGCTTTCTCCAGGTCGCTCAGACCATCACCGTCCACCACGGCGCGTTAGCCTTCCTACTGGGGATCAACGCACTGCGGGCCTCGGAGGCCGCGGCGGTGCGGATAGAAGACTACGCGGACGTCCTGCGTGGACACCGGGTTCTGCACCTGGTCGGCAAGGGCAACAAGCCCGCCACGATGCCGCTGACGGTGCCCGTTCTTCGGGTCCTGGAGGCCTGCCGAGGTGAGCGCACCACCGGCCCCTTGGTGCTGCGCCCGCTCTCGGGCAGGCCGATCGACCGGCGCGACGTGTACCGGATGGTACAGCGCATCGCGCGGACAGCCCAGATCCCCAGGCATATCAGCCCGCACTCGTTGCGGCACGCCGCCATCACCAACGCCCTGGACGCAGGCGTCCCCCTGCGGGATGCGCAGATCCTCGCTCGGCACGCCGACCCCAGAACCACCGAGCACTACGACCGAGCCCGGGGCAACCTCGACCGCCACGGCGTCCACTTCCTCACCGCCTACGTCGCCGGCGTTTAGGAACCCCTTCCATGACGTCAGTTCCATCCAGTTCGGGCTGCCGGAGTCGGGCGTTTCTGGACCCACGGCGTAAGTCCTGAACCGCTTGACCATTCGTTGCACTCTGCTCCATAGCAGCTAGTGCTATAGTAGTGACATGGGTGACCGCGGGAACGTGTTGGAGCTGGTGATGCGTGAGACGGGCACCAGCCAGAGCGAGTTGTCCAGGTTGAGTGGGGTTCATCAGCCGAGCATCAGTCAGTTCCTGTCCGGACGTGTCGATCTGAGCGACGAGCAGCTTGATCGGCTGCTGTCCTGCATGGGGCGACGGTTGGAGGTTGTCCGCAGCGTTGTCCGGCCTGAGCTAACTCGCTCGGAGCGCCGGTCGTGGCTGCTGCACCGGAGGATCTCCTCGCGTCTGACGCGCGAGACCCTGGAGGTGTTGGAGCCGGTTATCCAGGGCAATCTGTCGCGCTTGCACAGGGGAGTAACCGGGGAGCCGCATGAGCGGAACCTGCATCGCTGGCAGGTCCTGGTCGACACTAGGGACCTCCCCGGCCTCAAGCGCGTGTCGACGGGTCTCGATCGGGACTCCATTGAGATGCGTGAGGTCTCTCCCATGCGTGGACTGCTCTCAGAGCAAGAGCGCTCCGAGGTGCTAGCACAGGTGGGTTGATGCGCCGGGATCAACTCGAACACGCCATCCGGACGCATGTCAGATCATCGGTCACCCGGACATCATCGTCGTCGGCTCGCAGGCGATCCTGGGTTCAATCGTGGAGGAGGAACTCCCAGCGGCAGCGACCATGTCAATGGAGGTCGACATATTGCCCATCGCCGCAGACAACGACGAGACCGCTCGCCTGGCCGATCTCATCGAGGGCGTAGCAGGAGAGTTCTCACCCTTCGAGGATCTGCACGGATTCAGCATCGACGGAGTCTACCTGCAGACATCGGTTCTCCCGTCCGGATGGCGTGACCGCCTGGTGCCCGTCACCAATGCGAACACCGCGGCCCCAGGGGGCGATCCGCAGTTCACGGGATGGTGCCTGGACAAGGAAGATCTGTGTGTGGCCAAGCTCTGCGCCCTGCGCGAGAAGGACCGCAACTTCGTTGCCGCTCTTGTCCGTGCCGACCTCGTCGACACCCATGTCATCCTGGGCCGGCTCGCCACCCTAGACCCGGACCACGCAAGAGCCGCGTCGTCAGCTCACCGCTGGCTCACCTCCCTCCACCGTCGGGAGTGAGCGACCTAGAGGCCAGCAGTCCAGCCCCCTCACACGCCGCGCAGGGAGCTCCGAAGGCGCGTCATAGCCGCGACCAGGGCGACGCACCCCCAGCGTCGCGAGGGGGCGGCGATTGGCGAGATGGGGTAGCTGGCGGGTCCACGTGCCGACGTCCCCCTACCCTCCATCAGGTTTTCGTTATACGATTTGTTCATGGCGACTGACGAGCAGGTGAGTGACGAGCAGATCCAGAAGTGGGCGGACGAAGCCGAGGCTGGCTACGACGTCGAGAAGTTGAAGCGTCGCGGGCGAGGCCGTCCGGGGCGCGGGGCCGAGCCCATGCAGGTCATCGCCGTGCGACTCACGACCGAGGAGATCGCCGCGCTGGATGCCTACGCCCAGCGGGAACACGTGAGCCGCTCCGAAGCTATCCGGCGGGCGCTGGCCGACCACGCCGCGTGAAAGTACACCGCAGCGCGCTCAAGGATGGTGAGTGGCCACACCGAGAGCTGCGGCTCGGCTTCGATACTCAGGCGCCTGCTCGAGACCGTCGTCCTGGTGTTCAAGAGCGGCGAGGAGATAGTGATCCACGCGATGCCCGCCCGAAAGCAGTTCTGGGAACTGCTGCCCTGAGTCATCCGCGCTCCCGTCGACCGGGCGAACATTCCAACGCGCGCCATTTCGCGCTTGAGGTCAAGTATCCGGTAGCGGGAGAGCCTCCACGTAGCGTCGTGCCAGACTGGCTTGGCGGGCGATCAGCGTGATTCGAAGCACGGGCAGGTGACGCTGGTCGAGTACGACGCGGCCTGGCCCAAGCGGTACCGCGCGCAGGCGTGGCTGGTCCGTGAGGCGCTCGGCGATGCGATCATGCTGCTCGAGCACGTCGGCTCCACCTCGGTTCCGGGCCTCGTGGCCAAGCCGGTCGTCGACATTGTGCTGGCCGTGGACGACTCTGCCGCCGAGCCCGGGTACGTGCCGCCGCTGGAGTCACAGGGTTTCGCCCTCCGTGTCCGCGAGCCCAACTGGCACGAGCACCGCATGCTCAAGGGCGGCGTGGACGACGTCAACCTGCACGTGTTCAGCGCGAGGTGCCCGGAGATCGAGCGCATGCTCGCGTTCCGCGACCGACTGCGGTCAGACTCTGCCGATCGCGGCCTGTACGCAACCGCAAAGGCTGAGCTGGCCGCGCAGCGGTGGGACCACCTCCAGGATTACGCGGACGCCAAGAGCGCCATCGTCGAGGAGATCGTGTCCAGGGCTCGAGCCGAGTCACCGCCCGTGTCCCCGGCGCCGTAGCAGGCAAAGGGGCCACGGCGGGTGACTGCCAGAACGCCCGCATCGGCCACGAGGGCGCGATCAGCGACGGGTCGTTGGCACGTCATTGCGCCGCGATCCGCAGGGGAATTGCTACCGGAACTTGGACTCGCCGTACTTGGGAGCTCACTCAGACGCCGATGTGCGGACATGACGTCGCGGGTCTGAAACAACTTGCCAGGCTGGCCCCGGAGACTAGGAGCTTGCCGGCCTTCGATTCATCTGGCCGAGCTGATCCAGGCGTCATTGCTGACAAGGATCCTGCGAGTCTCCTCCTGGCAGGCCGCGGGTAGCGCGGTGTCATCCTCAATGAGCATTCCGGACAGATCGAGCACATCCCCCACAGCGAACTCGTAACCAGTCCCACTCACGGTCTGAGATCCTGCATCCCAAGAGACAGGCATGGGTAGCCCTAGCGTCACGAACGCGGGGTCCCCCGAGTCATCGGTGGAAACAACCCCTAAGCACCCGCCTCGAAAAGCGACCGTCCCCTGGAAAGACCAATCCGGCGCCATCGCCTCGCCGCGATACTTCAGGGTGCTGCCATCCGCGGGCCGCTCGAATGACGCGAACGGAAGATCCGGATCTGCCTTGAGAGTGGAACCGTCCTCCCGGTCACTCGAGCAGCCAGCAAGCAGAACAGCGGCTGCGAGAAGTGTCATGGCCGCGTAACGGCTTGGGGCGGAGTGGCGCACGGCTGGACTGTATCCCGGGTGGGGGCGGACTGTGCTCGCTTCTGCCGCCGACCGGCTGTTGTGCTGTCGCAATGGCCGGGGTGTGCTGCGGGGCGTGGCCTGTCCGAAGGACGCAGCCCCCGGGGTCGGAAGCTGTCTCCGCCCGAGTTGGCCGGTGCGCCTCGCTCGGGTGCCGGTGGAACGGGTGACGCGCTGAGGCATGGCTTCTGTAACGTACATCGTCAGCCTGCACGATTTCGAGGGCTGATTCCAGGGAAGACCTCGTGATGAGGCCGTGTGAACCGATGTGGCGACCGCAGTGAGGAAGGTCAAGAGAATGATCATTCGGCCCAGGTCAGCGGGTACCCCACGGCGCGGCGCAGACCAGCGAGGAGTGCGGTCATGAACCCGGTGCGGTCGATCGATGTGGTGGCCTGGTCGAACTACGAGGAGCCCGGGTACGCCTTCTCTCGGGGGCTCGACCACGTCAGCGACTCTTGGCCGAACTTTCGACTGCGGTCCGAGGACGACATCACCCTCGCTGACTACCTAGACGATGAGGACCATTCCGAGGATCAGGTGCTGTCCGGGGATACCGAGCGGTTCCGGCGTTCGTGGGTCGCGCACACCCTTACGTTGCCGTTCGCGTTCGACCTGATCCCGTGGATCTGGTCGCGACAGCATCCGAGGTGGTGGGTGCGCATCCAATACGCAGAGGTGATCGACCAGCTGCGGATCGAGTCCTGGGAAGGGGGACGTCCCCGACGGATCATCCGGATCAACGCTGAGACGCCGTGGGTGATTTACGGAGACCCGTTCGCGTGGGAAGCACCGTTCTGGGATGGACGACAACCCCAAGGGGGAGAGTTCGAAGGCTCGCCTGCCCCGCTCACGCTGGCCACCGAAGCGGAACAGGTTGACCTGACCAAGCTCTTCGTACTCAAAGGAGGCGCGCGCGGAGTCGCCGGTGGCGGACTTCCACGGGAGTACGACGCCGACCTGGGCACGTGCGAGGTACGGGACGGACGTGTCTTCTGGAGGGGGTTGAAGCCGACCCAACGAGCCAGCGAACAGGCCCATCACCTACCAGGATCCTTCGTAGATAAGGAAGGTCTGGCCCACATCGACCTAGAGAACGCCAACCTCACACCCGACCCCTCGTTGGCGACCGAGGAGGACGACTGGCCCGACGTCGAGGGACTGTTCGCCGCAGCGATGGAGAACTTGCTGGGAATCACCTCTAGGGAGGACCTGGGCCAGGATCACTGGACCGGATTGCTCCTGGGTAGCCAACCGCTTCCCCAGAAGGACTTGACCATGACGAAGGCGGCTGACCCCCAGCTGCGCACTGGGCCGCGCGTTGAGACCAAACTGAACACGAATGACGCCGCCCCCGATCAAGTCCGGACCGACCCACTCGACCCCCCGACGGTGCTCCCGGTGCGGTTGAGTGCCGCAGAGCAAGACAAGATCCAGAGCGTGGCCCACGCCAACCACATCCCCGTCCCCACCCTGATACGCACCTGGATTCTCGACAGACTTGACCAGGAGAGCACCTGAGACGCACTACTTTGCCGCGAGGGGCGCTGGCGTCATGAAGGCAGTCGGTCGTCGCTCCGCGGCGGCACGAGGGTGTGCCAAGTCTCCGTGATCTCGTAGCCGACTGCCTCGTTCATGCCAATGCTCCCCGCATTGGTCCCTGCCCCGCCGGTCCCGAACCAGGTATGCCCCGCATCCGCGTTGGCCAGGATCGACGCCGCCTTGACCACCGTGGCCAAGCCCTGCCGGCGATGGTCAGGGTGGACCGAGGTGAAGTGGGTCTCGGTCAGATCGCCCTGTGCGCTGGTCGCGGTCACGGCGATGAGTTGCCCGTTGCGCCGTATGCCGAAGACGCGACCGTCGGCGAAGAGCCCCGCTGCGCCAGCCTCGGTGAGCGGCTCACGGTAGGTGGCCTGAGTCTGGGGATAGTCACTGAAGGTCACGCTCTCCAGGGCAGCCACCTGGGGAGCGTCTGCGACGGTTAGCTCCTCGACGTCCACCCCGTGCTCGCGGTGTGCACCCACGAGTTTCCTCAGCTTCTCGATCGCGCCACTATCCAGTCGTAAGCGGGCTCCCCACGAGATGGAGTCGACCGACCAGCCTTTCGCGAGCAACTCCTCACGCGCAGGATCAGTTGACCGAAGAACTCGAGCAGAATCCGGCATGCCCGAAGAGTACGGGGACCGTCCCTGCGTGCCCAACTACTCATCAGCGCAGTGCTAGGTGATGAACAGCCGCGCATGATGTGGCCCACCTCAGCGTCCGCTCCAGCGTCCGTCCCGACCAATGTCGCTGCGGGGACAACCGACGAACGCTTCCCATGCCAATGTAGCCATTGGGTGAGCAACGGCGTACAACGGAAGGTGCGCGCTGCTTGATCGACATCGCCCTGCCGTCGACGGCACCCAAGGTTTGTGGCCGGTGTGGGCCTTGGGCCGTAGGCCGTCAGTAGGCCGTCACAGCCTTCGTACGCGGCTTCCCTGCCAACGCGCCACATCACGAGGGGCCAGCAGCGCTAGTGCGCTGCCGGCCCCTCATGTTGTGCCGGCCGTCCTGGGGGGGACGGTGGCTGACTTAGCTCAGTTGCTCTCGTGAGCGTCGTCGTGCGCGCGGCTGCCGGACTTGGCCAGACCGCGGGCGATCATGTAGCCGATGGTGACGAAGGTGATGTAGCGCATCGCGTGCTCGGCGCCGAAGGGGTCACCCTCGCCACCCTCGGTGCCGTCACCGACGACGAAAGCCGTCACGATGATGGCCAGGACGACGGCGATGTAGACGAAGAACTCGGTCGTCTTGGTGGACGCCTTGGTCTCGGTAGCGATGCGACGGCCCTCGTGGGTCGAAGTGCTGCGGACAGTGTTGTTGGACATGAGAGGTCCTTCTGAAAGTGTAAAGAAAGAGATGCCCGCACTTGTTTGACGGACGAGATGTAAAACCGAGGAGTTCGAGAACTCGTGGGACTAGAACGTCAACCACGTTCGGTTCACATACCAAGGTTACCGCACTCTTTGGGCTTCCTTGACCAACGTGCCCAGTGCCGACCCTGACTGCGGCCGGCCTAGGCACGGGTCCGACGTCAAGGAGGTCCCCATTTTGCGTACGATCGGAGCGGACGCGGGCGGTCTGCTGAGCCCTGTTCTGGACTCAGCAGACCTGAGCTGACTGCCCTGGGCCCACGGGAGGTCGGCCTCTTACTGACGGTACGCCCTAGGTGATGCGCGGTCTCTCTCAGAGGGCACCGGTCGTGCGGATGGCAGGATCGGTCAAAAGGTTGTACCAAGAGGTCGTCACGTGTGATTATCTCGCCATGCCAGAAACGCAAGGGTTCTTAGACCAGCTGGCCGAGATGGCCAGGTCTTTGGAACATGAGCAGGGCACCCAGGGGACGCTGGAACTGGTGGTCTCGGCAGCCACTCGCATCATCGACGCCTGCGACCTGGCCGGGGTCTCCATCGCCCGCCGCGACGAAGTGCGCACCCGCGCCGCCACTGACGACGCCGTGCTGGCGATGCACGAACTGCAGTACCAGTTAGGAGAGGGCCCCGACGTCCAGACGCTACGCGATCACGAGACCGTCTACTGCCCCGACCTGAGCACCGACCAGCGGTGGCCCCGGTGGGGACCCCGGGTGGTCCAGGAACTGGGTGTGCGCAGCGTCGTGAGCTACCGACTGTTCACCACCAGCGACACGTTGGGCGCACTCAACCTGTTCTCACGCACCCCCCACGCCTTCACCACAGAGGACATCGACAACGGACTCGCCCTCGCCGCACACGTCGCCGTCGCGGTCGCCGAGGAGCAGAACGACCAGCGACTCCACGTCGCGCTGGCGAGCCGGACCGTGATCGGGCAGGCGCAGGGCATCCTCATGGAGCGCTTCGACCTGTCCGCCGACGAGGCGTTCCAGGTCCTCATCCGGTTCTCCACGCACCAGAACATCAAACTGCACCGCGTCGCCAGCCAACTGGTCGCCACCCGCAAGATCCCCTCCAGCTCAGACACCAAGGGAACTGATCCAGAACAAGGGCCCGCTTAACAAGCATGGCTGCCGCCAGCCTCGTCGCGGCGATCGCTGACCGGGCGCGTCGCGCGCCTCCATGCAGTCTGGCAGGACACGGCACGATCCCCATGCAAAAGTTGGCAATGCCTCAAGCCAGCGCGCAGGGAACGAACCGAAGTCGGTGCCGCCCGCGCTCAAGCGCAGGGGCCCCCTCGGGAAGCAAGATACCGGCGTCGGGTCGCTGCTTCCCGCCTCCGACAAGGAGCGTGAGGCTGCCCAGGCACTCCACAAGAAGGTCAAGTTGCTGATGGATCAGGCGAAGGAAGAAGTCCAGCGGGCCTCTGGCCCGCAGGCCAACGACGAAGTTCAGTTGTCGAGCCAGCAGGCCAAGGACCCTCTGCGACAGGGATCCGGAACCAGTTGATCCTCCCAAAACGAGCGGATGCGTCCGGCGGCTTGCCCGACGGGCGCCGCCGCGCTGCTCGCGTGCCACAGCAAGAGATCCCAGGACCTCACCCGTGGTCGAGGGGCCAGCATGAAGGCCAGACTTATCTGGCCCGGCGGCTGGGCACGACGAGCGGTCCCCAGATCGTCCTGGTGCACGGTATCGGCGTCGCCTCGACGTACTTCCGCCGGCTGGCGACCGTCCTGGCTAAGTCGGCAGGTGTGCACGTCCTCGAGCTCCCCGGCTTCGGGGGCGCGCCCAAGCCATCGGCCCCGTTGTCGGTGGAGGAACTCGCGGCCGTGGTGAACGCCTATGTCCGATCCGCCGGCCTGGACCGGCCGGTGCTGGTCGGGCACTCGATGGGATCGCAGGTCGTCGTGGAGGCGGCGCTGCAGGAGCCGGACCGTGTGCTCGCTGTTGTGGGTGTGGGTTGCGTCGTCGACCCTCGGGCACCCACTGCGGTTCAGCAGGGACTTCGACTCCTACTGGACTTCCTGCGTGAGACGCCCTCGGCGAACTGGGCAGTGCTCCAGGATTACGTGCGCACCGGCCCACGGTGGTTCTTGGCGACGATGCCGCTCATGCTCGCCTACCGGACAGAGGAGTCCGTCCGGCGCCTGCAGGTGCCGCTTCTCATCGTGCGCGGCGCCCGGGACCCGATCGCCAGCCGCCGCTGGTGCGAGCAACTGGCCCAGTCGGCCCCAGTCGCTCAGCTCGTCGAGATCCCCCGCGGGGCCCACGCCGTGATGCACACGCATCCCCAAGCGGTCAGTCTTGTGGTGAGTCAGTTGTGGGCCTCTGCACTGAGATCGGCTGAAGAGTAAGGCCCTCGACGGTAGGAAGAAGGGCCCGTCCGTCTGCACTGCGGACCTTCACCCATCAGTTGATTCCACACCGTCGCCGCCGGCGGTGGCGCGAGGCCAGTCCAGCACCAGGCAGCAGGGCGGGGTCTCCGGATCGAGGTGTGCCAGGGAATGCGTCTGTGAGGTGAGAACCAGCGCCCAGAGCAACCGTCAGGCGGTCAGGCTGATCGTCGTGGTTCCCTCGATCTGCTGGTAACGCTGCGGGGTGCACGTGAGCAGGACCACCTGGGTTCGCTCTCCCGGAGCGTCAAAGATGCTGCTCATCCGCTGCAGCCGCTGCGGGTCGGTGTAGCCGAGGGCGTCATCGATGATCACCGGCACCCCGTCACCTGCCGAGACCAGACTGGCGACGGCCAGACGGGAGAGGATCCCCAACTGCTCCTTCGCCCCGCCGGACAGCTGATCGAAGGCGACGCTGGTGCCGTCCAGTGTCCGCTTGCGGATCGTGAGGTCTTGGTCGACCTCGACGTCGAAGCTCGCGCCATAGACGGCCTGACCAAGCCGCCGGATCTCCTCCTCGTAGGGGCGCACATAAGCACTGTGGGCCGCCTCACGGTGCCGACTGAGGGTCTCCCACAGCTGACGCGCGGCGCGAGCCCGGCGATGCACGGTGTCGAGCTCCTGCCGGAGTTGGAGGAACTTGGCCATCGCGACGTCATACATCTCCTGACGACCCTCACCGCTGACCAGCTCCACCTTGCCCTGCAACTGAGCCTGAGCCTGCTGCACCGTCCGCAACTTCGCCGCCTGCTCGACGCTGGCTCGCTGCGCCTGGGCCAGGCGGTCACGCACGCCGTCGACGTCAGCTTCTTCCAGTTCACGCCCGGTGACTGCGGCACGCGCCTCGACCCTGGCATAGGCAGCAACCGCCTCCCTCACAGCCTGCCGCAGCGTTTCGTCGGATCGCGCCTCCTGCGCCTGCAGCAGACGCGCACCGTCCTGGTCAAGCTGCTGACGCCTCGTCTCCAGGGAGCCCTGAGCCTGTCCGACCCTGACCTCCAACTGGTTGACGCGACGCTCACGTTCGCGCAGCGCCCGCTCGGCCTGCTCGAAATCCTGGTCGCTCTCGCGGCGCGCCGCGAGAGCGGCACGAGCCACCGCCCGGGCGGCCCCGTTGTCCTCGGGCAGCGGGTAGTCCGCCGGGCGGGCAGCGAGGTGCTCGGATGCCTGGCGCTCGACAGACTCCAGCTCGGCCGCAAGGTCTGACTCGGTCTGCCCAGCGAGCACGTCGAGGATGCGCTCCCCGACTGCGCGCAGCGCCGCCTCTGCCGCAGCACGCACCGAGGCGGCTGCTCGTGCGCCGGCGAGGTCTGAGACCCCCGACTTCTCGAGCAACCCGGCCAGGTTCTCCTCGGCCCGCGCGAGATCGGCGGCCAACTCGGCCGCGTCGTCCTCGGGCAGCACACTCAGGCGGAGCTCGCCCGGCAGCTCGATGGCGGCCCCACCTCGCAACGGCACCTCGCGAACCTGGCCCTCGCACAGTTCCACGGCCTCACCGTTGATGATCACGGCACGAGCTCCGGCGACGGCCTCCAGGGTGACTCGCGCGCTGCGGGCCTCCTGACGAGCGCGCAGCTGGACCACGGTGTGCTCCGCCTCTTCGAGGGCACGGAGCGCGGGCGTCCCGATCTCCGGCGCGGCCGTCAAATCCTCGCCCGCCGACGCCTCGTCGACCCGAAGACCAGCAAGGCGAGTCAGCCGCTCGGTCAACCGGCTGGCGCCCACGAGCGACTCTAGGTGTGCGGCATCTGCGGTCGCCACGTCGGCCACCTCACGAGCGCGGTCGCGGCCGTCACGGGCACTGTCACGCGACTGCGCCAAGTCGAAGAGTTCCTCCCGCGCTGCGGCCAGGGCTTCGCGGTCAGCCTCCGCGGCCTGCTCTGCGGCGCTGAGCCCCTCCTGGGCCTCCACCAGGTCCTGGAGCTGCTGCTCGCGACGCTTCAGGTCCGCGCCGGCCCGCATCGAGTCGTCCCGGGCGCGGGCGAGCGCCGCTGTGGACTCCTCGTGGGCCGCGGCGATCGCGGTGACGTCCGCGTCCAGCTCGAGTGCCCGCTCGAGCCGCGTGGTGAGACCGTCGGTCGCGGCCTCGAGCTCGGCAGCCTGACTCCGCAGCCGGTCGTGCTCATCGACCAGCGTCTGTGTCTCGAGCAGCTCGCCGTGTGCCAGGGCCGCGTCGTCACGCGCTGCGGACGCGGCGAGGGCTGCACTCTTGAGCTCTCCGCCAACACGGCCCGTTGGCGTGTAGTAGCGCAGGAACTCAGCCCTGACGCGCTCCAGCAGCGGCGCACCGTCGGCGGAGTGCAGGTCGGCTCCGCTCGCGCCGTCCAGAGCCTTGGTCAACACGGCGCTGTCGGTCAGTGCCATCTGCCCCAGCTCCCCGGCCTGGGTGAACCGCAGAGCGTCCCACAAAGGACGGTCCAGGGCCTCGCTGAGCAGCTGGTCGATCCGGTGCTGGGCAGCCTCACCACTAAGCTGCTCGGGCACGGGAGCAAGGATCTGCAACTCCGTCGTCGCGCCGCGCAGCCACTGCTTGGCGAAGCGCACGCGGTAGCGCCCGAGGGTGAACTCGGCCTCCACCCGTGGCCCGACGTCCCGACCCACGGGCTGCAGTGCCTTGACCGCCTTGGACTGGGACGTCGCCTTGGCCCGCGGGTCGAGAAGCACGTCGAAGGCCTCGAGCAGGGTGCTCTTGCCGACCTCGTTGGGTCCTTCGATCACGACGATGCCGCTGTCGGGGAACGTGACGGTCCGGTCGGCGACACCCTTGACGTCGCGCAGGCGGAGCTCGTGCAGCCTCACCGCGTCACCTCGCCAGACAGTCGGTAGAGCAGCTCGAGGGCCTCGGTCGCGCTGCGACTGTCTGGTTGGTCCTGGGGCACGAACTCCCAGGTGAGCAGGTCGGTCGCGTCACCAGCTGCCTCGGCATCGTCGTCGAGTCCTGAGTCGCCGCCTGCGTGATCGTCGGTCGCGAACGCCGCGTCAACCGCACTGACAAGACCACCGACGGCCTCAGCAGCTCGCTGCTCAGAGCCGTCCTGTCCGCAGTCAGCCTGAGCGGTAGCAGGGACGGGAGCCAGGGCCAGGGAACGCATCTCCTCCGCCGCCGCGCTGAGGAAGCCGCCGAGCCCGAGCGCTCCCAGCTCTGCCCCGTCGGCGGTGCAGGACAGCGTCGTGTGCCTCTCCCAGAGGTAGAGGCTGGCGAAGACCTCGCCCTGGTCAGCAAACAGGTCGGTCAGGTCCGCGTGGTCAGCGACCCCGAGCTGGCCACGCAGCGCCAACCGCACCACAGTGCGGTCCTTGTCGGGAAGGGCAGCCAGCTCCCGGGCCAGGGACGCCACGTCGGAGCCAGTCGACAGCTCGCGGTGCAGGGTCCGAAATGCCCAGGTGCCCACGTGGTGGGGCGTGACCAACGGTGCCTGCCCCTGCTCGACGTCCACCACGAGCACGTCACCCGGTGACGTCTCACGGTGAGCCGTCACCTCGACGGCCCCGCTGAACCAGACCGCACCGCTGTCACCGACGCTCGTGCGCGAGTGCCGGTCACCCAGCGCGACGTAGTGGATGCGACCGGCTGCGAGCTCCCGCTCCAGCGGGGCGAGCGCGATGGCAGCGCGGTTGGCCCGATCCGGATCCAACGCGTCGACAGCACCGTGCCCCACGACAATCCGCACGGTGTCACGGGCATCAGGGCCGTCGAGCGCGGCGGCGACAGCCGCGCCCACGAGGTCATGATCCGGGTGCTTGCCTGACCAGGGGGCAGGGATCAGCTCGACGCCCTCGGCCACCGCCACCGGGTCCGAGCTGGACAGGACGTGCACGTGCTCCGGGCAGTCCTTAAGGAACTGGGGGCTGCGATAGACCGTCACGGGGCCGAGCGGGTCATGGTTGCCCGGCAGCAGGTAGACCGGCACCGGGATCGTGGCGAGTGCCTCCAGCGTGCGCCCGACCGTCTGCCGGGACGGCTGGTTTGTCTCGAAGACGTCTCCACAGACCACGACGAACTCGCAGCCCTGCTCGCGCGCCACAGCGCCGAGGCGGATGATCGCGTCGATGCGCGCGACCGCGAACCGTGCCTGCGCCTCCCCCTGCAGGAAGTGGCGGGTCATGCCGATCTGCCAGTCGGCGGTGTGCAAGAACCGGGTCATGTCTCCTCCTCCCGATGTGGTGCCCTCACCGTATGAGAGACCACTGACAATGCCTGACTGCCCCACCGCACTCCGCCAGATCACGCGGCCCTGTGCACAGAAATGGGGCTGAGTGCGTCACTCCTTGTATCCTGGTAGGCATGCACAAAACGGCAGACACCACCGAAGAACCCGCGGAACCCAGTAGTACCCAGCCGGGCCAGGCCCGGCGCTCCGCCATCTCTGCCCAGCAGGTGACCGCTACGTGCTGATCGCCAGCGGCCTGCTCGTCATCCTTGTCCTGACCGTCGCGACCGGCTATTTCGTCGCGCAGGAGTTCGCCTACGTCGCCGTCGACCGTGGCCAGCTGCAGAAGCTCGCCGACGAGGGCGACCACGCTGCCCAGCGCGCGCTCAAGGTCACCTCCCGACTGTCTTTCACCCTCTCCGGCGCCCAGTTCGGCATCACGCTGACTGCGCTCATGGTCGGCTTCGCCGGCGAGCCGTTGCTCGGTCGGGGGCTCGCCAACTGGATGGGATTCACCAACCTGTCCCCCGCGGCGACGACCTCACTGTCGATCGCCATCACCCTCATCTTCGCGACGGGCGTGCAGATGGTGCTCGGCGAGCTCGGTCCCAAGAACTGGGCGATCGCCCAGCCGGTCCGCCTGGCGCGGAGCCTCTCCCGCTCCACCCTGATCTATCTGGCCATCGCCGGCCCCATCATCAACCTGTTCGACAAGGCCTCCAACCGCCTCCTTCGCGCTGTCGGGATCGAACCGCTGGAGGAGCTGCCGCAGGGAGCCACCCCGGAGGAGCTGCACCGCATCATCAGCGAGGCCCACACCGGCGGTCTGCTGGACGAGGACCTGTCCCGCCTGCTCGGTCGCGGTCTCGCTTTCCGCAAGCACGTGGCTGAGGAGGTCATGACGCCGCGGATCGACGTCGAGACGGTTCAGGCCGATGAGACCACCGGGCGGGTGTTGGAGCTGCTCGAGACGGGTCACTCCCGCTTCCCGGTCATCGGCCGCGACATCGACGACATCGTGGGCGTCATCGGTCTGCACGAGCTGCTCGAGGTCCCGGCCCACGAGCGGGCTAGCGCCAGCGTGCGCGAGTGGGCCAGCGAGGCGCTGATCATCCCCGAGAGTCTGCCCCTGCCTCGCGTCCTGGAGCAGATGCGCCAGTCACACCGCCAGATCGCCGTCGTGGTCGACGAATACGGCGGCTTCGCCGGAGTCATCACCTTCGAGGACGTGGCCGAGGAGGTCGTCGGTGAGATCTGGGACGAGGGTGACGTCGAGGAGGAGCTCATCGAGGAGCACCCGGACGGCACCTGGGAGATCCCCGCACGGTTGCGCCTGGACGAGGTCCGTGCGATGACCGGCGTGGGGCTGCCGGAGCACGAGGACTATGACACCGTCTCCGGCCTGATCATGGATCGGCTCGGCCGCACCGCCGAGGCCGGCGAGAGCCTCGAGGTCGTCTGGGAAGACCGCGACGAGGAGGGTGACCCGGCCGTTCACCGCATCCAGCTTGATGTGGTGACGGTGCAGCGCTTCGTCCCCGACCTCGTCCGACTCCATGCACCAGCCATCCAGCCCGGGTCGCTCGCCGACGAGATGGCAGCCGCCGTTGACGAGGTGGCGCCGTGAGCACCGGGACCGCACTGCTCATCAGCATCATCCTCCTGGTGCTCAACGCCTTCTTCGTCGCCGCCGAGTTCGCCGTGGTGGCCGCCAAGCGTCATCGCCTGGAGGAGCGCGCCGAGGGCGGCAGCAAGGCTGCCCGGTCCGCTGTCAATGCGACCAAGGAACTCTCCCTGATGCTGGCAGGGGCTCAGCTCGGCATCACCTTGTGCACCCTGGGTCTGGGCGCGCTCGCCGAGCCCGCCGTCGCGAGCTTGCTCGAGCCCTTGTTCCACCAGATCGGGATCCCAGAGGCGTTCACTCACCTGGTCGCCGTGATCATCGCCGTCTCACTCGTGGTCTTCCTCCACATGGTCGTCGGCGAGATGGCTCCGAAGTCCTGGGCGATCTCCCACCCGGAGACGTCGGCAGTCCTGCTGGCGATCCCCTTCCGTGCCTTCACCTGGGTCAGCCGACCACTCCTCTGGGTCCTCAACGAGCTGGCGAACCTCGGCCTTCGCGTCATCCACGTGCAGCCGGTCGACACTGTCAGTGCCCAGCACGGACCTGGCGAGCTGCAGCTGCTCCTGGCCCAGTCCCACCACCACGGAGTGCTGCCGGACGAGGAGCACGCGATGCTCACCGGGGCCCTCAAGCTGGAGGCGGAGACGATCGCTGAGGTCATGTTCCCGCTGGAGCTGGCGATCACCGTGCCCGACACAGGCACGGCGGCTGACGTCGAGTCAACCTGCCGGGAGACCGGACGTTCCCGGCTGTTCGTCACCGACTTAGCCGGGGTGATCACTGGTCTGGTCCACGTGCGCGATGCGGTCCGCGCGACCGCCTCGGGCGAGGTGGAGTATGCCGTCACGGACCTCTTGCAGGACTGCGCCACTTTGCCATCCACCCTGCCGCTCATCGACGCGGTCCACCAGATGCGCGAGCAGCGCGCTCAGCTGGCCCTGGTGAGTGGTTCGCATGGTGAGGTCGTGGGGCTGATCTCGCTCGAGGACCTGCTGGAACAGATCCTGGGCGAGTTCGATGACGAGACGGATGAGCCGGACGCGGGTCAGCACGCAGAACCGGACCGTCTCGGGGAGCAGCGCACGCAGCCCGCTGTCGGCTGACGCGAGGCAGACGTCGAGATGGGCAGCAGGCCTGCCAGCCCGCACGACCCAGGCCCGCCGGCCGGGCGAGTCCGTCAGACCCGTCGAGTCTCCTCTCGCAGCCGGGGCTCGACGCGCAGGTCCGGACGGAAACCTGCCTTGTCGACATAGAACGCTCGGATGCGGTCCATGTCAGCCGTGACATCTCCAGTCATCTCCAGGGTCGGACCCAGACCTGTCGTCATCGTGGTGCGGTCGACATAGCCGAGCGTCACCGGCATCCCGCTCTCGCGGGCGATGCGGTAGAAACCGGACTTCCAACGCGTGTGTCCCCCACGGGTTCCGTCGGGAGTGACCACGAGTCCGAAGACCTCGCCCGCGCCCACTAGCTCGACCACCTCGTCGACGACACGCCCCGCGTTCGACCGGTCGACGGGAATGCCACCGAGGGCTCGCATCAGCGGACCACGCCAGCCGGTGAAGAGGGTGTGCTTGCCCAGCCACCGGATGTCCATGTCCAGGCGCCAGGTGATGCCCAGCATCAGGATGAAGTCCCAGTTGGAGGTGTGGGGTGCACCGACGAGCACCGTGGGCCGGTCCGGTGCGGGCGCGGTGGACAGTTTCCAGCGGCTGAGCGACCAGAAGGCGCGAGCCGCAAGGCGTCGAATCATGGTCCTACGGTAGTGGCGGGGGGACCCGATGGTCACGAAAGGCCCCCGCCGAGGCGGGGGCCTTTGTGATGCGTGCTAGAACGTGTGGCTCAGACGCGACCGTAGCCGCTCACACCGCTGAAGACGGCGCGCAGCTGGGTCGGGATGCCCGGACGGCCCGAGTCATAGACCATGCCGTTGCCGGCGTAGATGCCGACGTGGTAGGCCGGGTAGCCCCAGAACACCAGGTCGCCGGGCTGCGGGTTGCTCACCGGGGTGGCATAGGACTGCTGGCCAGCCGCGCTGCGGGGGAGGTTGATCCCGACCTGCGCGAAGACGAAGGAGGTGTAGCCAGAGCAGTCGAAGCCGGTGCTCGGGCTGGTCCCGCCGTAGGAGTACATGATGCCGGTGTAGGCCGCCGCGACGCCCAGCACGCCACCGCTGTTGGACACCGGGGCCGGCGCCGGCGCCGGAGCGGCAGCCGCAGCAGGCGCCGGAGCGGCAGCGGGTGCCGGGGCGGCCGCGCGCTCGTTGGTGCGGCTGGCGCTGGACTCGGTCCGCTCCGAGGTCGTGCTGGAGGTGGACTGCGTCGCCTCCTCAGCGGGGGCGGCCGGAGCGGCCTCAACCACGGGCTCGGGCTCTTCGACGACCGGGGTCACGCCGGTGAAGCCGAGGTCGCCGAAGCTGGTCTCGACCTCCTTGGGTGCGGCGATCGCGACGGCCGGAAGGTCGGTGGGCTCGGCCATGACGGGCATGGCGGTCGCGAGCAGGTCAACTGCGCTCAGCGGCGACTGGTCGGCGCTGAGGAGTCCCTCGCTGGCAGCCTTGGCAGTCACGACGGCAGCGACCTCCTCGACGAAGCCCTGCGGGCTGGCCGCGCTGGCGGGCGCCACAGCGGCGGCCAGGAGGCCGCCAGAGGTCGCAACAACAGCGGTCGTCTTGGCCGAGCGGGTGATCGTGGTGCCGGCGGCGGTGAGCCGGCTGGGCGCGCGGTGGCGACCGGTGGGGCGAATGGTCACGGTGTACCTCTCCATGGCCTACGGGGTGAGCTGTCGGGCTCGGGCTGGAGTTGCCCGGAGGCGCTGGCGAGCCAGCATCTCTTAGCCCCAAGGGGCGGTGAAGCCCCAGTGTTGGGTCCCCCGCTCCTGCCAGCGGTAGTTCTCTGAGATCCCAACCGCAGTGACAGGACTCAGCTTCTGCGGCAGGAGCGCCTCCGGGGAGAGGCAGCGAGGTAAACAGTACACACAGGATCTAGCAATTGTCACAATTTGGTAAAGAGCCTGTGGACAACCTCGGTCGGCCGACGGAGGCCAATCGCCGATGACCTGCGGCAACGCCAGCGGGCTTTGCCAGACTCCCAGGGTTCTTGTGAGGGACTTCACAAGCGTCGCTGTGCAACCTCGGCGGGTCCCGGCACGTCTATCAACAGGCACTCGGAGGGCCGGATTCGAGCCCGGCTGCTAGACCGTCTCGACGAAGATGTGAGCGGCCACCGCGCGAGGCAGGGAGACCGCTGCGTCACCCTCCCCGGCCCCGACGACCACGACCCGCTCCCCCTCGACCCGGGCCGAGACGGTCTGTCCGGGTGCCACGCCCGCCTCACCCAGCAGCGCGAGCACCTCAGGCTCCACCTGAGCCGGCTCCCCGATGCGGACCACCACCAGCTCCAGCTCCTGGGCACCCACCAGGGCGTCGACCATGTGCTCACCGGCTGCTCGACCGGTGGTGCCGAACGACGGGTCCAGCTCGGCCAGGCCCGGGATCGGGTTGCCGTATGGCGAGACGCGGGGGTCGTCGATGATCGCCAGGATGCGCTGCTCGACCTGGTCACTCATGACGTGCTCCCAGCGGCAAGCCTCCTCATGGACGTGCGGCAGGTCAAGGCCGATCACGTCCACCAGGAGCCGCTCGGCCAGGCGGTGCTTGCGCATGACACGCACCGCCGTGCGCCGACCATGCGCGGTGAACTCCAGGGTCCGGTCGTCGTGCAGGACTACGAGCCCGTCGCGCTCCATCCGGGCCACCGTCTGCGAGACGGTCGGGCCGGAGTGGTCCAGCCGCTCGGCGATGCGGGCCCGCAGGGCCACCACCCCGTCCTCCTCCAGCTCGAGGATGGACTTCAGATACATCTCGGTGGTGTCGATCAGATCGCTCATGGGGGGCCTCCGTCGCGGCTCAAGGTCTCACCTGATCCTACTGAGGCGCCTCATCCCGGCTCGCCCAGCGTCTTCCCAGGGTCCAGCACCTACCATGGGTCGGGAACTCGACGACTTCCCAGGAGAACCATGGCCCGGCCTGACCAGACCAAACCCAAGAACACGTCCCAGCGCGGCAAGAAGGCCCAGGGCAACAAGGGCAACGCCAACGACCGGCAGGCCCGGGTAGCCCAGATCCAGAAGCAGGCCAAGTCGAGCGAACGCCGCAGCCTCTCGGCGATCTGGATCGGGCTCGGCCTCGTGCTCGTGCTCATCGTCGGCATGGTCACTTGGGCGGTCATCGACCAGAACAACAACCGCCCGGGCATGGGCGCGGTCGTGACCTATGACGAGCTGGACGACCCATCCGACGACCTGGGTCGCAACCACGTCGAGACCAGGGTGGAGTACCAGCAGAATCCCCCCGTCGGCGGCGACCACAACAAGGCCTGGCTCAACTGCGGCATCTATGAGGAGCCGGTGCCCAACCACCACGCCGTCCACTCGTTGGAGCACGGTGCCATCTGGCTGACCTACCAGCCGGGCGTCTCCGAGGGCGACCTGTCCGAGCTGCGTGACCTGGCTTCGCAGCCCTTCGTGATCCTGTCCCCGAACGAAGGTCAGGAGCACCCCGTCATGGCGACGGCATGGGGCCGTCAGCTGGGCGTGGAGTCCGGTGACGACACGCGGCTCGTGCAGTTCATCCGCGACTGGCGGCAGGGCCCGCAGACGCCGGAGCCGGGTGCCGTCTGCACCGGCGGCACCAGCGTCGACCTGGTCGGGGGCTGACGTGACAAGCCGCCCCACCGACACCACACCCAGCGACACCAGCGGTGAGGCCACCCGCAGCGTCACGCTCATCGCGGGCACCGCGATCCTGGCCCTGCTCGTGGGCACGCTCCTGGGGTGGCTCGTCTTTGCCGACTCCACCCCGGGGGACGACAGCGTCGAGGCGGGCTTCGCCCGCGACATGACCGAGCACCACGCCCAGGCGGTCGAGATGTCGCTGCAGGTGATCCACACCACCGACGACCAGGACATCCGCACCCTGGCCACGGACATCGCGTCCACCCAGGGCAACCAGATGGGCCAGATGGAGGGCTGGATCCGCACCTGGGACCTGCCGATGGCCGCGAGCGGCGAGCGCATGGCCTGGATGGCTGACGTCGAGGGCTATGACGACCACTCCATGGCCGAGCACCACGCGACGGGGGCCATGATGCCCGGCATGGCGACCCCGGCCCAGATGGAGGAGCTGCGCTCGCTGGAGGGCGAGGCGGCAGACATCCTCTATCTGCAGCTGATGACCACACACCACATCGCTGGCATCGACATGGCCCAGGCCGCGCTCGATGCCGGCGTGGAGGATGAGGTCCAACGGCTGTCCGCAGCCATGGTCAACGGCCAGGAGGCCGAGATCGCGCTGATGACCGACATGCTGCACGCCCGTGATGCACAGACCCTCGAGGAGTCAGGCGAGGACGCCGACCACTGACGCGTATGCCGTGGGGCCCGGGGGCTGCTCAGCTCACGGCTGCAGTCGGCTGAGTGACCACGACGAGGCGTCGTCCAGGTCGCCGTCGCCCGTGCGGGTGAAGACCAGCCGGTCATGCAGCCGGTTGATCCGCCCACCCCAGAGCTCCACCCGGTGCGGGCGCAGCCGGACCCCGCCCCACTGCTCCGGCACCGGGACGTCATCTGGGCGCCCTCGGTCCGGGAAGCGGACGGCATACTCCCGGTAGGCCGCCTCGAGCTGGGCCCGGCCGGCCACCGGCTGTGACTGGTGCGAGGCCCACGCGCTGATCCGCGCCCCCCACGGCCGGGCGCTGAAGTAGTCCTCCACCTCCGCGCGGCCCAGCAGCTCGGCGGTGCCGCGGAACCTAATGGCACGGAACATCGTGGGCCAGGTCAGGCTCGCCGCGAGTTGCGGGCGCGCCGTGATCTGCCGCCCCTTCGTCGAGGTCAGGTTGGTCACGAAGCCTGGACCGCGCGGGTCCAGGAAGCGCATCAGCACGGTCCGCACGTCCGGCCCGTCATCGTCGACCGTGGCGACCGACAACGCGTCCGGCTCGGGGACGTCCCCCACCTCCCGCTGGCGGGCGCGCGCCTCCTCGACCCACCGGCTGACCTGCTGGAACGGGGTGGGGGCGAGCTCACCCTCGCTCAGTCCCTCCCCGACATACTCGAGCCGTCCGGTCTCGTGGTGGTCGCCTTTGGTCACGCCATGAGTATGCCGCGCGCTTAGGCTGGAGAGGCAACTGACCTTCAGGAGGTGCACGATGGCAGGCAAGGGCAGCGCAGCCGGCAAGCTCATCAAGTACGGACCGATCGCGGCTGCGGCAGCGCAGAAGTTCGGCCCGGTCGTCTGGGAGCAGGTGAAGAACCAGCGCGAGCCGGCCGAGAAGTTCGTGCAGTCCAAGGTCGCCAGGGGCAACCAGCGCAAGAAGGCGCTGGCCCACGCCTCCACGGTGATCGACGGCTCGGTGCTGCAGGTCTTCCATGCCAACACCGCGCACTGGGTGGTCTTCTCCGGTGACGACCCGATCGCTGTGCACCCACCGACCACCGCGTCTTTTGACGAGCTCCTGGACCGCGCCGACCTGGCCAACCGGGTGCGGCCGCGCGAGCACGCCGTCACGATCCGCGTGCCGAAGCCACGCCGCCGGCAGTCGGCCAGCGGCGGGGCGACCGCTTGGTCCCCGCGCGAGGAGCCGGGCCCGGGCACCCACACCGGGAGCTCGCCCGTGGCCCCCGGGAAGGGCCAGGTCGTGCGCGGCGAGGTCAGTCGCGCCCAGGAGCCGGAGACACCCGAGGGGCACTCGAGCTGACCCGCTCGCGGACATTGTCCGGCACCGGGGTGAGGAAGGCGATGACGGCCCCGAGCGCAGCCAGTCCCATCGGATAGACGCAGACATAGACCCGCCAGGCTGCGTCTGCCTGCGTGCCGGGATCGTCTCCGCTGTAGTAGCCGAAGAAGAGACCGAGCGAGGCCAGCGCACCACCCACGACCGCACCGCCGAGCCGTCCGAAGAAGCCGAAGGCGGCCAGGAAGATCCCCTCCCGACGAACGCCGTTGACGGCAGCGTCCTCGTCGAGCACCCGGGCGATGACCAGGTCGTTGCTGGCGAGCATCCCGGAGTAGCCGACCCCGAGGAAGAGCCCGGCGAGGATCGCGGTCAGCAGGTCGTGAGCCAGATAGAGCGGGATGAAGCCCAGCGCCAGAAGCACGAAGGCCAGCCGCCAGGTGAACGGTGCTCCCCTGGTGCGGACCACCCTGGTCCACAGTGCGAGGAACCCGACCGTGGCGAGGATGACCACGCCCTGCAGATACATCGCATAGGCCACCTGCAGACCCAGGGAGTAGCGGACATAGAGCTGGACCCCGGTGAGCACCAGGCCCATGGCGCTGAGATAGCAGGCGCTGGCCGCCCCGATCTGCCAGAACCTCGGGTTGGTCAGGATGACCTTGATGGTGCCCAGGAGCGGTGGCCGCGCCTCGTCCTCGACCTGCGGGTCCTCGCGGATCCCGAGGGTCATATAGAGGATCACCGCCAGGGCGAGCACGCTGTAGAGGACGGCTGTGATGGTGAAACCGCCGGTAGTCTGCTCCGTGCCAAACACCGATGTCGTCAGCCACGGGGTCAGGGCCAGCGAGACGACCAGGGCCAGCAGCTGGAAGCCCTGCCGCAACGAGTTGGCCACCGACCTCTCTTTCTCCCGTGGGAAGAGCTCGGGCAACAGCGCGCCGTAGTTGGCGTTGAGCATCGAGTCGCTGGCCTCGCAGATGATCACGAAGGTGGCGAACCAGATCACCAGTCCGGCCCCGTCGAGCGAGTCCGGCACCGCGAACAGGGCGATCGTGCCGACGGCCAGCACGGGGGCGCCGACGAGCAGCCACGGACGGCGCCGGCCCCAGCGGGTGCGGGTGCGGTCGGACAGGAAGCCGAGCAGCGGGTTGTCGATCGCGTCGATGATCGCGTAGGCGACCATCACGATGCCGTAGATCCGCACGTCCAGGCCGAGCAGGTCGACATAGAACAGGATCATCGATCCCTTGATCAGGTTGATCGGGATCGAGGTGCCGAACATGCCGACGGCATAGCGGGCCGGGTGGGTTGCCCGGCGGGCGGCGTCGGTCACGGGCTCAGCCTGCCATGACGCCCCGACGGCCCACGCCCGCGCTGCGCTCATTAGCCTGTCGCTCGGAGACCGATCAGGTTCTCTTTGTCGAGCGTCGAGGAGGACCACGTGCCTGCAGCAGCTGCCGAACCGTTGGAGTTCATCAGCGCCGGGGTGCGGATCCGCGGCGACCGGTTCGCGGCCGAGGATGAGGTGGGTGTCGCGCTGCTGCTGCACGGCGGCGGGCAGACCCGGCACTCCTGGCGGAGCACCGCCAGGGTGCTGAGCACCCACGGCTGGACGTCGGTCACCCTGGACGCACGCGGGCACGGGGACTCGGCGTGGGCCGCGGACGGGGACTACTCGATGGACGCGTTCGTGGGTGACGTCAGCACGTTGGTCGACGCGCTGGGCGTCACGCCGGTGCTGATCGGGGCATCGCTCGGCGGTCTCGCCTCGATGATCGCGGTGGGTGAGGGTCGCGTGCAGGCACGGGCCATGGTGCTGGTCGACGTGGTGCCGCGCCTCGAGCAGGCGGGTGTCGACCGGATCATGACGTTCATGCGGTCGCACCCGGACGGGTTCGCCTCGCTGGAGGAGGTCGCCGACGCGGTGGCGTCCTACAACCCGCACCGCCCCAGGCCCGCCAACCTCGAGGGACTGAAGAAGAACGTGCGCCGTCGTGCGGACGGCCGGTGGCACTGGCACTGGGACCCGGAGTTCCTCAACTTCGGGGACGAGCCGAGCCGGGCCCAGGGCGAGGAGCGGCTGGCCCGGGCTGCGGGCCGCGTGCGGGTCCCGACCCTCGTGATGCGAGGTGGGGAGTCAGACGTCGTCAGCGATGCGGGGGCGACGGAGTTGCTGGACCTGATCCCCGGCTCCCGCCAGGCTGCGGTGGCCAAGGCCGGCCACATGATCGCCGGGGACGACAACTCGGTGTTTGCCCGGGAGCTGCTGGGCTTCCTGGCTGAGCTGCCGGCCGACTGATCCGTCGGGCAGGATCACGCGCCGGGCGGCCCGGCACCACGACGACCCGACCTGTCACGACTCAGCGACCGACGGCATACCCCTGCATGCCGCGCGGGTTGGCCGCGGCGCTCAGCAGTCCGCCCTGGGGGTCACGTCCGACGGCGCACATCCGCCCCAGCGTCCATGGCCCCTGCTCGATCACGTCGTGTCCTCGATCGCGCAGCTGCGCCAGCACTCCTGCGTCGAGACGGTCCTCGGCGACGAGCCCACCGGGCTCGGTCGTGCGCGGGTGGAAGGACCCGGGGAAGCTCGTGGTGTGGAAGGCGGGGGCGTCGATCGCCTCCTGCAGCGTGGCGCCGTGCGCCAGGTGCCGGATCAGGAAGAGCGACTGCCACTGGTCCTGCTGGTCCCCGCCGGGTGAGCCGCAGGCCAGCACCGGGATGCCGTCGCGCAGCACCAGGGTCGGGGTCAGCGTCGTGCGCGGACGCCGGCCCGGTCGCAGCGACGAGGGCAGCCCCTGCTCCAGCCACATCATCTGCAGGCGGCTGCCGAGCGGGAAGCCGAGCTCGGGGATCACCGGCGAGGACTGCAGCCACCCACCGCTGGGCGTGGCCGAGACCATGTTGCCCCAGCGGTCGACGACGTCCAGGTGGCACGTGTCGCCGCGGGTCTCGCCGTCCGGAGTGACCGTGGCCTCCCCCGTGGGATCGACCTCGCGCATCGGGGCGGACGACGCCGGGCGTGTCGACATCGGGCGTGTCGACACCGGCGCCTCGCGGGTGACGGTCGGCTCCCCGAGAGCCGGGTCGGTCCCCTCCGGCGCCTCAGTCTGCCCGGCCAGCGCAGCCATCCGTGGGGTGCGTCCGCCCGGCTCACCCGGACGCACCGTCAGGCTCGCCCGGTCGCCGATCAGCGCGGCTCGCTGGCTCAGGTAGGCCGGGTCCAGCAGGTCGTCCAGCGGCGGCGGCTCGTCACCGGAGTCCCCCAACCAGGCCTCCCGGTCGGCCATCGCCAGCTTCCACGCCTCGACGATGGCGTGCACGCCCTCAGCGGTGTCGGGGTCGGGTGCGTCACCCAGCGCGTCGAGCATGCCCAGCATCTGCAGCAGGGCGGGGCCCTGACCCCAGGTCCCGGTCTTGGCGATCGTGTGTCCCTGCCACTCCCGGACCACCGCGGGCTCCCAGGTGGCGCTGAGGTCGGCGAGGTCCTGGCCGGTGATCACCCCCGGGGCCACGGAGCCGTCCGAGTGGCGGAACGGGCGCCGGGCGAACCGGTCGACGGCGTCGGCGACGAAGCCGTGCGACCAGGCCGACCGGACCGCGTCGACCTGGGCCTCGCGGCTGCCCGCCCCCTCGGCGGAGGCCACCAGGCGGTCCAACGTGTCGGCCCACGGGAGGTTGCGGAACAGCTCGCCCGGAGCGGGCGGACGGCCACCCCTGAGCCAGAGGTCGGCCGACGTGGTCCAGTCGGACTCAAAGAGGTCCTGCACGAGGGCCACGGTCTGGCCCACCCGGGCGACCAGGGGGTGACCGTGCCGGGCATAGTGCTGCGCCGGTGCGAGAACCTGGGCGGGCGTCATGCTCCCGTGGTCCCGCAGCATCAACAGCCAGGCGTCCACCGCTCCCGGCACCGCCGTGGCCAACGGCCCGGCTCCGGGCACGCGGTCCATGCCACGCGACCGGAAGTGCTCGGGTGTCGCTCCGGCGGGCGCCGGACCCTGGCCGCACAGGACGGTGGGCGAGGGGTCGGACGCCGTCGCGACGATGGCGGTCAGGTCCCCGCCGGGGCCGTTGAGGTGCGGCTCCACGAGGTGGAGCACGAAACCTCCGGCCACGGCCGCGTCGAAGGCGTTGCCGCCCTGCTCGAGCATCGCCATGGAGGTCTGCGCGGCGATCCAGTGGGTGCCGGAGACCATGCCGAACGTGCCCGTGAGGGTGGGACGGGTGGTGAAGTCCATGTCGCTCAGCCCACCACACTGGCCAGGACGGCGGCCACGAAGAACAGTGCCAAGGTCACCAGGACGATCACCCGGCGCGAGCGCGGCGTCATCAGATGACCTTCTCGGGCAGGGGCTCGGTCGGGCCGTACTGCACGTGGAGCATGTCGCCCCTCTGCCGCTGCAGGCGGATGCGGATGTCGTGGGTGCGCATGACATAGATCGTCGCAACAACCACGGCGATCCCGCACATCAGGGTCGCGATGAGGATCGTCCAGCGGGGACCGAAGGTCTCGCCGATCCAGCCGATGAACGGCGCGCCGAGCGGGGTGCCGCCCATGAACACGGCCATATAGAGCGCCATCACCCGGCCCCTGACCTCGGGGGCGACGCTGAGCTGGATCATCGAGTTGGCGGTCACCATGACGGTCAGCGCGCTCAGGCCGGTCGGGATCAGCATCAGGGTGTAGAACGTGAAGCTCGGCGCCAGCCCGAGGAAGAGCGTGCACAGCGAGAAGGTGCCCATCGAACCCAGCAGATAACGCAGCCGCGGTTTCTCGCGACGGGCCGCCAGCAGCGCACCCCCGAGGGAGCCGACGGCCATGACCGAGCCGACGATGCCGAACTCCTCGACGCCCTTGCCGAACGCCTCGGTGGACATCAGGGCGTTGGTCAGCTGGAAGTTCATCCCGAAGGTGCCGTGGATGAAGACCAGCGCCATGATCAGGATGATGTCGGGGCGGTGGCGCACATAGGCCAGACCCTCACGGATCCTGCCCTTGCCCCGGCTGCGGGGCGCGGGCGTGAGGTCCCGACCGTTCATGATCATGAGGGCAACGATGACCGCGCCGAACGAGGCCGCGTTGATCAGCAGGGTCGGGCCGGTGCCGAACCACGCGATCAACAGACCGGCCACCGCCGGCCCCATGAGCCGACCGCTGTGGAACGACGCACTGTTCAGACCCACTGCGTTGGTGATCTGGGTGGGCGGCACCATCTCGGAGACGAACGCCTGACGGGCCGGGCCGTCGACCGCCGCGGCGCAGCCCTGCAGGAAGGCGAGCAGGAAGATATGCCACAGCTGCACCACGCCGGTGACCACGAGCAGGCCCATGGCCAGCGCCGTCAGACCCATCAGCGACTGGGTCACCACCATCACGCGGCGCTTGGCGAACCGGTCGCTGACAGCACCCGCGATCGGGGCCAGCAGCAGCATCGGCAGGAACTGCAGGCCGGTGACGATGCCGAGTGCCTCGGCGGAGTTGTCGGTCAGCTCGACCAGCACCAGCCAGTCCTGGGCCACGCGCCCCATCCAGGTGCCGGTGTTGGACACGACGCCACCGGCGGCATAGATGCGATAGTTCCGGATGGCGAGTGAGCTGAACATCGCGCTCACTGATCAAACACCCTGTTCAGCAGGTGGCTGGCGCCGGCCAGCAGCTGACGCTCCTCACTCGTCAGACCGTCGAGACGCTCGGTCATCCAGGCGTCACGGCGCGCCCTGTGCACGTCCAGCTCACGACGACCGGCGGGGGTGAGTGACAGGCGCACGACCCGGGCGTCGTCGCTGTCGGTCGCGCGCTCCACCATGCCGAGCTCGACGAGCGCGGTGACGGTGCGGCTCATGCTGGGAGCGCTCACCCGCTCGATGGAGGCGAGCTCACCGGAGGAGTATGACGACTCGGCCAGCCGCACGATGACGCTCAGCTGGTGCGGTGCGATCGTGCTTGTGGTCTCGAACCGCACGCGTCGCGACACGCGCATGCAGGCGATGCGCAGGTCGTGGGCGAGTCGGGCGATCTCCTGGGGACTGTCGGTGCCGGTGCCGCCCTGGCCGGGATCCCCGCCGGGCTCCGGTCCCCGGAGGTCGGTGCTGGGCGGGGTGACGGGGGTGGGGTCGGGCACGGTGGTCCTTGATGTCGCAGGTCAGGCAGGGGCTAGGGCAATACTTAACCAAACTTATTACGTCTGCTAAGTATTCCTGGCCGGCGCAGCCGCGTCAAGCGCCCGGGTGCGGCCCGCGAAGGATCAGACCCCGAGCAGGTCCCGGATCGGGTCGAGCGTGAAATAGATCAGGAACATGCCGGCGATGAACCACATCAGCGGGTGCACCGCCCCGGCCCGGCCGCGGACCAGCTTGAGCAGGCAGTAGGCGAGGAAACCGGCACCGATCCCGGCGGTGATGGAGTAGGTGAACGGCATCAGCACGATCGTCAGGAAGGCCGGGAAGGCGATCTCCATGTCCTTCCAGTCGATGCCCGAGACCTGCTGCATCATCAGGAAGCCCACCACGACCAGCGCGGGGGTGGCCGCCTCGTAGGGCACCATGGCGACCAGCGGCGACAGGAACGTCGCGAGCAGGAAGAGCACTCCGGTGACGACGGAGGCCAGCCCCGTGCGAGCGCCCTCACCCACGCCGGCGGCCGACTCGATGTATGACGTGTTGCTGCTGACGCTCGCGGCCCCACCGGCGGCGGCGGCGATCGAGTCGACGATCAGGATGCGGCGGGTGTTGGGCGGGTTGCCGTCCTCGTCGAGCAGGTCGCCCTCGGCGCCCACCGCGACCATCGTGCCCATGGTGTCGAAGAAGTCGGCCAGCATCAGGCTGAAGACCAGCAGGACCACGGTGACGATGCCGATGCGCTCGATCGAGCCAAACAGGTTGAACTCGCCCAGCAGCCCGAAGTTCGGGGTGGTCGCCAGCTGGCTGGGCAGCTCCGGCACGTTTAGGCCCCACCCGGTCGGGTTGACGACCTCACCCTGCGCGTTGGTCTGGCCGCCCAGGTCCAGGACCGACTCCAGGATGACCGCCAGCGCCGTCGCACCGACGATGCCATAGAGGATGGCGCCCTGGATCTGGCGGGCATAGAGCACCACGATCGTGACGAGCCCCAGCACGAAGACCAGGGTCGGCCAGCCGGCCAGGAAGCCGCCCACCCCGAGCTCGACCGGGGTGGGGCCGCCCGGCTTGCGCACGACGCCGGCGTCGAAGAGACCGACGATCGTGATGAACAGACCGATGCCGACGCTGATCGCGATCTTGAGCTGGGCGGGCACGGCATAGAAGACCGCCTCGCGGAAGCCGGTCAGGACCAGGACCAGGATGATCAGGCCCTCGAGCACGACCAGGCCCATGGCATCGGCCCAGGTCATTCCTGGCAGACCAGCGATGCTGAAGGTGACGATGGCGTTGAGGCCGAGACCCGCCGCCAGCCCGAGCGGATAGTTGGCGACCACGCCCATCAGGACGGTCATCAACCCCGCGACCAGCGCCGTGGCTGCCGCGATCATGGCGACGTCGCCGCCCGCGAGATACTCCCCCGTGCTGTCGGGCACGCTGGTCAGGATCAGCGGGTTGAGCACCACGATGTAGGCCATCGTGAAGAACGTGGCCAACCCGCCCCGGACCTCGCGGCCGACCGTCGAGCCGCGCTCGCCGATGCGGAAGTAGCGGTGGACAGCGGAATCTCTGGACGCCCGTTCGGCGGTGGTCGACATGGCGCCTAGATTAGAGGCATGTCGCAGCCTCCCGGGACCGAGGGTCCCCACCGGCCGGAGTCCGCGCCGCCCGAGATCGTGCCGCCGGTGGCGACCCTGCGCACGCTGCGCGTCGTGCACTGGGGCATCCTGGCCTGGGCGGTGGCCCTGGTCCTCGTCCTGGTGCTGCCGTCGCTGCGGGAGGGGGACCGCTCGTGGTGGGTCTGGGTCCCGGTCGCCGGCATCGGTCTGGGCGTGGTCGGACACGTCTATCTGGCGCGCGGCCGCGGCAACGCCGCCGACGCCTGACGAGCGGGAGCTCGGGGCGCGTCAGCGCTCGACGATCTCCAGCACGTTGTCGTCCAGCACCGGCGGCTCGATGACCTCGGGGGCCGGCCGGTCGATGTCGACCTCGCTGTGGGCGCCGCAGCCGTGGTCCAGGCTGACGACCTTGCCGTCACTGGGCGACCACTCGTTGGCGCACACCCCGAAGACGGTGCGCAGCGCCCCGGCCATCGGCACGAAGAAGCCGCAGGTCGAACAGTGCGCCGGGGCCTTCTTGGCGGTCTCTGAGGACGGACCGTGCTCGCCGTCATACCAACGGCTGGCTGCGACGTCTCGCCCCTCGGCGGACAGGACGCGGGGGCGGCCCAGGCCGAGCTCGAAGAAGCCGACCTGGTCGACGTCCTCCTCCCCGGTCGCCTCGAAGCCTGCCTCGAGCAAGGGGTCGTCGTCGACCATGGGCGTGACGTCGCCCGGGCCGACATCGCCCGGCGCGAGCCGATCGGCATACGGCACCCAGACCGGGGACAGGAGGGCGTCCTCCCCGGCGATCAGGTGCGTCTCGCTGACCAGGGCCGCCCGGCCGCGAGGCGGACGGGTCACCGTGATGGCCCAGCGCCACCCCGGATAGGCCGCGGCTGTGCAGTCGAAGTAGTGCGTGCCCACGCGGTCCTCGTCCATCAGGAAGGCGACGTGCTCTCCCACCGTGCCCGCCTCGGCGATCGCGACGGCAGCCTCGCGCGCGAGCTCCTCGGCAGCCGCCAGGACGGCGTCCCGCTTGGGCTTGGCCATGCTCAGGCTCCCGCCTCGAACTGGTCCGCCACCGCACGCAGGCTCTTGGCGAGCGCACCGGAGAGGCGCTTGTCGGGGTAGTGGCCACGACGCAGGCTGTTGGACGAGTCATCGAGCAACTTGATGAGGTCCTCGATCAGCACGGCCATCTCCTCGGCCGGCTTGCGGTCGCGGATCGCCATCGACTTGCTGACCGACGGCGCGGGTTCGAGGAGGCGGACACCGAGCGCCTGGTCGCCGCGACGGCCCTGGGCGATGTCGAACTCGACCCGGGCACCGCGCGCGAGGGTGGTGACCCCGGCGGGGAGGACGCTGGAGTGGACATAGACGTCCTCACCCTCGTCGCTGGAGAGGAAGCCGAAGCCCTTCTCCTCGTCATAAAACCTGACCTTGCCCGTGGGCACTGTGCACCTCTTGATGATGTTGCAGGGGAAGTGTTGGGCTCCCAGGTTAACGTCTCGGGCGCCAAACGACCGCCTCGATCTCAGCTCGCGGCTGTCTTGACGAGGTCGCGGATCTTCTTCTCCTCGGCGGCCGTCACCTTCGTGATGGCATACGCCGTCGGCCACATGTTGCCGTCGTCGAGGTTGGCGGGCTCGTTGAAGCCCAGCTCGGCATAGCGCACGTCGAACTTCGAGGCAGCCTTGAAGAAGCAGATCACCTTGCCGTCCTTGGCATAGGCGGGCATGCCGTACCAGGTCCTCGGAGCCAGCTCCGGCGCCGCCTGCCTGATCAGCGCGTGGACCCGCTCTGCGAGGGGGCGCTCGTCCGCAGAGAGTGCGGAGATGGCATCGAGCACGGCCTGCTCTGCCTCGGCTCCCTTCTTGGCGGCTTTCAACTCGCGCGTGCGCTCCTTGACTGCCGCCTTCTCCTGGGCTGAGAGCGTGGTGCCCTCCTCGGCCTTGGCCATGATGGTGCTCCTTTGAGTGCGTGTCCCATCACGCTAGTGGGCGCGCGTGCCTTGCGACTGCCGCAAACCGACCGGGGAGGGGTGCACGTGCATGAAAGATTCTCGCCAGATTGCGCTTGGGTTCAGGGGTCAGCGCAACACCAATCTGCCGGGAGGCATGGTGCTGCGTTCGTATGGTCTGGGTTTGGTGGCTGCTGGGATGGCTCTGGAGGAGGTGGGCAGGGTCTTGGCCCGGGACCGGTCGTCGGTGCTTCGTTGGGTGCGGGCCACGGGTGTGGCCGCCGACCAGCTCGTCTTGCGACCGGAGCTGTTGCCGGCTGGCTTCCTTGAGGGCGGTTATGTCGATGCCCGGGGCTTGCTGACCCCGGCCGGGGAGGAGTTGATCGCTCCGGTGCGGGTGGCCGGTCAGGTGGGCCAGCCGAGCAGTGCACAGCGTCGCGCCGAAGCGTTCGGAATGCTTGCCGAGGGAAAGAGCCTGACAGCGGTCGCCCGCACGCTCGGCATCAACGAGTCGACCCTGTACCGGTGGATCGTCGCGCAGGGGTGGTCCGGGCAACCCGGTGGGATCGGGGGGTTGGACGGCGCGTCGCGGGCGGCGGCTCGCGCGAGCCTGGTACCTGCTGTACCTATGGATGAGGACTACCGCGATGAGCGGGGCCGGTTGACCCAGGCCGGGCGCGGGGTGCTCCAGCACCTGGCTGGCACCACCGCGACCAACGCCCATATCGCCAGGGTGCTGGGCGTGCACCGCTCCACGATCGGTCGGGAGCTGGCCCGGTTCGCTGACCGAGCCGGCTACCGCGCTCGGGCCGCGCAGGACCTTGCCACTGCCGCGGCGGCCCGTCCGCAGGCCCGCCGGTTGTCCTGCCCGCGGTTGCGAGCCGCGGTGATCGAGCGGCTGAACAAGAGGTGGTCGCCCGAGCAGGTCGCTGCTGACCTGCGTCTCAGCTACCCGGACGAGGAAGATATGTGGGTGTCCCACGAGACGATCTACCAAGCGCTGTACGTCCAGGGCAAAGGCTCCCTGCGTCACGAGGTGAAGGTGGCCAAGGCCACCCGCACCGGCCGCACGAGCCGCAAGCCCCGCTCCAAGCTGCCGCCCAAGGCCAGCAGCCGGTCCTGGATCGATGAGGACAACCACATCAGCGCCCGACCTGCCGAGGTGGCCGACCGGGCCGTGCCCGGCCACTGGGAAGGAGACCTCGTCATCGGTGCCAAGGGCGCCACCGCGTTGATCACCCTGGCCGAGCGGGCCACCCGCAACGTGCTGATCTACCGACTCCCGGACCGCCACGACGCCCCGACCGTGACCCAGGCCCTGATCCAGATGGTCGCCGACCTCCCGGGCGACCTGCGCCGAACCATCACCTGGGACCAAGGATCTGAGCTGGCTGAGCACGCTGATTTCACACTGGCCAGTGACTGCCAGGTCTACTTCTGTGACCCGCACTCACCCTGGCAACGCGGCACCAACGAGAACACCAACGGCCTGATCCGTGACTTCTTCCCCAAAGGCACCGACTTCGCCAAGGTCACCGACGAAGAAGTCCGTGACGCCCAGGACCTCCTGAACACCCGACCCCGCAAAACACTCGGCTTCGCGACTCCCGCCGCTAGACTCGCCGAACTACTCACCGTTGCGCAGACCCCTTGAATTCGCCGCGAAATGTCGTGAACGATCCATGCACGTGCATGGATCGTTCACGGTGAGGAGTGGTGAGGATTGGGCGGTGCGGGTCAGGCGGCCAGCGCCTCGAGGAGCGCGTCGTCCTGCACCCGGTCGATCCCCGCGGAGGCCTGCACCAGGGCGGCATAGGCCCCACCTGCCGCCAGGAGCTGGTCGTGGCTGCCGCGCTCCTGGATGCGGCCACCGTCGAGGACGACGATCTGGTCGGCGTGCCGCACCGTCGAGAGCCGATGCGCGATCGTGATGACGGTCCGCCCCTCCCCCAGCTCATCGAGGGCGCGCTGGACGGCACGTTCGGTGCGGGTGTCCAGGGCGCTGGTCGCCTCGTCGAGGACCAGCACCAGCGGCTTGCGCAGGAGGGTCCGGGCCAGGGCGAGGCGCTGCTGCTCACCGCCGGAGAAGCGGTGGCCGCGGGCTCCAACGACCGTGTCATAGCCCTGCGGCAGCGTCATGATCGCGTCGTGGATCTGGGCCGCGCGGGATGCGGCCTCGATCTGCTCATCGGTCGCGTCCGGTTGGGCGAAGCGGAGGTTGGCACGCACCGTGTCGTGCAGCAGGTAGGTCTCCTGCGAGACCACGCCGATGACGGCGGTGCGCTGCTGGGAGGTGAGGTCGCGCAGGTCGACGCCGTCGAGGGTGACCCGGCCGTCGACCGGGTCATAGAGACGACTGACCAACGCGGCCAACGTGCTCTTGCCCGAACCCGTCGGGCCGACGATCGCCACGTGCGACCCCGCGGGAACCACGAGGTCGATGTCGCTGAGTGCGTCCCGGTCTCCACCCGTGTGGCGGAAGGTGACGCGCTCGAGGGCCACCCGACCCTGGGCATACGCTGGGTTGAAGTCGGCCGGCTGCTGCGGCTCGGCGACACCCACAGGCAGGTCGAGGTATTCGAAGATCCGGCTGAACAGCGCCATCGAGGCCGTCACCTGCACGCCGATGGTGAGCAGGCCCATCACTGGGCGGAAGATGCCGGACTGCAGCGCGATGAACGCCACCAGGGTGCCGATCGTGATCCCGTCGGAGGTGACCGGGAGGCCGGCGGTCAGATAGATCAGCGCCGGGATGACGGCGAAGACCACGTTCATCGTGGCCGTGCGCCACCGGCCCGCGATCTGCGCCGCGACCTCGAGGGCGAGCAGGTTGTCGGAGGTGGCATAGAACCGCTCGGCGAGCGCCGGGCCGGCGCCGAGGGTCTTGCTCAGCCGGGCGCCGCTGACGGACAGCGACTCCTCGACCTGTGCGTGCATGCCGGCGAGCGCCTTCTGCCGCTGGTCGGTGGCCTCGCGCCGCAGCCGGGCGACCGAACGACTGATCAGGACCGCCGGCGGGATCACGATGAGCGAGAGCAGTGCCAACTGCCAGCTCAGGGCCACCATGGCGATGAGCGTGCCGATGACGGTGGCGATGTTGCCGGCCAGGCTGGTCGCCGTCGAGGTGACCACTCCCTGCAGGCCGGAGATGTCGTGGGTCAGGCGCGACTGGACCTCGCCTCCGCGGGTGCGGGTGAAGAAGTCGAGCGGCTGACGCTGCACGCTGGTGAACAGGTCGGTGCGCAGCGAGTGCATGATGCGCTGACCGACGCCGGTGGACAGCCAGGTCTGGACGACACCGAGCACGGCGTTGACCGCAGCGATCAGGACCATGGCGCCGGCCAGGATCAGCAGCAGCCGCACGTCCTGGTGCGGGATCGCGTCGTCGACCAGGCTCTTGGCCAGGAATGGGGTGGCCAGTCCGAGAGCGGAGCTGGTCACGATGATGCCGAGCACGACCAGCAGGGTGAGTGTGTGGGGACGGAACAGGGCGAGCACGCGGGGCGCACTCACCGGGTGGGCGGCCAGCTGGGCCTTGTCCTTGGGGTCGGGGCGAGCGCCGCCGTCGCGGCGACCTCCCCCGGAGCGGGGCGCGGAAGCAAAAGAGCCATCCATGGGCACCCCTCCTCTCAGGTTGTGCGGCCAGTCGTCGGTGCTGGCAGGGTGTTCGTGACGATAGTGAGGTTACCACATTGTGTGTTTGCTCTACAAATCTGTTAGAGTCCGCACTGCGACGGTCCGCACGCAAGCATCAGAGCGTTCGACACCGGACCCGCAGAAGGGATGCACGCATGCATCACCACCCCATCAACGACAACCGCGACCACCACCACGAGTTCGACCCCAGCGAGGCCTCCGAGATCGAGCTGATCCAGCACCTGGCGCGTCACCTGCGTCGCGGGTCGGCCATCGAGACGGCCCCCTGGGGCCTGTCCCCCCACCAGGCTCGCGCCCTGGGCGCCATCGCTCGCAGCGAGGGGCGCCGCGGTCGACGCCGCAGCCCCGATGCCGAGGACGGCGTCTCCCGTGGGCTGCGGATGGGCGGCCTGGCCGGCTGGCTCCAAGTCACACCGCGCTCGGCGACCGAGGTCGTCGACGCGCTCGAGGAGCAGGGTCTGGTGGCCCGCACCGCCGACCCCGACGACCGGCGGGCCGTGTTCGTCGGTCTGACCGACCAGGGCCGCGAGATGGCCAGGGAGATCCGGACCGCCCGCAAGGCCCAGACCGAGACACTCCTGGAGGAGCTCAGCGAGGCGGACCGCGCCCAGTTGCGCACCTCCCTGCTCACGCTGCTCGAGGCGGTCAGGCGCTGACCTCCTGCGACACGACTGCCTCGTGGTCCGGGGCCACGCTGCCCAACGTGCCGAACTCATAGGCGAACTCCGCGTGCTCGGACAGGTCGACCCCACGCTCCTCGTCCTCCGGCGAGACCCGGAAGCCGACCGTCCTGGCGATCGCGAGGGCGATGACCGCCGTCAGCACTCCGGTGAACACCATCGTGAACACCGCCGCCACCACCTGGGCGACCAACTGGTCGACCCCTCCGCCATAGAACAACCCGCCTCCCGCACCGTCGACGGGCAGCATCAGGAAGCCGATGCCCACGGTGCCGATCAGCCCGGCGACGAGGTGCACACCGACGACATCGAGCGCGTCGTCAAACCCGACCCGGAACTTCAGCCCGATCGCGAGAGCGGCACCGACGCCGGCCACCGCGCCCAGCACCAGCGAACCCACCGGGCTCAGCGCCGCGCACGCCGGCGTGATGGCCACCAGCCCGGCGACGACACCCGAGGCAGCCCCGACAGAGGTGGGGCGCCCGTCCCGGATCGACTCCACGAGCAGCCAGCCCAGCATCGCTGCCGCCGGCGCCGCGAGCGTGTTGACCCAGATCAGCCCGGCCTCCTCGACCGAACCGGCGGCCCCGCCGTTGAACCCGAACCAGCCGAACCACAGCAGCGCTGCACCAATCATCACCACCGGCACGTTGTGCGGACGGTGGAAGCCCTTTCCCCAGCCCGTCCGGCGACCGAGCACGAGGACCAGCACCAGCGCGGCGACGCCGGCGTTGATGTGCACCACGGTGCCGCCGGCGAAGTCGACCGCCTCACCGAAGACCCGCCCGATCGCACCATCTGCGGAGAGCAACCCACCGCCCCACACCATGAAGGCCAGGGGGCAGTAGACCAGGGTCACCCAGACCGGGACGAACACACACCAGGCACTGAACCGGGTGCGGTCCGCCACTGCGCCCGAGATCAGGGCGACCGTGATGATCGCGAACGTGGCGGCATACCCGATCCCGATCAGGTCTGCGGTGCCCACGTGCTCCGACAGGCCGAGGTCGGCGGTGGGGTCACCCACGAGCCCGCCCAGGATGCCGGGCGACGAAGTCATGCCGTAGCCCCACAGCACCCACACCACACCAACGAGTCCGATCGACACGAAGCTCATCATCACCATGTTGAGGGCTGCCTTGGCGCGGGCCAGTCCGCCATAGAAGAACGCCAGTCCGGGCGTCATCAGCAGCACCAGGGCCGCCGACACCATGACCCAGACGTCTGTCGCAGTCAGTTCCATCACGTGCCTCCTGCTGTTCCGGGGTGCGGCTGACAGCAGCACCGATGGAGGCAGTCAACGACGCTTGCGTTTCACGGAGGCAGCGAGCGTGTTGCCGGCGTATGTCGTGCGTTTCAGTCGTGTGAACGCCTCACCACACCGCGCACCCGGTCCGGGGTCAGAGCACCTCGTGGCAGCGAGCCAGGCGCTCCAACCACCAGTCCCGCCGTGACCCGGACAGCTCGTGACCGGCCAGGCCTGGCTGGTCGGCGGCCGACACCACCGCGTGGGCGTCGGCGACCGTCAGCACCCCTGCCGTGGGCACGAGCGGGCGTGCCGCGACGTCAGCTGCCAGCAGCCCCACCGTGCCCAAGCCGCACGCCAGGTCCAGGCCGGGCAGCGCCGCACCGAGCGCGACCCCCGCGGCGATCCCGACCGAGGTGTCCAGGGCGCTCGAGACCACCGCCGGCAGCCCGGCCCCCGCCACGATCTCCAGCGCCGCGGCCACTCCCCCGAGCGGCGCGACCTTGACCACGATCAGGTCCGCCGCTCCCTCGCGCGCCACGCGCAGAGGGTCCTCGGCTCGCCGCACCGACTCATCTGCGGCGATCGGCACGTCCACGCCGTCGCGAGCCAGCAGCACGCGCAGTCGCGCCAGGTCCGCCACCTCCGGGCAGGGCTGCTCGGCATACTGCAGGTCGTATGCCGAGAGCCGGGTCAGCGCCTCCCTCGCCTGGTCCACCGTCCAGGCAGCGTTGGCATCGACCCGGACGCTCACAGTCGGACCGACCAGGGCGCGGACCTCCGCCACGCGAGCCACGTCATTGTCCAGCGTCTGCCCACGCTCAGCAACCTTGACCTTGACTGTCCGGCACCCGTCGAACCGGGCGAGCACCCCGGCCACCTGCTCGGGCCTGACGGCCGGCACGGTGGCGTTGACCTCCAGGTGGTCCCGCACGGGTTCGGGCCAGCGTCCCCACGCCGCCTCGAGGCCTGCGGTGAGCCAACGTGCGGCTTCCTCGTCCGCATACTCGACGAACGGGCCGAACTCCCCCCACCCCGACGGGCCGTGGAGCAGCACTGTCTCGCGCACCTCGACGCCGCGGAAGCGCACCCGCATCGGCAGTGCCACCGGGGTCGCGGCAGCCAGGAGCTCAGCCAGGTCGGGGATCACCCGACCAGCGTAGGACCGCAAGGACCCCCGCTTGTCGCGACACTGTCAGTGGCTTGCGGCACTGTGGTCTCATGGCTCTGAAGTGGTACACCGTCGTGATCGACTGCCTTGACGCGCACGCGCAGGCACGTTGGTGGGCCGAGGTGCTGGACTGGACCGTGGCCTACGAGGCACCGGACGAGGTCGTCCTCGTGCCACGGCACGCGCTCGAGCAGGCGGCCAGGGCCCCCGACCTGGAGACCTGGATGCGCCGCGGCCAGGGCCTGGTCTTCGTCCCGGTCCCGGAGGGCAAGCAGGTCAAGAACCGCCTCCACCTCGACCTGGCGCCCTACGCGAGCCAGGACCGCGACGCCGAGATCCAGCGCCTGCTCGAGATGGGCGCCTCCCGGGTCGATGTCGGCCAGGACCAGGACGAGGTCACCTGGACGGTCCTCGCTGACCCTGAGGGCAACGAGTTCTGCGTGCTGTCCAGCCGGGACCAGTGAGCGCGTGAGTCAGTGATGCTCCGAGCCAGGTCACCACCTCGCCGCCCGTCCTGGCTACCCTGAGCGGCGTGAACGACCACACCAGCCAGACAGCCAACGCGTTCGACCCCACCCAGTGGGAGGTCGTCGACGGCTTCGAGTTCAGCGACATCACCTACCACCGGGCCCGTGATGTAGGGGCGGTGCGGATCGCGTTCGACCGCCCCGAGGTGCGCAACGCCTTCCGCCCGCACACCGTCGACGAGCTCTATCGCGCGCTGGACCACGCGCGGATGACGCCCGACGTAGGCGTGGTGCTGCTCACCGGCAACGGACCGAGCCCCAAGGACGGTGGCCATGCGTTCTGCTCCGGCGGCGACCAGCGGATCCGAGGCCGCTCGGGCTACCAGTATGCCGGGGGCGAGACCGCGGACACCGTCGACGAGGCGCGGGTCAAGGCGGCGGGGGGTCGGCTGCACATCCTGGAGGTGCAGCGGCTGATCCGGACCATGCCCAAGGTGGTCGTGGCCCTCGTCAACGGCTGGGCCGCCGGTGGGGGCCACTCCCTGCACGTCGTCTGCGACCTGACGATCGCCTCGCGTGAGCACGCCCGGTTCAAGCAGACCGACGCCGACGTGGGCAGCTTCGATGCGGGCTACGGCTCGGCCTACCTCGCGCGCATGGTGGGGCAGAAGTTCGCCCGGGAGATCTTCTTCCTCGGCCGCACCTATGACGCGCAGCAGATGCACGACATGGGCGCCGTCAACCTGGTCGTCGACCACGCCGACCTGGAGCGCGAGGCCCTCGTCGTCGCCGGCGAGATCATGGGCAAGTCGCCCACCGCCCAGCGGATGCTGAAGTTCGCCTTCAACCAGGTCGATGACGGGCTGATGGGCCAGCAGGTCTTCGCCGGCGAGGCCACCCGCCTGGCCTACATGACTGATGAGGCGGTCGAGGGCCGCGACTCCTTCCTGGAGCGGCGCGACCCCGACTGGGGACCGTTCCCATGGTATTTCTGAAGCGTCTGCCTGAGCTGGGGCATCGTCGTCGAGCGGTCGGTTTAGTGAACCAGCGGCATCATGGGAGAATGATGAGTTGGACTTTGTGATGTCTAAGGGGAGGAACCCAACGATGCGACGCACACTCGCGGCTGCTCTGGCAGCGCCGCTCCTGCTGCTCTCCGCCTGCAGCGATGACACCCCGGAGGTCGTGGAGACACCGACCGCCGCGGACGAGACCACCACCGACGACGCGGCGGAGACCACTGAGGAGCCCACCACGGACGACGCTGCGGCGACGACCGAGGCGCCCACCACCACCGGCGACGCGGCAGCCACCACCGACGAGCCCACCGACGACGCGGCCGCGACCACCGAGGGTCCCTCCGACGAGGATGACGCCGGTGGCGCCGAGGGTCAGGCCGCCGCCGAGCGCACCAAGGAATGGCTGGTTGCCTTCGTCAATGGCGAGGACCAGGTCTGCGACCTCATGATGGACCTCTCCTCCGAGGGCCCGATGAAGGACAAGGAGGCCGACCACGAGATCTGCCTCGGCATCTTCCCGGACATGGCCTCCGAGCTGTTCGATGCGGAGATGGCCGGCATCATCGAGTCGATGGAGATCAACGGTGCCGACGTCGACGGCACCACCGCGGTCGTCGACAAGGACAACTTCTCCCCGCTGTTCGCCGAGGGCATGGGCGCCAACGTCATCACCCTCCAGAAGGTCGACGACGAGTGGTTCGTCGACATGCAGGAGAGCTTCAACGGCTGACGCCGCGGGCCGGCCGGGACGCGGCGGCACCGATACGACCAGTCCGTAGGCTGGGCCGGTGCCCGTGACTCCCCCGACCGGACCCGTCCCCGTCATCGACCTGCTGCGCACCGCCGAGCAGGCGCTGGGCGGCGACGGGGTCGTCCTGACCACGTCGGGATCCACCGGCGAGCCCAAACAGGTCGAGCTGTCCGCGGCGGCTCTGCAGTCCTCCGCGGCAGCCACAGCCGAGCGGGTCGGCGGGCACGGCCAGTGGCTCCTGACCCTGCCGACCGACCATGTGGCCGGCTGGCAGGTGGTGGTGCGCTCCGCCCTGGCGGGGACCGCGCCCGTCCGGCTCGAGGGATCGTTCACCGTCGAGACCTTCACGTCAGCGGCCGCGCACCTCACCGGGCCGCGGTTCGTCTCCCTGGTCCCCACCCAGCTGCTGCGGCTCGTCGAGGACCCCTCCGGCCTGGCTGCCCTCACCGACTTCGACGCCGTCCTGGTCGGCGGGGCAGCGCTGCCGGCATCCCTGCTGGCACGTGCCGAGGCGGCCGGTGTCCGGATCCACCGGACCTACGGGATGACCGAGACCTCCGGTGGGTGTGTGTATGACGGCACGCCCCTGACCGAGGTCACCGTCCAGCTCGACGAGGGGCGGGTGCTGCTCGGCGGGCCGGTGCTGGCCAGTCGCTATCTGCACGACCCGGACCTGACCGCCGCACGGTTCACCACGGACGACGCCGGTCAGCGGTGGTTCCGCACGGACGACCTGGGCGAGCTCGTGGACGGCCGGCTCCGCCTGCTCGGCCGGGTCGACGACGTCATCAACACCGGCGGGTTCAAGGTGGCGCCTCGACCCGTGGAGGAGGCTCTGCTCCGGCTGCCCGGGGTGCGCGAGGCGGTCGTGATCGCCGTCCCCGACCCGGAGTGGGGACAGCGGGTCGCCGCGGTCCTCGTGGGCGCGCAGGTCTCCCTGCAGGAGCTGCGCGAGACACTGCGTGCCGAGCTCTCGCCGCACTCGTTGCCACGCCAGGTGCTGTGGTTGGACCGGCTGCCTCTGCTGCGCTCCGGCAAGCCCGACCTGGCGGCGCTACGGCACAGGTGTGCTGGTGGAGGTGGCACAATGGGGAGTCGCCGCAGTTCTGCGGAGTGACTTGAGTCTGGGAGGAGATCCGTGCCCCGGGTGGTTCTTTTTGTGGCCCTGCTGGCCTTCACCGTCTACTGCGTCGTCGACGTGGTGCAGTCGGAGGAGGACCGGGTGCGAGGGCTGCCCAAGATGATCTGGCTCGTCGTCACTCTCCTGGTGCCCCTGGCCGGTGGGATCAGCTGGCTGATTGCCGGCCGGCCCCGAGGCATCCTCCAGCCCCGTCCGCGGCCGCGCCCTCAGGGTCCGCGCGGCCCAGACGACGACACCGACTTCCTGCGCGGCATCTAGGTCGTGGCGTCACTTCCCCAGTGGGTCGCCGGTGCGCGGCCCCGGACCCTGCCTGCTGCCGTCGCCCCCGTGGCTGTCGGCACCGGGTCGGCCCAGGCCCTGGGCCACTCTGACCTTGGCCTGGCCCTGCTGGCGCTGCTGGTCTCCCTGAGTCTGCAGATCGGCGTCAACTACGCCAACGACTACTCCGACGGCGTGCGGGGCACGGATAGCGGCACGGTGCGCGTCGGTCCGGTGCGCCTGGTCGGGCAGCGCCTGGCCGACCCCGCCAACGTCAAGCTCATGGCGTTCCTGTGGTTTGGCGTCGCCGCCCTCTGCGGCCTGACCCTGGTCGCGCTGTCCAACGCCTGGATCCTGCTGCTGGTCGGCGCTGCCGCCATCGTGGCCGCCTGGCGCTACACCGGGGGCGAGCACCCCTACGGCTACCGCGGGCTCGGCGAGATCATGGTCTTCATCTTCTTCGGGCTGGTCGCCGTGCTGGGCACGACCTGGACACAGGCCAAGGCCCTGGACCTGGCGTCGTGGGCCGGCGCGGTCGGGGTGGGGGCCATCGCCTGCGCGATCCTCGTGGTCAACAACCTGCGCGACATCCCCGGGGACACCACCTCCGGCAAGCGCACCCTGGCCGTGCGTCTCGGCGACGCCCGCACCCGGTGGCTGTATGCCGCGCTGCTGGCCATCCCGCTCCTCACCACGGTCATCGCCGCGCTCGTGCACCCCTGGTCGCTCCTGGCGCTCGGCGCCGCTCCCCTCGCGGCGTTCGCCGTGCAACCGGTCCGTGGTGGGGCTCTCGGCCGCGACCTGGTGCCGGTGATCGGCCGCACCGGCCTCTACCAGCTCGCTTTCGCGGCGCTGCTGACCCTCGGCCTGGTCCTGTAGCCGGTCAGCGCTGGTCGATCTCCGCGTCCTCGTCGTCCTCGTCCGTCCGCTCCGAGGCGACCTTCTCGGCCCGGCGGGCGCGGGACGCGGCCACGCGCTCCTCGATGTTGCGGGCCGCCTCCTCCCGCGGACCGCGCAGCAGGAAGAGCGAGGTCACCATGGAGAACAGTCCGGCGATCACGACCGCCCACAACGGCTGCAGGTTCACCAGCAACAGGACGAGAAGCGCGACCAGGAAGAGCCCCAGCCGATAGACGGTGTATTTGAACACGACCCTCAGACCCCCGAGTAGGAGTGCCAGCCGACGAAGAACAGGTTGACCACGCCGTAGTTGATCATGATGCAGACGAAGCCGGCGACCGCCAGCCAGGTCGCCTTGCGCACCGTCCAGCCCGCGGTGGCCCGGGCGTGCAGGTAGGCGGCGTAGACCACCCAGATCACGAAGGTCCACACCTCCTTGGGGTCCCACCCCCAGTAGCGGCCCCAGGCCTGCTCGGCCCAGATCGCCCCGGCGATCAGGGTGAAGGTCCACAGTGGGAAGGCGATGATGTGGATGCCATAGGTGATCCGCTCCAGCGACGGCACGCTCGGCAGGGCCGCGAGCCAGCCGGTGACCTCGCCCTTGGCCTGCGCACGGTCCTTGGCCAGATAGAGCAGCGCCAGCACCGCACCGATCGTGAACAGCGCGACCGACAACGTCGCCACGCTGACGTGGATCCACAGCCAGATCGAGTTCAGGGAGGGCATGAGGTCGGACGCCTCGGTGTACCACGAGATTTTCGCCAGCCCCAGGATCAGCAGCACCGGCAGGGTGACGAACAGGCCCAGCCACAACCGGTCCCGCCGCAGGCTCCACAGCGAGAAGACGATGAGTGTGAACATGGCGGCGACCAGCGCGAACTCATACATATTGCCCAGCGGTGCCCGCTCGACCGCCAGGCCGCGCAGCGCCACGGCAGCCATGAGCGCAAAGGTCGCCAGCCAGGTGACCTGCAGCCCGATCACGCCCCAGCGCCGGGTCGGCGGCGGGGACGACTCCGCCCGGTCGAGGACGGCCACGCCCGAGCCGGAGCCACCCGAGCCCGGGTCACCCGCGCCGGGGGCACCGTCGCGGACCTGGGCCAGGGTCGAGTCGACGGTGCCGCCCGACCCGGCGCGCGGTATACCCTCGCTGGCCGCACGCGCCTCCGCGTCCCTGCGGGAACCGGTGATGGCCAGGTGCGCCGCAAAGGCGAGCATCGCCACGGTGAGCAGCACCATGGTCACCCACACCGCGATGTCAGAGGCCTGGGCCAGGGACTGATCCGTCATGCGTCGTCCTTCGTCTGTGCTGCTGCAGTGATCTGCTCGAGCAGGTCGTCGAGATAGCCCTGCAGGTTGGGGTCGGAGCCCTTGGCCAGGCCCGCGACGATCAACCTAGTATGCCGCGCGTCCGGCTCCGCGTGATCCTCACCCGGGTGCGTGACCCGGACGAAGATCCGGCGGCGCCGGACGGTCAGCATCGTGATCAGCGCACCGAGCAGCACGATCGAGCTGATCAGGACCGGAATGCGGCCCGGATCGTGGCGCACGGCGAGACCGCCCCAGCGGACCACCTCGTCAAAGCTGAACGTGCCGCGGTCGCCGGGCAGCGCGATCGACTCCCCCGGGCGCACGAGGAGCCGCGACAGGTCACCGTCGGCGGTCGTGACCTGCTCCATCTGCGCGGTGTCCAGGGTGTAGACCGACTGGGGCACGCCGCCGGGGAAGAGCGTGCCCTCCCAGACCCCGAGCACCAGCCCGGGCTCGACCAGTCCGGGGAAGTCGGAGACCGGACCGAACTCCTCGTCGAAGCGCAGCGTCGGCAGGAAAGCGCCATAGAAGCCGAGCTGCGGGTCGGCAGCAGTCACCTTGATCGCGCCGGTCGAACCGTAGTTGTCGTCCTGCGGGAGGAACGGGGTGGTGAACGTGCCGAGCGAGCTGCCGGACCCGTCCGTGATGGTCGTGACCGTCGCATAGCCGTTGCCGAGCAGGAAGACCGAGGTGGAGCCGAAGTGCAGGGGGTTGTTGACGCCGAGCAGCTGCTGCTGCTCGGGCGCGCCGGGTGACTCGGTGGTCGTCACCGTCGCGTCGAAGCGTCGTGGTGCGCCGAACTGGGTGCCGCCGGCCTCGGTCTCGAACTCCACGTCCAGCCGGTCGATGCGCAAGGAGAACGGCTCGATGGTGTTCTCGTCGACCCAGGGGCCGGCCTGGAGCGTGTCATAGCGTGCCGCCTGGCTGGTGAACGACTCCCCCTCGGGCAGGATCACCTCCGCGCGCCATCCCCACAGGTGGCCGACGGCGACCGAGACGATCACCGCCAGCAGCGAGATGTGGAAGACCAGGTTGCCGGTCTCACGCAGGAAGCCGCCCTCGCTGGCGAGCTCGAGCTCGCGCCCCTCCTCGACCGGGCGGATCCGAAGCCGCCGGCGACGCAGGACGGTGCGCGCGGCCTCGAGCACCTGCTCGGGCTCGGCGGCGAGCTCGGCCCGCGCGTGCGCCTCGAGACGGGTCAGGTTGCGCGGGGCCCGCGGGGGCTGGGAGCGCATCGCCTTCCAGTGCTGCGCCGCCCGCGGCAGGATGCAGCCCACCAGCGAGACCATCAGCAGCAGATAGATCGCGGCGAACCACGGTGAGGAGTAGACGTCGAAGAAGCCGAACCGGTCCAGCCACTGACCTGTCGTCGGGTTCTCACGGAGGTATTCAGCCACCCGTGGCGGGTCCACGCTGCGCTGCGGCCAGATCGAGCCGGGGACGGCCGCGACCGCGAGCAGCATGAGCAGCATGAGCGCGGTGCGCATGCTGGTCAGCTGACGCCAGGTCCAGCGCAGCCACCCGACCAGCCCGAGCCTGGGCTGGGTGGTCGGCGGCGTCTTGGTGCGCCGCGGCGACGTTGGTTGCGCTGTTGTCCTCGTCATCACAGGACCGTCACGAAGCCGTCGACCAGCCGGGTCTGGGTCCAGGCGGTCAGCCCGTCCCACACCCCGGTGACCATGAGTATGCCGAGGAGCACCAAGAGGGTTCCTCCCACAGCGGAGATGGTCCGGTGCCGGTCCCGGAGCCAGCGGGACAACCGGTCGACCCAGGCCATCCCGGCAGCGACGAGCAGGAACGGAAGGCCCAGGCCGATGCAGTAGGCGATCGCTAGCACGGTGCCCCGGGCTATCGTCGCGTTGTCGGGGGACAACGAGCTCCCCAGCGTCTGGATGGCCGCGAGCGCCGGCCCCGTGCACGCGGTGAAGCCGAGCCCGAAGACCACGCCGAGCAGCGGGGCCCCAGCCAGACCCGCCGCCGGGCGCCAGCGCGGGCCGAAGCTGGTGCTGGGGTTGAGGATCATCACCAGGCCCAGCAGGATCACGATCGCGCCGCCGATCCGCAGCAGCAGGCCCTGGTGCTCCTGCAGCGTCAGCGCCAGACCGGAGATCACCACGCTCATGACGATGAAGACCGCGCTGAAGCCGGCGACGAACAGTGCCGCCCCGGTCAGCAGCCGGCCGCGACCACCCCGCTCGGCCACCCCCGGCGTCATGCCGCCGAGGTAGCCAAGGAACCCGGGGACCAGTGGCAGCACGCACGGGGAGGCAAAGCTGATCAGCCCGGCGAGCGCCGCAACTGCCAGCGCTGCCAGGAGGGGGCCGCTCACGACGAGCTCACTCACTGCTCGAGCACGTCCTCGACGAGCCCGCGCAGGGTGGACTCGCTGACCTGCCCGGCGACCCGCGCTGCCAGGCGCCCCTCGCGGTCCAGGATCAGCGTCGACGGTCGGGGGTTGGCCATGCCCTGCAGCTGCAGGATCGTCTCGCCACCGTCGTCGACCAGGGAGGTGTAGGGCACCTCGTAGCGCTCCTCGAAGGCCAGCGCGGCCGAGGCCGAGTCACGGTCGTTGACCCCGATGAACTGGACGGGGTCACCGCTCTCCTCGAAGTGGGCGTAGGCCGCCCTGAGGTCGGGCACCTCCGCGACGCAGGGCGGGCACCAGGAACCCCACACGTTGATGACCAGCACCTCACCGAGGGCGTCCGACGAGCTCCATGGCTCGCCCTCCAGGGTCTGCCCCGACAGCTCGATCGTCAGGGTGCGCTCCTCGGGGGCCAGCTGCTCGACGGTGCCGTCGCCGGAGACATAGCCCTCCTGGTTGCCGTCGCGCGCCTGGTCGCTGATGGTGTTGCCGCCGTCGCTGCACCCGGCGACCGTCAGGGCGAGGCCAAGCAGTGCCGCCGTCAGCGCACTGCGACGTGTCCTCCTGCTCACGTGCCGGCCCCGGGCGCCGCGACGGCCAGGAGGTCACGGGCCGGCTCGGCATACTCCAGCTGCACGGGCTCGTCATCGAGGAGGGTGATCGTGGTGACCGAGGCCAGGGTGCACTGGCGCTGCCGCGGGTTGTGCCACAGCCGCCGTCCTTCGATGGAGCGGCGCAGGGTCTCGATCGGCAGCTGGTGACTGACCAGGACCGCCTCGTGGCCGCGGGCGGCGCGACTGGCGTCGTGGACGGCCGCGAGCATCCGCGCCTCGATCTCGGAATAGGCCTCACCCCACGAGGGCCGGGTCGGGTTGCCGAGCCTGCGCAGGTGCTCCCAGCGCAGGAGCTGGCGCGGGTCGGAGCCGACGGTCGAGCCCTCGAAGCTGTTGCCGGCCTCGAGCAGCCGCTCGTCAGAGCCGACCTCGAGCCCGAGCGCGGCGCCCAGCGGGGCGGCGGTCTGCTGCGCCCGCTCCAGCGGGGAGGCCACCAGGTGCACGATGTCGCGGTCCCCCAGCGCGTCGGCCACCCGCTGTGCCATCTGCTCGCCGAGGTCGGAGAGGCCGTAGCCGGGCAGGCGGCCATACAGGACCCGCCCCGGGTTGTGGACCTCACCGTGACGGACCACGTGCACAAGGGTGCGGATGCCTGCAGTCATGGCTCCGATTGTCCCATGCTGGGACCGTCGGACCGAAGGCGGGACAGCGCCGCGCTAGAGGCTGTCGGCCACGGCTCCCGGCAGCGCGGCCAGGATCTTCGAGATGGCTTCGTCGTCCAGGGCCGCCGACACGAACCAGGTCTCGAAGGCGCTCGGGGGCAGGTGCACGCCACGGCGCAGCATGCCGTGGAAGAACCGGCCGAAGGCGGCGGTGTCCTGGTCCTGCGCATCGGCGTAGTCGCGCACCTGGCCCGCGCGGTGGAAGACGCTGAACATCGAACCAGCCCACTGGATCCGGTGGGCCACTCCCGCACGGTCGAGCTCGGCGGCCACCGCATCGGCGATGGTGTGCGCGACCTCGTCCAGACGCGCATAGACCTCGGGCGTGCAGAGCCGCAGCGTGGCCAGCCCGGCAGCGCTGGCCACCGGGTTGCCGGACAGTGTGCCTGCCTGATAGACCGGCCCCTCGGGCGCCAGGAGGGCCATGACGTCGGCGCGGCCCCCGAACGCGGCGGCCGGGAACCCCCCACCCATCACCTTGCCGAAGGTGAACAGGTCGGGTGCCCCGCCAGCGGGGGGTCCCTCGAGCCCGAACCACCCTGACGCGCTGCACCGGAAGCCGGTCATCACCTCGTCGGAGATCAGCAGCGCGCCGTGCTCGGCGGTGACCCGGCGCAGCGCGTCGGTGAACCCAGGCAGCGGCGGGACCACGCCCATGTTGCCCGGGCACGCCTCGGTGATCACCGCGGCGATCTGCTCACCACGCTCGGCGAACGCCACCTCCAGGGCGGGGACGTCGTTGTAGGGCAGCACGATCGTCTCGGCGGCCGCGCTGGCCGGCACTCCCGCCGAGTCCGGCAGGGCGAAGGTGGCCAGCCCCGAGCCCGCCGCCGCCAGGAGGGAGTCGACGTGGCCGTGGTAGCACCCGGCAAACTTGACCACCACGCTGCGCCCGGTGAAGCCGCGCGCCAGCCGGATCGCACTCATGCTCGCCTCGGTGCCGGAGTTGACCAGACGCACCGACTCGACCGGGGCGACGCGGGTGACGATCTCCTCCGCCAGCGCGACCTCACGCTCGCTCGGGGTGCCGAAGCTGAAGCCGTCGGCGGCGGCCTCCCGCACCGCCTCCAGCACCTGCGGGTGCGCGTGCCCCAGGATCATCGGACCCCAGCTGCCGACCAGGTCGACATAACGACGTCCGTCGACGTCGGTGAGCCACGGCCCGCTCGCCGATCGCATGAAGCGGGGTGTGCCGCCGACCGACCGGAACGCCCGGACCGGGGAGTTGACCCCGGAGGGGATGACGGCACGGGCCCGCTCCAGCAGCGCGGCCGAGGCGGGGGCCTGATCGGGATAGGTCATGGCAAGCACTCTCCTTCAGGACGGTCGATCCCGTCCACGACCTTGGTCATGACGGATCCCAGCACGGCGAACTCCTCGGGGGTCAGCCGGTCGAGCAGGACCTCGTGGACATCGGCGACGTGCACCCTGGACAGGGCCTCGACGACGGTCCGACCCTCGTCCGTGAGCGTCAGCTCCACCCCGCGCCGGTCCTCTCGCACCGTGTCTCGGCGCACCCAGCCCAGCCGCTCCAACCGGGTCGCGGTGTGGGTCAACCGGCTGCGTGACTGAACGACCTGATGAGCCAGCGCCGACATCCGGAGCCGCCCGCCCGGGGACTCGGACAGCATCGAGAGGATCTCGTACTCGGTCAGCCGCACCCCGTGCTTGGCCAACCCCTCGTCCATGGCGACGGTGATGAGACGCGAACCCCGCAGGTAGGCACGCCAGGACACCTGCTCGTCCGGGCTGAGCCACCGGGCTTCATCCATGGGGGACCTTCCTGAACTGGCTGCACGCGCCGTGATGTGTTGGGCTGGGGCTGGGTGCACAAGGATCGTACCCACTGGGAATATGGTTGAATATTCAATAGTTGATGCTGGTGACACCCACCGCTCGTCCCCGATCTTCGAGGAGTTTCTCATGACCGTCTTCAACGTCCTTCAGCCCGGCACCTACGCCGTCGACCCCACGCACACCGAGATCGGCTTCACCGCCCGTCACATGATGGTGGCCAAGGTGCGCGGCAGCTTTCCCGAATACACCGCTGACGTCGTCGTCGGGCAGACCCTGGCCGACTCCTCGGTCAATGTCGAGGTCCAGCTGAACTCGGTCGACACGCGCAACGAGGACCGCGACAACCACCTGCGCACCTCCGACTTCTTCGACATCGAGAACCACCCCACGATGACCTTCCGCTCGACCGAGATCACCGAGGACTCGATGACCGGCGACCTGACCATCAAGGGCATCACCCGCCCGGTCACCTTCGACCTGGAGTTCGTCGGCGTCTCCCCCGACCCGTGGGGCGGCACCCGCGCCGGCTTCGAGGCCAACGCCGATGTCCACCGCAAGGACTGGGACCTGGTCTGGAACGTCGCTGTCGAGGGCGGCGGCGTGCTGGTTTCCGAGAAGATCAAGCTGCACCTGGACGTCGAGCTCGTCGTGCCGGCCGACGAGGCCGCCCAGGCCTGAGCCACGGCTGACCCTGACTTCAGCAGAACCCCCGTGCCGTCCGGCGCGGGGGTTCTCGCATGCTCAGCGTCCGAGCAGCCGTGCGGCGTGCACGGCGTAGTAGGTCAGCACGACCTGTGCCCCGGCCCGGCGGATCGCGGTCAGCGACTCCAGCACGGTGCGGTCCCGCTCCAGCCATCCCTGGGCAGCGGCGGCCTCGATCTGGGCATACTCCCCCGACACCTGGTAGGCCGCCACGGGCACGTCCGCGAGGTCGGCCACCTGGCGCAGCACGTCGAGATAGGGCAGCGCGGGCTTGACCATCACCAGGTCGGCCCCCTCCGCCAGGTCGAGGCGCAGCTCGCGCAGTGACTCGGTCGCGTTGGCCGGGTCCTGCTGATAGGTCTTGCGGTCCCCCTGCAGGCTCGAGCCGACCGCCTCCCGGAACGGTCCGTAGTACGCCGAGGCGTATTTTGCGGTGTAGGCCAGCACCCCCACGTCCTGGAACCCGGCCCCGTCGAGTGCCGCACGCACCACGGCGACCTGGCCGTCCATCATCCCCGAGGGGCCGACCACGTGGGCCCCGGCGCGGGCCTGCACGACGGCCATGTCGGCATACCGCTGCAGGGTGGCGTCGTTGTCGACTCTGCCCTGGTCATCGAGCACCCCGCAGTGCCCGTGGTCGGTGAACTCGTCCAGGCACAGGTCGGACATCAGGACCGTGGCATCACCCAGGTCTGCCCGCAGGTCCTCCAGCGCGAGGTTCAGTATGCCGTCCGCCCGGGTCCCCCACGACCCCTCAGCATCCTTGTGCTCGGGGGTGGGGACACCAAAGAGCATCAGTCCCCCCACGCCTGCCTCGGTAGCCTCGTGGGCCGCCTGGCGCAGGGAGTCGCGGGTGTGCTGCACGACCCCGGGCATCGAGGCGATCGGGGTGGGCGCATCGATGCCCTCACGGACAAAGACGGGCAGCACCAGGTCGGCCGGGCAGACCCGGGTCTGGGCGACGAGGCGCCGCAGCGCCGGAGTCGTGCGCAGCCGCCGGGGTCGCTCGACCGGAGTGACGACAGCTCTCCCGGACTGGGCTGCGCTCACGCGCGGGCCCGCGCCGCACCACGTCGGCCGGTCGTGCGCCGCTGGCTGGGCCGGACCGGCTCGCCGGCAGCCTGCGCCGCCAGGGCCATCTCGGCGGCACGCTCGGCGAGCGCGTCGACCAGCACGACAGCGTTGGGCTCGGGCGCAACGACGTCGACCCGCAGACCGTGCTCCTCCGCGGTCCTGGCGGTCGCCGGGCCGATGCAGGCCACGACGGTGTTCGGGTGCGGCTTGCCGGCGATGCCGACCAGGTTGCGCACCGTCGAGGACGAGGTGAAGCAGACCGCGTCGAAGGCACCGCCCTTGATCGCGTCGCGCACCGGCGCCGCCGGGGGCGCCGCCCGCACGGTGCGGTAGGCGGTGACGTCGTCGACCTCCCAGCCCATCTCGATCAACCCGGCCACCAGGGTGTCGGTGGCGATGTCGGCCCGCGGCAGGAGGACCCGGTTGATCGGGTCGAGCACGTCGTCATAGTCGGGCCAGTCGGTCAGCAGGCCCTTGGCCGACTGCTCGGTTGTGGGGATCAGGTCCGGCTCGATGCCCCACTGCCGCAGCGCGTCCGCGGTCACCCCACCGACGGCGGCCACCTTGAGGCCGGCGAAGGCCCGGGCGTCCAACCCCAGCTCGGTGAACTTCTCGCGCACGGCACGCACGGCGTTGACGGAGGTGAAGCCGACCCACTCATAGCGACCGGTCACCAGACCGCGGATGGCGCGGTCCATCTGCTGCGGGGTGCGCGGCGGCTCGACACTGATGGTGGGCACCACCATGGAGGTGGCGCCGTGCATGGCGATCCGGGCGGTCATGGCACCGGCCTGGTCCTTGGTGCGCGGGACCAGGACGTTCCAGCCGAAGAGCGGTTTGGTCTCGAACCAGCTGAGCTCGTGGCGCAGGTCGACGGACTGGCCGACCACGACCACGCCCTCGCCGAAGGTGCTCTCCTGCAGGAGCGCCTCGGTGTGCTCCAGCACCGAGACGGACGTCTGCTGCGCCACCGTCGTGCCGTGCTCGGTCAACGAGACTGGGGTCTGCGGGTCACGACCGGCCCTGCGCAGGCCACCCAGGGCCCGCCGCAGCGTGTCGGGGGTCCCGAGCAGCACGACGGTGACCTCCGCCGCGATCGAGGTTGCCCAGTCCGTCTGCGCGTCCGCTGCGTCGATGATGTGCACGGCGCCGCCCTTCCCTCCGGAGGTGAGCGGCACACCGGCATAGGTCGGCACCGACCAGGCGGTCGAGACACCGGGGACCACCTCGAAGAGGATGCCCGCATCGCGACAGGCCAGCGCCTCGGGGGTCAGCGTGGTGAAGGCTGCAGGGTCCCCGGCCAGGACCCGCACGACGAGGGAGTCGTGCTGCTTCAGGGCACGGGTGGTGCGCACGAGCAGCTTGGCCCGCGCCGCCGGCGAGCGCCGTTGACCGCCGCCGAATGCTCCGGTCTCCACGATCTGGACATCTGCGCGGAAGAGCCCGGCGAGACGCTCGGCCGTCTCAGGGTCGTCCAGCACGACCACATCGGCCGCCGCGAGATAGTCGCGGGCGCGCACGGTCAGCAGGCCCGGGTCGCCGGGACCGGCGCCGACAAACGCCACTCGTGCCGGGGTCAGCGGCGGTGTGGTGGGTGCTGTGCTGGTGGTGCTCACGTGATCACGCTCCAGGGATCGTGCTGCGGGGGTCGGTGGGGAACCGGTCGCCGGTCGCAACCAGGTGACTGCCGGCCTTCGGAGGGGTCAGGTCGCCGGTGGCAACGAGGTGGTCGAGGAAGTAGGCGGCCATCTCGCGGCCGAGTTCGACGGGGTCCCTGCCCCGCACCCGGTGCCGGAGCAGGCCATGGTCTGCGGGCACCGCGCGGGACTGGCCGCCGGCGCCCGCCAGCAGGCCACCGTCTGCGGGCACCGCGCGGGACTGGCCGCGCGCGGCGACGAGCAGTCCGCTGTCTGCGGCCCGGGGCGTGGGAGCAGCGTCTCCCGACGCCAGTGAGTCGGTGGGGCCCACGACGGCCTCCAGCACCACGTCCTCCCCGTCCCAGCGGGCCAGTGCCCCGACGGGTGCGCTGCACCCAGCCTCAAGGGCACCCAGCAGAGCACGCTCGGCTGTCACGCAGATCCGCGTGGGCGCGTGCTCCAGGTGTGCGAGAGCCTGCACCACGGCGGCGTCCTCGGCGCGGCACTCGACGGCCAGGGCGCCCTGTCCCGGGGCCGGCAGCATGGTCGTCAGCTCCAGCACCTGACTCGCCTCGCCGAGGCGGCCGAGGCGGCGCAGCCCAGCGGCGGCGAGCACGATCGCATCGAGCTCACCGGAGGTGACGCGGTTGATCCGACTGCCCACGTTGCCCCGGATCTGGGTCACCGTGACGTGCGGTGCCGCGGCCGCGAGCTGCACGGCGCGTCGCGGCGAGCCGGTGCCGATCACGGCGCCCTCCGGGAGCTCGGTCAGGCTCATCCCGTCCCGGGACACCAGCACGTCGCGGGGGTCCTCGCGCTCCGGCACGGCTGCCGTGACGAGGCCAGGGGCCGCAGCGACCGGGATGTCCTTCAGAGAGTGCACGGCACAGTCGATCTCGCCGGCCAGCAACGCCTCACGCAGCGCGGAGACGAAGACACCGGTGCCCCCGATCTGGGTCAGCGGCGCGCGGTTGCGGTCCCCCTCGGTCTGCACGAGCACGAGCTCGACCTCGTGACCGAGGGAGCGCAGATGGTCGGCGACCCACCCGGACTGGGAGGTCGCGAGCTCACTGGCCCGGGTCCCGAGGCGGAGCACAGCCGCGTGCTGACTGGTTTGGTTCATGGCAACCGGCTCACTCATGGCAACCGACTCACGCGGGGCACGCGGTCCACGGCCGCGGTGGCCCTGGGGTCCAGGTCGAAGAGCTCGCGCAGCATCTCGACATAGCTGCCGTCGGCGTCCTGCGCCGCCCGCTCCTTGGCCCGCACCGTGGGGGTGTGCAAAAGCTTGCCCACGATCCGTCGGACGCTCTGGTGCACCTGGGCACGCTCAGCCTCGGAGAGATCGGGCAGCTTCTCGTCCAGCCGAGCAAGCTCGGCGTCGGCCACGGCAGCGGCGCGCGAGCGCATGACCGCCAGCGTGGGCGCCACCTGCGCCGTCCGGCGGGTCGCGAGATAGGCCGCCACCTCGCCGGTGACCAGCTCCCGGACGGTGGCCAGCACCGTGGTGGTCTCCGGGGAGTCGTCCGCCTGAGCCTGCTCACCGTGCAGCTCGGCCAGGCTCCACACCGACACGCCCGGGCTGTCGGCGACCTCAGGGGCCACATCGCGTGGCATGGCCAGGTCGACCACGACGAGCGGACGGTTGCCTGCGTCGGCCCGCCCCGCGCGGGCGAGGACGTCGTGGGTGATCACGTGGTCCGTCGCTCCGGTGCAGGTGATCACCAGGTCGGCCCGGGACAGCTGCTCCGGCAGGGCGCTCCAGTCGTGGGCTTGACCGCCGTGGGTCCGGGCCAGCCGCGCGGCCCGGCCGGGGGTGCGGTTGAGGACATGCACCCCCCGCACACCGGCGCGGACCATGGACGCGGCAGCAAGGCCGGACATCGCTCCAGCCCCGATGACCAGCGCCCGCACCTCCTCGAGGGGACCCAGCAGTGCGCGCGCCCGATCAAGGCCCATCCCCACCAGCGAGCGCGCCACCTGGTCCAGGCCGGTCTCCGTGTGCGCCCGCTTGCCGACCCGCAGCGCCTGCTGGAACAACGGGTTGAGCTGTGCCCCGAGCTGAGCGTGCTCCTGGCCCGTGCGCAGGGCTTCCCGCAGCTGCCCGAGGATCTCGCTCTCGCCGAGCGCCATCGACTCCAGCCCGCAGGCCAGGGAGAAGAGGTGGTCGACCGCCCGGTCCTCGTAGTGCACATAGAGGTGATCCGTCAGCACGTCGAGCGGCACACCGGAGCTCGTGGCGATCGCGCGTCCCACCTGGGCGACGGCGCCGTGGAAGCCCAGCACGTCGGCATACACCTCGGTGCGGTTGCAGGTCGTCAGGACAAGCGCCTCGTTGACATCCTCAAGGCCGGCCACACCGGTCGCCAGGGCGCTTGAGCGCGCGCCGTCGAGGGAGACCTGCTCGAGCAGCTCGAGCGGTGCGCTGCGGTGCGAGATGCCGACGACCAGGAGACTCATCCCAGAGCACCTCGCCCCAGGTCGCAGTCCGGTCCGGCGTCGACGTCCGCGACGAGGGGGTCGTGGGTGGAGATCGCGAGCAGCCGCCGCTGCTCGTGGAAGGCCAGGATCTGCAGCTCGGTGGCCAGGTCCACGCCACGCACGTCCACCCCGTCGGGCAGCACGAGGTGCCCGGGGGCGAAGTTGAGGATCGAGCGCACGCCCAGCAGCACCAGCTGCTCAGCCACGGTCTGCGCCGCCGGCGCCGGCGTGGTGATCACCCCGATCGCGACGGCCGTGCCGGAAGTGCCCAAAGCGGTCAACGTCGTGACCGTCAGCCCCTCGACCACCGTGCCGACCACCTCGGGATCGTCATCGACGAGCGCGACGATGCGGAAGCCACGGCCGGTGAAGCCGCCATAGGCCGCCAGTGCGCGGCCCAGGTTGCCCATGCCGACGATCGCGACGGGCCACTCCTGGGTCAGGCCCAGCTCCTGGGAGATCTGGGCCGACAGCTGCTCGCTGTCATAGCCCACACCGCGCACGCCATAGGAGCCGAGGTGTGACAGGTCCTTGCGCACCTGGGCAGAGCGGACCCCGGCCAGCGTCGCGAGCTCCTCGGAGGAGATGCTGGTGATGCCCTGGTCGAGCAGTGCGGTCAACGCTCGCAGATAGAGCGGAAGTCGCCCGACAGTGGCCTCTGGGACGCCAGCTCGACGGACGGGGGCAGTCACCACGTCGACACAAGCTCCTCTCGACCACGCAGGCTTATATCAGCAACCCGGCAAGGATGTTCAGGGACCCCCTCACTCTAAGACCTTGTGAACGGTTGCACAAAGTTGCCTGTCGGGGGTTGCCTGTCGGGGGCCCGTGGCTACCGGCGCGTAGGCCGACGGCGGCGGCGCCGCAGCGCTGCGCGCACCTGGGCCTGCGTCACCGTCCACTGTGCGATCGGCTCGCCGTCGACCAGGACGACCGGCACGAGGTCGTCATACGCCTCAAGCAGGTGCGGGGAGGAGTCGACGTCCACCCGCACCCAGTCCGCGCCACGCTCGGTGGCACGGACCTGGTCGAGGACGGCGGCCGCCTCGTCACACAGGTGGCAGCCGACCCGGTCCACCAACGTGACGCGCGGTTCCGTTTTCCCGGCGCCACGCCGCAGCCAGCGCATCCTAGAAGAAGACGGAGCGACGGTCGCGGAGCAGCGAGTAGAGCGTGTGCTGGATCGTCTCGCGCACCCGGTCGGAGATCTCAAAGACCACGGCCGGGTCCTCGGCCGCTCCCTCGCCGCGGTCATCGGTGGGGATCGGGCTGCCGAACTCGATGATCCACTTGCTGGGCAGCGGGATCATCCCAAGCGGCCCCAACCACGGGAAGGTCGGCGTGAGGGGGAAGTAGGGCAGGCCGAGCAGCCGGGCCACGGGGGTGGCGTTGCCCAGCATCGGATAGCTCTCCTCGGCCCCCACGATCGAGCAGGGGATGATCGGCACGCCGGCTCGCAGCGCGGCAGCCACAAACCCGCCGCGGCCAAAGCGCTGCAGACGGTAGCGGTCCTTGTAGAGCTTGCCGACGCCCTTGAACCCCTCGGGCCACACTCCGACCAGGTGGCCCTCGTCCAGCAGCCGCTGCGCATCCGCGCTGGTGGCCAGCGTGCTGCCCGTCTTGCGCGCCACCGGACCCACGACGGGGCTGGCGAACACCAGGTCTGCCCCCAGCATCCGCAGGTTGCGGCGCCCAACAGTCTCCTCGTGCACCGCCACCTGGGTCATCACCGAGTCGATGGCGATGGACCCGGAGTGGTTGGCCACGAGCAGGGCACCGCCCTCGAGGGGGATGTTCTCGACCCCGCGGACCTCCACCCGGAACCACTTGCGATAGAGAGGACGCAGCAGCGGCAGCGCGAGGCTCTCGGTGAAGTCAGCGTCAAAACCGAACTCGTCGACGGAGTAGTCGCCCGTGAAGCGGCGACGCAGGAAGGCCAGGGTGGCCGCGACCGCGTCGTCCAGCTCATCGCCAGTGAGCCCGATGGTCTCCCCGGCGGCCCGCAGGCCCCTGACCAGCAGCATGACTGCGTGCTCCAGCTCGGTCTCGCTGATCGGCGGACGGGGCGGCGCCTCCTGCTCGCTCACTGGGCCTCCTCGACGTGCTGCTCGGGACGGTCGCCGGCGCGGCGCGCGGACAGGAACGACTCGAAGGCGCCCCGGGTCGTGTAGGCGGGCGAGAAACCCAGCTCCTTGCGCATCCGCCGGGTGTCGATGACGCGACCGTAGGACAGGAACTCCAGGTGGTCCGACGGCAGCGCGGCCCAGCCGACCCGCCTGCTGGCCCAGAGCGCGAGCCGACCGGTGCCGGGCACGACCGGCGCCCAGGGGCGGCGGCTCAGCACGATCGCCTGGCCCAGCGACAGGACACCGTCGCCAGCGACGTTGACGGTGCCGACGATGGGTCCGGTGGCGGCCTGGACGGTGACGGCCACGGCGTCATCCTCGTGCAGGAACTGCAACCGACCCTGCTGCCCGAACGGGACCGGGACCACCGGCATGCGGAAGTAGTCGGTCAGGACCGTGCGGATGCTCGGCCCGATCACGTTGGCCATCCGCAGCATGGTGATGCCGATGTCAGGGCGCCGGCGGGACAGCCCGCGCACATAGCTCTCGGCCTCCATCGAGTCGTGCGGGAAGCCGGAGCGGGGCAGCTTGCGCGCCGTCATCTCCTCGGTGAAGACCGCAGGATCCTGCGGGGAGGACCCATAGACCCCTGCGGTCGACTTGACGATGACCCGCTGCACGCTGGGCGACTTCTGGCAGGCAGCCATCAGCTGCATCGTCCCCAGGACGTTGATGTCCTTCTGGACGACGCGGCCACCGGCATCGCGCGGCGTCGCGATGACGCCCATGTGGACGACCGTGTCGACCTGCGCCTGGGTCAGCAGGCGGGCCAGCAGAGGACTGCGCACGTCGGCGCGGACATATTCGCCCCGCCCCATGGGGTGCCGGGGCGGCACCAGGTCCACGCCGATGACACGCTCGATCGTCGGGTCGTCGGCGAGCCGCCGCACGACCCGACCAGCCAGGTCGCGGGCCACACCGGTGACCATGACGACCCTGGGATGCGCTGCACCGCCCACGGGTTCCACCCTCCCAGAATGACGCATCGGCGCCGAACTCCACGGCTGAACTTCACCGGGGGAGCCGACGCCGACGCGCTCAGGTCACTTCTTGTTGCGACGCTGGTGGCGCGTCTTGCGCAGCAGTTTGCGGTGCTTCTTCTTCGCCATACGCTTGCGGCGCTTCTTGATCACAGAGCCCATTGGCTAAACCGTGTCCTTCGTCTCTTGGCTGTCTGGTCTACCGGACGGCAGCGCACACGCGGTGGCCACCGGGCAGTCGGGTCAGCCTACCGTCCGTCGTCGGTCGCTCCCAAACGGGCTGCGCCGCATCCCGCCCGCGCGAACCCGGACGGATGTCAGCGGCTGCGTTCACGCAGTCCCGTGGTAGGAGTCCTGGAGATAGTCGGTCACGGCCTGCTCGGGCACCCGGAAGGACCGACCCACGCGCACCGAGGGGAGCTCCCCAGAGTGCACCAGGCGGTAGACGGTCATCTTGGACACGCGCATGACTGCCGCGACCTCGGCCACGGTCATAAAGCTCATCTCACCGAGTCGGCGCTCTTCAGCCATCGACGTCATCCCATCTGTCAGTACTGACAGTGGCCAACGGGTCTCCGGTGGCGTCCTGTCCTCAGGAGAACCATAGGGGCACATGAGGCAGTTGCGAAAGGCGCGACAGCGATAAAGTCCAGTGGACACGCCGTTGTGACCAAAATGTGACCTAATCGCTCTGGCTGCCCTGTCTCGGCAAAGGGGCCGTCCAGCCGAGCTCGTTCAGTCAAACCACGGGTCCAGTCCCCAGCCGGGGAAGACCGCCCGTCGGGTCGCCAGGATCGCTGTGTCCACGGGACTCTCCGGCTCATAACCCGCGCCCCAGGTGCCATAGGTGATGGGCTCCCCGCCCCGGTCCCCCATGCGCCGCGGTGCGACCTGTCCATAGAGGCGGGCCACGTGCTCGCGCCAGGCCTCGGGGATGTCCAGGGTGAGGGACAGCGGCTGGTGTGCAGCGATCGCCACCAGGTGGGTCCAGGCTCGCGGCACGACCTCGATCAGCTCATAGCCCCCGCCCCCGAGCGCCACCCACCTGCCTTCGCAGAGCTCATGGGACAGGTCGTGCAGCAGGGAGTATGCCGCGTGCATGGCGTCGATGGACACGGCCAGGTGGCTGAGGGGGTCGGCAAAGTGCGCGTCGCACCCTTGCTGGGTCACCATGATCTGCGGACGGAAGGCACGCAGCACGTGGGGCACGACCGAGTGGATGGCCCGCAACCACCCGGCGTCGCCGGTGCCCGGGGGCAGGGCGACGTTGACCGCGCTGTCCGGAGCCTGCGGGCCCCCGGTGTCGCCGGGGAAGCCGGTCCCCGGGAACAGCGCGGCCCCGGTCTCGTGCACAGAGACGGTCAGCACCCGCGGGTCGTCCCAGAAGATGCGTTCGACGCCGTCGCCGTGGTGGACGTCGACGTCGACATAGGCCACCCGCGCCACCCCGGCGTCGAGCAGCGACCGGATCGCCACGCCGGCATCGTTGTAGACGCAGAACCCGGCCACCTCGTTGGGCATGCCGTGGTGCAACCCGCCGGCGATGTTGACGGCGTGCTGGACCTGACCGTCCCAGACCGCGTGAGCGGCCTCGACCGTGGCTCCCACGGCGAGCGCGGTGGCCGAGTGCATGCCCCGGAAGTTCGGCGTGTCTGAGCCGCCCAGTCCGTGTCCGTCGACGCGCGCGGACGGGTCGGCCGAGACCCTCTGGACCGCGGCGATCAGCGCTGGGGTGTGGACGGTGGCGATCTGCTCGTCGGTGGCGGCGACGGCGGGGGCAACCTGCACGCCGGGCAGGTCCAGCAGCCCGAGCTCGTCGCACAGGCGGTGGGTGAGCTCCAGGCGGGACGGATGCATCGGATGTCCCGGTCCGAAGTCGTAGGACATGAAACGCTGGTCCCACACGACGCGTGCCCCGATCATGGGGCAACGCTAGACCACGACGCTTCACGGAGGTCAGCATGGCCAGGCACCGGTTGTTCGACGAGGACATCCTCGTCATCGGCCTCGGTCGGTTCGGCGCAGCCGCAGCCATCGAGATGGATCGGCTCGGCTACCGGGTGCACGCGATCGAGGGCGACGGGGCCCAGGCCGAGAAGTTCTCCCGGAGGCTGACCCGGGTGCTGGCCGCGGACGCGGCTGACCCGAGCCAGCTCGCACAGGCCAAGCCGCAGGACTTCCGCGTCGCGGTGGTCGGCATCGGGACCTCGATCGAGAGCTCGCTGCTGACCGCCGGCAACCTGGTGGATGCCGGCGTCCCCTCAATCTGGGCCAAGGCGGTCTCCGCCGAGCACGCCCGCCTGCTCGAGCGGATCGGCGTCCACCACGTGATCTTCCCGGAGGCCGAGTCCGGCAACCGGGTGGCGCACCTGGTGAACGACCGGATGATGGGCTACATCGAGTTCGAGGACGGCTACGCCATCGTCAAGATGTCTCCGCCGCAGGAGATGATCGGCTTCACGCTGGCCGAGACCGACATCCGCAAGAAGTATGGCGTGACGGTCGTCGGCGTGAAGGCACCCGGTGAGGACTTCACGCACGCCGTGCCGGAGACCAAGGTCGGACGGCACCACATCATGATCGTCTCCGGTCCGAGCAAGCTGATCGAGCAGCTCGCCTCGCGGCCCTAACGCCTCAGAGCCAGGCCTGCAACACCACGAAGCGGCGTCAGCAACACCTCAGAGCGAGGTGGGCAACCCGGAGGTGTTGCCGAGCGGGAGCACCATGGCCAGCTCCTCGGCGTCCTCCGCGTCATCGACGCCGTGGATCCTCATCGGCCGGCGGCTGTCCGTGGGCCGGAAGCCGAAGCTGCTGGCAAAGGCGACCGCACGTCCGTTGTCGGTGCCGACCCAGTAGACCAGGTGCTTGCGCTCGTCCGCTCGGGCCTGGGCGGCGGCGGCCTCCAAGAGCTTGCGGGCGACGCCAGCGCCGCGACTGGCCGGCTCGACCCACAGACCGAACAGCTCGCCCATGGCCGGGTCAGCGGCATAACTGCCCAGGCTCGCGACACCCTTGGCAGAGCCGTCCGCCTCCGCCACAAGGCGGCGGGAGCGACGCATCCGGTCGCGCCACCGCTCCTCCGGGTAGTCGTCCTCCTCCTCCGCGGAGGCGACGAAGGCCTCCGGGGATTCCCGCAGCGCACGCAACCGGACATCGCGGTACTCGGACCAGTTTTCCTCGTCAAGCAGACGCACGCTGATCTCACTCATGGGCACAACTGTGGCACAAGCCGGCGTCAACACTCCATGGGGGCACCGGCGAACAGCTGGCGCGGGGCACGTTACTCACCCGCCGAGAGCTCGTGCGAGCGCCGGGCGGCAGCCTCGATGGCGGTCAGGAAAGCGGCCCTGACCTTGTGGTCCTCCAGGGCGCGCAGGGCCGCGACACTCGTGCCGCCCGGGCTCGAGACCTGCTCGCGCAGGATGCTCGGGTGCTCCCCGGTCTCGCGGATCATCGTGGCCGCGCCATAAAGCGTCTGGACCACCATCTCGGTGGCGGTCGAGCGCGGCAGGCCCAGCAGCACCCCCGCCTCGATCATGGCCTCGGTGACATAGAAGATGTAGGCCGGGCCGCTGCCACTGATCGCCGTCGCGGCGTCCTGGTGCTTCTCGTCGAGGATGATGACCTGCCCGAAGGCGCTCAGCAGCCGCTCCGCCTGCGCAAGGTGCTCGGCCGTGCAGTGCCGCCCCGCGCTCAGCACGGACATGGCCTCGTCGACCTGGGCCGGGGTGTTCGGCATCACGCGCACGACGCCGGTGTTGGCCGGGAGACGGTTCTCCAGATACTCCGTGCTGATGCCCGCGGCGATGGAGATGACCAGTGTCTCGGGCCCGATGCTCTCGTGGATCTCGGCGAGCAGGCCCGACATGTCCTGGGGCTTGACAGCCAGCACGACGACCGAGGCCCCTGCGGCGGCCTCGGTCGCGGGAGCCACGCCCACGGCATACTCCTCCGCCAGGGTGCGGGTGGCCAGCACCATCCGGTCGCTCAGCACGAGATCGGCCGGTGGGTGTCCCGAGCGCAGCAAGGCCGAGAGCAGCGAGCCACCCATGACGCCGGCGCCGAGGATCGCGATGCGGTTCAGGGCGATCACCCCCTGGTCGCGAGCGAGCGGAGGAAGAAGAGCAGGTTGGCGGGTCGCTCGGCCATCCGGCGCATGAGATAGCCGTACCACTCGTCGCCGTAGGGCACATAGACGCGCATCCGCTCGGCCTGGGCCGCCAGCCGCTTCTGCTCGTCGGGCCGGATGCCGAGCAGCATCTGGTATTCGTAGCTGCCCGGCGCACGGCCGTTGGCGGCGGCCAGGACACCGGCGATCTCGACCAGGCGTGGGTCGTGGCTGGCGACCATCGGGTAGCCGTCCCCGGCCATCAGGACCTTCAGACAGCGCACAAAGCTCTTGTCGACCTCGGCCTTGTCCTGGTAGGCCACCGACTCCGGCTCCTTGTAGGTGCCCTTGCACAGCCGGACCCGGCTGCCCTCGTGGGCCAGGTCGCGACAGTCCTGCTCGGTGCGATAGAGGTAGGACTGCAGCACGGCACCCACCCACGGCCAGTCCTGCCGCAGCTCACGCAGTATGCCGAGGGTCGAGTCGGTGGTGGTGTGGTCCTCCATGTCGAGGGTCACCGTGGTGTCGGCGTTGGCCGCTGCCTGACAGATCTCCCGCGCGTGGTCCAGTGCCATCTTCTCGCCGTCGGCCCCGAGAGCCTGACCGAGGGCGCTGAGCTTGAGGCTGACCTCGACCTGACCACCGTGGGTCAGCCCTCCGTCGGACAGGGCGCTGAGGAGGGTGAGGTAGGCGTCCCTGGTGTAGGTCGCCTGGGCGGGGTCGAGCGTGTCCTCGCCCAGGAAGTCGATCGTGGCGAGCCGCCCCGAGGCGACCAGCTCACTGACGACCTCCACGGCCCGCTCGGTCGAGTCCCCCGCCACGAACCGCGTGACGACGGAGCGGCTCACCGGGGCCTTCTCCAGGAGGTCGCGCAGCGCCGTGTTGCGACTCAGCAGGAGCAGCCCCTGCTTCATCCACACGCTGGGGTCCAGGTCTGCAGCGTCCATCTCTATCTCCTCGTTGCTCCGGGCAAAGGGCGGTCCGGGTCGGCCCGGCCGCAGGTCCAGGCTAGACCGCAGACGGCCTCTGGCCCAGGTGGGTTCGGGCAAAGTCCAGTGCCTCCGCCAGGTCGGCCTCCCGTTGTTCCACCGACCGGGTCCGGGTGCCCACCTCCAGACTCACCGCCCCCTGGTAGCCCCGCTCCACCAGCGTGTGCAGGAGTGTGTCCAGGGGCTGGGTGCCCCGGCCGGGAACCAGGTGCTCGTCCTTGAATGACCCGGACCCGTCTCCCAGGTGGACGTGGCTGACCCGGTCGCCCAACCTGTGCAGCAGGTCCACCGAGTCCGACGAGCTCGTGGCGGCGTGCGAGCTGTCCAGCGTGACGTGCTGATAGGTCTGCTCCACCGGGTCCCAGTGCGGCCGGTAGACCTGCATCTCGGAGTTGCGGGCCCGCCACGGGAACATGTTCTCGACGGCGAGCTTGACCTCGGTCCCGCCCTGGCGGTCGGCGATCCCCTCGACGAAACCCTCGGCATACTCCCGCTGCCAGCGGAACGGCGGGTGGATCACCACGACGTCGGCGCCCACCTCCTGCGCCAGCTGCACCGAGCGGTCGATCTTGCCCCAGGGCTCCCAGCCCCAGAGTCGCTGGGCGAGCAGCAGGGTCGGTGCATGGACCGCCCGGATCGGCAGGGCGTGCAGGTCGGACAGCGCCTGCAGGGCTCCGGGCTCCTGGGTCATCGGGTCGGTCCAGACCATGATCTCGATGCCGTCGAAGCCCAGTCGCTCAGCGAGGTCAAAGGCGTAGGCGCAGTTCTCCGGATAGACCGAGGAGGTCGACAGGAGCACCGGGATGCTCGGCACGGGACTGTCTGACATCTAGTAGTCCAACCCGTCGAGTCGGCGCAGGATGAAGCCCTCGCGCAGGGCCCACGGACAGATGTCGAGCTGGTCGACGTCGAACAGCTCCATGACCGCCTCGATCACCATCGCCCCCGCCAGCATCTGCGGAGCCCGCGAGGTGGAGATGCCCGGCAGGTTGGCCCGCTCCACCGGCGTCATCGCCGCCAGCTTCGGCACCCACTCAGTCAGGTCCGCCCGGGCGAGGGTGCGCGGGACATAGGGACCGTCCGCCTGCGGGGCCGCACCACAGAGCCGCCCGAGCGAGCGGATCGTCTTGCTCGTCCCGACCACGCGGTCCGGTGCGCCGACCTTGACGATCGGCCGGTGCACGGACGCGATCTCGGAGCGGATCCGCTTGCGCAGCTCCTTCAGGTCCGCGTCGGAGGGGTTGTCCCCGAACTGCTGCAGCTCCTGCGTCAGGCGACCCGCCCCCAGCGGCAGGCTGGCGACCGCATCGGCGTCCTCGTCGATCCCGGCGCCGAGTTCGAGCGAGCCGCCACCGATGTCGATCAGGAAGAGGCGGCCGGAGGACCAGCCGAACCACCGACGGGCCGCGAGGAAGGTCAGCCGGGCCTCGTTGTCGCCGCTGAGCACCTGCAGTCGCACGCCGGAGTCCCTGCGGACCTGCTCGAGCACCTCGTCGGTGTTGTTGGCCTCGCGGATGGCGCTGGTGGCAAACCCCATCAGCTCGGAGACCCCGCGACTCTCGGCGACCTCGGTGCAGTCCCGCACAAAGGTGGACAGCCGGGCCGCGCCCTCCGGTGAGATCGTCCCGTCCGGGGTCAGCTGTTCAGCCAGTCGCAGATCGACCTTGTGCGAGTAGTCCGGGAGCGGGTGGGCACCAGGGTGCGCATCAACGACAAGCAGGTGGACGGTGTTGGAACCGACGTCGATCACACCGAGTCGCATGCCGTCAGGCTAGTCCCTCCTCGTTCCCGCGCCACGCGGCGCCTCGTAGAGTGCTCGGGTGAGCAGCCGACGACGGACCCCGGGCGACACCGGCGAGGAGACACCGCTGGACGCCCCCCGCGTCTGGGCGGAGTTCACCGATCCGGCCGAGCCCGCGCAGCGGGTCCGGGCCGACCTGACCTGGCTCACCTCCTCGTGGCACTGCATCTTCGGGTCCGGCTGCGCGGGCATCTATGCCGACCGTCCGGACGACGGCTGCTGCACGCTCGGTGCCCACTTCACGGACGCCGACGACGTGGCGCGCGTCGCCGCGGTCGCCGCGGAGCTGGGGCCGGACGAGTGGCAGTTCCACGACCTCGGACACACCAAGGACGGCGAGCGCCCCGGCTGGCAGGACGTCGACGAGGACGGCACAACCATCACCACCCGCCGGGTCGAGGGAGCCTGCATCTTCCTGAACCGACCCGGGCACCCCGCCGGCGCCGGGTGCGCCCTGCACCAGCACGCGGTGCTGGGACAGACCCCTCCCCACCTCGCCAAGCCGGACGTGTGCTGGCAGCTGCCGATCCGCCGCACCTACCGGACCGTGGAGCTGCCGGACGAGTCGTCATACCTGGAGGTCACCATCGCCGAGTATGACCGGCGTGGCTGGGGTCCCGGGGGGCACGACCTCGACTGGTACTGCTCCGGTCGCCCGGCCGCACACACTGCGCCCGAGCCGGTCTATGTGGGCCTGTCGGCCGAGCTCACCGAGCTGCTCGGGCCGCAGGCGTATGCCGAGCTGGCGGCCTTCTGCGAGGCTCACCTGGCCACCGTGGCCAGTCTGCGCGACGCCCCGGGCGGTCGCCGGCTGTTGCCGCTCCTGGTCCACCCGGCGACCCTGGCCGCCGGCACCTGAGGCTGCGCTGGGTCGATCCGCACCAGGGAGATCGTCCCCAGGCCCGGCATCTTGCGCAGCGGGATGGGACGTGCCGGGGGACATTAGGGCACTGTCGCGAGGCAGTGTCGGGGGCGGCGCCTAGAGTCCTGTGCCGTGGCGACCAACAGCAAGGCGACCAAGAGCCGGGCCCCGAGCTATCGGTGCACCGAGTGCGGCTGGAGCACGATCAAGTGGGTCGGCCGGTGCGGTGAGTGCCAGGCCTGGGGCACCGTCACCGAGGCCGGGCAGACCGCGATCCGGACAGGTGCGGCAGCGCCGACCCGGGCTGCGGTCCCGATCGCTGACGTCGACGCCACGCTCGCGCAGACCGGCAGCACCGGCGTCGGCGAGTTCGACCGGGTGCTGGGCGGCGGGCTCGTCCCCGGGTCTGTCGTGCTGATGGCCGGCGAGCCCGGCATCGGCAAGTCGACGCTGGCCCTGGACGTGGCCGCGCGGGCCGCCCGCGGGGGTCGGCGCGTGCTCTATGTCTCCGGTGAGGAGTCCGCGGCCCAGGTGCGGTTGCGTGGGCAGCGCATCGGAGCGCTGGCCGACACGCTCTTCCTCGCCTCCGAGACGGACCTGTCCACCGTGCTCGGGCACCTGGAGGCGACCGCGCCCTCACTCGTCGTGGTCGACTCGGTCCAGACCATCGCCAGCTCCGAGATCGACGGGGCGCCGGGCAACGTAGGCCAGGTGCGTGAGGTGGCCTCGGCCCTGATCCAGGCGGCCAAGTCCGCCAACATCGCGGCCATCCTGATCGGGCACGTCACCAAGGACGGGGCGATCGCCGGGCCGCGGGTCCTGGAGCACCTGGTCGACGTCGTGGTCCAGTTCGAGGGCGAGCGGCACTCACGGCTGCGGCTGGTGCGGGCGGTGAAGAACAGGTTCGGTCCCACCGACGAGGTCGGCTGCTTCGACCTGGGCGACTCCGGCATCGTCGGCCTGCCCGACCCCAGCGGCCTGTTCCTGACCAGCCGGGACCGACCGGTGGCGGGCACCTGCGTCACGGTGACGTTGGAGGGTCGACGACCGCTGGTCACCGAGGTGCAGGCGCTGGTGACGGAGAGCTCGGGCGGGTCGCCGCGGCGCACCACGAGCGGGCTGGACTCCTCGCGGCTGGCGATGGTGCTCGCGGTGCTGACCCGCCGCGCGGGCGTGGGCGTGACCTCGCACGACTGCTACGCCTCCACCGTCGGCGGGGTCCGGCTCGGCGAACCGTCGGCCGACCTCGCCCTGGCACTGGCCGTCGCCGGCGCCCACCGCAACGCCCCACTGCCCCAGGGTCTGGTGGCCATCGGCGAGGTCGGGCTGGCCGGCGACATCCGGCCGGTGACGGGACTGCCCCGGCGTCTGAACGAGGCTGCGCGCATCGGGTTCACCCGCGCCGTCGTGCCCACCGGATCGCTCACCGAGGGCCCTCCGCCCCCCGGCATGCAGGTGCGTGAGGTCGGGTCGATCGCAGAGGCGGTCACGCTCGCTCTGGGGTGGGGTGCCTGACCCTGGACCGGGCCTTCATCTCGCTTCGGTAAAGAACGCCAGCAACCTCCTGGAAAGACCCTTCCCCGAGGCTAGACTCCGCACGTCAGGCCAGGATTCGGGAGGACGGACGTGGAGCGCAGCAACGACGGGACCTTGCGGTCAACGCTGGCTGCCGTCGCGCCCGGGACGGACCTGCGCGACGGCCTCGAGCGGGTCCTGCGCGGCCGCACCGGGGCGCTGGTCGTGCTGGGCTACGACAAGTCGATCGAGGCGCTCTGTTCGGGCGGTTTTGAGCTGGATGTCGAGTTCTCCGCCACGCGGTTGCGTGAGCTGGCCAAGATGGACGGTGCCATCGTCCTGGACCGGGACGGCACCCGGATCGTGCGGGCGGCCACCCAGCTCGTGCCAGACCCCTCGATCGAGACTCGCGAGAGCGGCACCAGGCACCGCACGGCGGAGCGGGTGGCCAAGCAGACCGGCCACCCCGTGGTCTCCGTCAGCCAGTCGATGGCGATCGTGGCGATCTATGTCGGCGAGGAGCGCCATGTGCTGGAGGCCTCCACGGCGATCCTGTCCCGCGCCAACCAGGCCCTGCAGACGCTGGAGCGCTACAAGTCGCGCCTCGACGAGGTGAGCAGCAACCTGTCGGCCCTCGAGATCGAGGACCTGGTCACCATCCGCGACGTGACCGCGGTGCTGCAGCGGTTGGAGATGGTGCGCCGCATCAGCGACGAGATCACGCAGTACGCCCTCGAGCTGGGCACCGACGGGCGCTTGATGAGCCTGCAGCTGGAGGAGCTCACCGGTGGTCTCGGCAACGACCGCGAGCTCGTCATCCGGGACTACGCCGAGTTCACCGACGACGACCTCTCGGTCGGCGAGGTGCTCGACTGCCTGTCCTCGATCAGCGGCACCGACCTGCTCGACATGTCCTCGGCTGCCCGCTGTCTGGGCTTCAGCGTGGTCGGTGACGGCCTGGACGCCAGCATCTCCCCCCGCGGCTACCGGCTGCTCCACCGCATCCCACGCCTGCCGTCGGTCGTCATCGATCGCTTGGTCGAGCAGTTCAGCACCCTGCAGGCGCTGCTCTCGGCGAGCCTGGAGGAGCTGATGACGGTGGAGGGCGTCGGTGAGGGCCGCGCCCGCGCCGTGCGCGAGGGGCTGTCCCGCCTGGCCGAGGCGAGCATCCTCGAACGCTACGTGTGACCACCTCCTCCAACCCGTCTAGGACCAACCCTGCCGACCGGTCCTCGACCAGACCAGCCCGGCGGCCCTCGACCACCCCTGCAGACCGGCGGGTGGCCACGTCAGCCGACCCGTCCGGCATACTCCCCCCGCTGCTCGACTGGTATGCCGCACACGCCCGGGACCTCCCCTGGCGGCAGGAGGACTGCTCCCCCTGGGGGGTCCTGGTCTCCGAGGTGATGCTGCAGCAGACTCCGGTCGCCCGGGTGGAGCCGATCTGGCACGAGTGGCTGGCCCGCTGGCCGGAACCGGGTGACCTTGCAGCCGAGCCGACGGGTGAGGCGCTGCGGGCGTGGGGCAGGTTGGGCTATCCGCGGCGCGCCCTGCGGCTGCACGCGTGCGCGGTGCAGCTGACCGAGGAGCACGGCGGGCTGGTGCCGGCTGACCTCGGTGCGCTGCGCTCCCTGCCGGGCATCGGGTCCTACACCGCTGCTGCGGTCGCGGCCTTCGCCTTCGGGATCCGGGCGACCGTCGTCGACACCAACGTGCGGCGGGTCCAGGCGCGGGCTGTCACGGGCGAGGCCCTCCCCGCACCCTCGCTGACGGTCGCGGAGACCGCGCTGGCGCAGCGGCTGCTGCCCGTGGACCCAGGGACTGCGGCTCGGTGGAGCGTCGCGGTGATGGAGCTGGGTGCCCTGGTGTGCACGGCCCGCTCCCCCGCCTGCGGGCGCTGCCCGATCCAGCAGAGCTGCGCGTGGCGGGCAGGCGGCTATCCCGCCTACGACGGACCGCCCCGACGCGGTCAGGCGTGGCACGGGACCGACCGGCAGTGCCGCGGCCTGATCATGGCGGCGTTGCGGGAGGCCCCCGACGCGGTCGACCTCAGCGCGTTGACCGCGCTCTGGCCCGATGCGGAGCAGTGCGCGCGGGCTCTGGACGGTCTGGTCGCCGACGGCCTCGCGGAGCGGGTGGGGCAGGGGCGTGTGCAGCTGCCGGGGTGAGCCTGAGTCAGTGTGCCGGGCGGCGCCGCGGACGCACCGCGCGGAAGCCGACGCCCCGGACGGCCTCGATGGCCATGGGGGCGCGCTCGCGCGCGAGCTTGGCGCGCAGCCGCTTGACGAGGGCGTGCACCTGGCTGGTGTCGCCCACGTGGTCGGTGCCCCACACCTGGTGCACCAGCTCGTCGAACCGCCAGACCCGGCCGGGTTCGCGGATGAGCAGGCGCAGCAGCGCGAACTCCAGAGCCGTCAGGGTGACCTCGACAGACCCGAATCCCAGTGCCTGGCGGTCCTGGTGAAGCCGCACCCCCGGTTCGGTCGGCTGCTGCCTGGGCGCAGCGCCTTGCGCCGCCTCCTGCGCGGCCACGGCACCCGGTCCCGGTTGCTGGCCCTGGCCGGCGCCTTGGGCGGACAGCCACTGCTGCGCGGCGGCCACCGACGGGAGCACCAGGACGGGCACGGACGGGTCCAGCTGGGTGAGCAGTCGGGCCCGTTCGTCAGGAGTGGAGGCCACCAGCACCACCAACGACGACTGAGGTGCAGGGGGTGCGGATTCTGGTGCGGGGCGTGCGGACTCTGGTGCGGGGGTCGCCTGCGGGGGCGACACCTCTCCAGCCGGTCCTTCGATGGTTGGTCCCTCGATGGTCGCGCTGTGCCCCACTCGTCATCTCCCTCGCCGCCGATCCCCGCGTCTCCTACCGTGCCGCATCCGGAAGGGTAAGGCAATGTTCTTGACGAAGCCTTGAACCAACCGTGACGTGCATGTGATGCGGCGCGCGGTTCCGCAGTGCACACACAGGAGACCCGCCTGGATTGCTCCAGACGGGTCTCCTTGGTGGGTGCGCTTCTCACACGCCTCCCGGGAGGTGCTACTCCAGGGTGTTGAGCAGGTCCTCAACCTCCTGGCTGATGGTGTCGACACCACCGGTCAGGTGGATGGTGCCCGGCTTCAGACGCTCCAGCTCATCCCACGTCACCGCGGGAATCGTGGTGGCCCGGGTCAGCAGCTGCGGCGCGTCAAGCGCACCGGCCAGCGCCGAACCGGTCAACGCGTCCGGCCATGCGTAGCCGCTCGCGACAAACGCCTCGTCGGCGGTGTCCAGCCCGGCCGACAGCAGGGCTGCCGTCTCGAAGCGGTTCTCACCAGCGATGCGCTCGACAGGCGCCCAGTCGGCCAGCAGGTCACTGACCGCCCCGCTCACCGACGCGGTGCCACCCAGCAGCACGATCTGGGCCGGGTCGAGCCGGTCCAGCTCGCCCACGATCGCCGCCGGGATGCTGCCGTGGTGGACCAGCAGCAGCGGTGCGTCGGCGCTGCCGGCGAAGGCAGCGGCGGCCAGGCTGTCGGGGTAGTTCTCCCCAGTCGCGACATAAACCACGTCGGCCGAGGTGAACTCCTGAGCAACCTTCGCGGCAGTCTCATAACGGTCGTCGCCAGCGATCCGCTCCACCGATGCATCACCGGTGACGGTGCCGACGAGATCCATGACCGGCTGAGACACCGAGTTGGGCCCACCGAGGATGACGACCCGCTGCGGCTGCAGACGGCTCAGCTCAGTGGCCGTCACGTCCGGCAGCGAACCCGGGTTGGTCAGCAGCACCGGACCCTCGAGGCTCCCGGCCAGTGCGGCACCGGTGAGCGCGTCGGGGTAGTCCCGGCCGCTGGCCACGAAGGCCACCGACACCCCTGGGGCATAGGCACCAGAGACCTCGACCGCTGTGGCGAACCGGTCATCACCGGCGTGGCGCACCACGGTCGGGTGGACCGGCCCGGGGACCTCGCAGGCCGCATCCAGCAGGGTGAAGTCCTGCGTGGTGACCTCGCCGCGAGGAACGTCGGTCTCGGCCGACTCCGGGTAGTAGCCGTCCTTGGACGCCGTGACGTCCACGACTCCGACCCTCGAGTCGATCCAGCGTGCGTAGGCACCCTCAGCGTCGGTGGACAGGATCCACCTCGGCGCGTCGACCTCCGTCGGACGGATGTCGACCGAGGCACCGGCGAGCGGCGCGGTAGCCGCCTCACACGACTCCCCGGAGACGGTGCCCATCAGCTTGCCCCAGAAGCTCGGAGCGCTGACATTCATCGTCACCGGGATGGTGTCGATGGACTGCGGGGTGTTGGTCCGCACGCTGATCCCGGCCGTGTAGACACCCGGCTGGGGGACGGCGCCGTCGGTCGTGACCTCGACGGTCACGCTCTCCCCGGCAGGGATCTCGAACTCGGTGCCGCTCAGCGACAGCCAGTCGACATCGGCGCCAGCAGCGCCACAGTCGTCGAAGCCGGGCAGGTACTCGGTGCCGGCGATCGCGTCGAAGTTGCCCGTCGATCCACCGAACTTGCCGAACCCGCACGCCGCCGCACCGCGGTAGACCGCGGTGTTGGAGTTGGGCAGGTCGACCCACTCACCAGCGGTCACGTCATACGCGATCGTGGCGTTGGTGATGTCGCCACCCTGCACGCCACCGTTGACGATCAGCATGCCGTTCGCGCCGGCATACTGGCTCGCCCAGGTGTCGACCGGGGCGTCGGCGATCGCCGTCCAGGTGTCCGAGTCCGGGCTGTAGACGTAGCTGGCAGCAGTGGCGGCAGCACCGCTGTTGCCACCGGTGCAGAAGACCTCGCCGCCGACTCCGGCGCAGGAGGCGAACGCCACCCCAGCGGGGTAGTTGGCCAGGGTCTCCCAGCTGTCACTCGCCAGGTCGTATGCCGTGACGGCGTTCGACATCGGCGTGCACTCAGCAGTGCTGCAGCCACCCACGGAGTAGAGCTTGCCGTCGACCACTGCCTGGCCGGCAGCCGAAACCGCCACCGGGTTGTCAGCGACTGCCGTCCAGCTGTCGGCACCCGCGTCGTAGACCAGTGTCTCCGACGTGGTGCCAGCTGCGACCCAACCGCCGGAGACGACGATCTGACCGTTGACGACACCCGCCGTCACCGCGTTGCGCGGGCTGGGCAGTGGCGCCACCGGGGTCCAGGCCATGTCGGCCTCGTCGTAGCGCTGCACGGTGTCGTAGGACACCGAGCCGGAGCCGCCGCCGATCACGTACCAGGTCCCGTCCAGGTTGACAGCGCGGCCGTCCATGTTGACCGCGCCCAGCTGCGCCAGGTCGGTCCACGGGTCGGCCGCAACCCCGCGTGAGGCAGGGTCAGCCGTCGCTGATGCGTCGCTCGCGTGCTGAGCGAAGGAGACCTCGGTCTCGATCGTCTGCAGCGGCGCACCCTCGGCATCGTGCATCTCGCTCATGAGCGCCGTGGTGCCGTCGGCACGCTGGATCTCGAAGTCACCCGCGACCTCGCTCAGGGTGACCTCTGCGGTCCCCGAGCCGGTGTTGGTGATGGTGAGGTCCTCGGTGGCGCTATCGCCCAGCACCACGTCTGTGGTGATGGAGTCGGGAGCGACCGTCACGAAGCCAGAGCCCAGGGTGAAGTCGGCGCGCACCGCGTCATCGGCGGCGACGTCGACACTCTGGACCTGGGACTCGAAGTTGCGTGCGGCGGCCTCGAAGTCGTGCGCACCGGTCAGCGTCGAGAACAGCCAGTAGAAGCCGTCCGCGAGGTTCTCGTCGTCCGGAGTGGCCACGGTGGTCCCGGACTCCTCCGGAGCGTCGACGCTGGTCACCGTCGCGCCGACGACGCCTTCGTCGTTGTCCGCGCCAGTCACCGTGCCGACGACGAGACCGCCGTCGATGGAGGCGTCACAGCTGCGGTTGCCGACGAACACGTCGTCGACCTGCCACCAGTAGTCCCAGGATGCGCTGTAGTGGAAGCGCACCTGGACGTCGGTCGCGTTCGCCGCGGTGGGCATCGGCAGCACCACCTCGCCGTTGCTGTCCGCGGTGTAGGTCGCCAGGTTCTCCCAGGTCTCGCCACCATCGACACTCACGTCGACGGCACCAGACTCATCGGCGCCCAGGAAGGCGTTGTAGTCGTGCTTGAAACCGACGACCGGCTCGGCCAGCGAGCTCATGTCGACCGACGGGGAGACCAGGGAGGTGTCCTGGACGCCGCCGTTGCCGTAGTCGTCGCTGTCGACGATGGCGTAGCCGCCCGTGCCGCCGGTGAGGTTGCCGCGGTTCCGGGGGTCGTCGAAGACCCACACCTGACCGCTGCCAGCCTCATCGGTGACGGTCCAGCCGTCGGGCTGCGTCGTGCCGTCGAAGTTCTCGACCACGCCCGCACTGTTGAAGGCATAGCCGGGGGCGTTGCAGGTCTCGGCGTTGACCACGATCTGCTCGTCCACGGTGGCCGCGCCCTCGACGGTGACCTCCTGCGTGGCGGTCACGTAACCCGGGTACTGCGCCTGGAACTCCAGGGTGTGGGTCGTGCCGGTCGGCAGGTCCAGCGAGTACTCACCGGTCCCCGGGTCGGTGTAGGTGTGCAGGTCCGTGCCTGCCACACTCACCTTGGCGTAGAGCGGCCAGCCGTGGCCAGAGCCGTCGGTCACGGTGCCGGAGATGGTCGCACTGGGCACCGCCTGCAGCTCGAAGTCAGCAGTGACCTCTGCACCGGCAGTGACGGTGACGTCCTGCGACTGCGTCTCGTAACCGAACGAGCTGGCCTCCACCGTGTAGTCGCCAGTGCTCACGAGCACGTCGTAGGCACCTGCGTCGTTGGTCACCGCGTTGCGGCTGATCGGGCCCTCGATCGAGATGGCGACACCGCTCATGGTCTCGCCGGAGTCTGCGTCGGTCACCACACCGTTGATGCTGCCGGTGTCACCGATCGGCGCCGCCGACACGAGGGCGAGCGCGTCCAGGCGGCCCTCACCGAAGACGTTGTTGTCCTCGACGGTGCCGCCGCACATCAGGTTCTCAGTGTCGATCGCGGAACTGTCCAGCAGGGCACGGGTGCCCTCGATGTCACCGACCAGAGCCGGTGCGGCCGACCACGCCAGCGCCACTGCGCCGGCCGCGTGCGGCGACGCCATCGAGGTGCCGGAGTAGTTGGCATAAGCGCTGCCCGGGACGGCCGAGCGCACGTTGCTGCCCGGAGCGGAGATGTTGGGCTTGATCTCGCCGTCCTGGCCAGCACCCTTGCTCGAGCTGCCCGAGATGGTGTGGCTGGAGTTGTAGTTGCCGACCGAGTAGGCGATGATCCGGCTGCCCGGGGAGCCAGAGGTCTCACAGGCCGGGCCGCTGTTGCCGTTGGCCCACATGCTGAAGATGCCCGCGGCGTCCCAGGCCTCGATCACGTCCTCCATAAACGGCTCGTTGGACGGCAGCTCGGTGCCCCAGGAGTTGTTGATGATGTGCGGTGCCTTGGTCGCGTCCGGTGCGCTGCCGTCCAGCTTGGTGGGGGCGAGCAGCCACTCACCGGAGTCGATCAGCGCCTGGTCCGTCGGGCAACAACCGTTGGCCGCGATCCAGGTCGCACCAGGTGCGACACCGATCTGGTTGGCTCCGCCGTCGTCGCCCACCATGGTGCCCATCGTGTGGGTGCCGTGGCCGTTGGTGTCCGCGGGGACCTCCGGAGAGGTGCCGGCTGCGTCAAACCAGTTGTAGTCGTGGGTGAAGGTGCCGTCACCGTTGTTGCCGCGGTACTGGTTGACCAGTGCCGGGTGGTCGTACTGGACGCCGGTGTCGATGTTGGCGATGACGATGCCTTCGCCGGTGACGCCGTAGTCGTTCCACACGTCGTCGGCGTTGATGTCGGCGATCCCCCACTCCACCACGGAGGGAGCCATCTCGGGCTGGCCCTCCTCGGGGTCGGGCGCCTCGACCTCAAACGTGGGATAGATGCCCTCCACGCCGCTCTGGGCCGCGAGCGAGGTCACCAGGGACTCGTCGCCACCGCTGACCCGGATGGAGTTGGTGGCCCAGAACGCCTGGTAGTCGACGTCCTTGTCATCCAGGTCGGCGCGCATCTGCTTCTGGCTGCTCTCCGCAGCGCTCGTCAGGGCCTCATAAAGGGCGATGCGGCGCTCGTCGAGGTCCTTGATGGACTTGAACGACCCCATGTCTGGGCGCGCCTCAAAGCGCACCCAGAAGTCGGTCGCGCCCTTCTCCTCGATCTGGGCACTGACCTCTCGGTCGATCTTGCCTGCTCCGACTTCTGCCTGGGGCAGCGGGGGCTGGGCGCTGGCGCCTGCCATCCCCAACCCCGATGCGACCATCGATGCGCCGGCTACTGCAGCCAACCATCGACGCGCACGGTGTCCGTGTACGGCCACGAATCCTCCTACATACGGCGGTGACACCGAGGATTGCCCCCGGCTACCAGTCGAACCTAGGAAGAACCTGGGAGTCGGACAACGACATCAGATGGGCAACACGTGGGCAACGTAGACAACTGCTGGACAACGGAATCCGGGTGGGCGCCAGGAAGCGCCGCCCCGGTCGGGCGGTGCGGACGACGGTGCCTCAGCTCCCGACTGCCTCGCGGAGCGAGCCCTCCCCGCTGTGGCTCACGAGCCGGAATCCGAGTCCCCGGACCGCCTGCAGCGTCACCGGCGCTCCGAGCTCGGCGAGCTTGGCGCGGAGTCTTCCCACGGCCGCGTGCATGTGCGCCCCGTTGCCGAGGTAGTCGGTGTGCCAGGCCACGTGCGACAGCTGCTCAAAGGTGGCGGTCTGCCCGACGCGCGGGAGCAGATGGGCCAGCAGGTCCAGCTCGAGCTTGGTGAGCGGGACCTCGCGCGCCCCGAACGACAGGGACAGCCTGTCTGCACGAAGCCGGAGCTGCGGCTGGGACTGCGGGTGCTGGGGGCGGTTCTGCCGTTGACGCAGGTGCTGCAGCTGAAGCAGGGCCGGCGCCTGGGACTGGGCGTGCACCCGGGGTAGACCCGGTGACGGCGACTGCGCTGGCGACGGTGACTGCGTGGGTGACTGCGTCGCCGACGCGCGCGCGGGGTCGTCCGCGGCCTGCGGGAGCTGGGCGACCACCCGTCCTGCCTGCTGGATGTCCGCGGCGAGGAGCGCCGTGGCACCCGCTGGGAGCACCCGGGCAAGCTTCAGGCGTTCCTCGTGGGTGCCAGCGATGATGATGACGAGTCCGCCCTGAGGAGACGGGCTGGGCCCGCGCAAAGGTGGCGTTCGCGCCGCGCCGCGCTGCGCTGCCTCCACCACTGAACTCCTTATGTCACAGCACTGTCCGGGCGTGGACGTCCTCCCCCAGTTGGCCACCGCCTCCCATTAGGGGGCAGCGCGACCGGCGATGCAAGGACATTGGGGCAACGTTTGCGCAAGATTTGCCGGTCCTTGACCGTCGGCCGCGACCACGGGCTCAGAGGATGTCGTCGGTGGTGCCGCGACTGCGCTTGTTGAGGTAGTTGCGGCGGACGCGCAGCGCCTTGGTCAACGGCTGCGCCAGGGGGGAGAGCCTGAGGTCGTAGGCGGGGAACCAGACCCGGTGGGTGCTGAACTTGAGCTTCATCTTGAACACGCCGAAGGAGTGCTTGGACTCGTCGAGCACCCGGGGGATTCCCCAGAAGTCATAGGTGGAGTAGCCATGCTCCTTGGCATCGAGCATGGAGTGCCAGTAGAACGCGTCCGGCGCCTTGGCGTCCTTGCGCTTGTCCCCCTCGGTGGGGGGCCGCTCGTCCCGGATGCTGCCGCCATACAGGTAGGCCGTGGTGTCCCCCAGGGCGAGGAAGAACCCACCGGCCAACGCCTTGCCCTCGTGCCGCGACAGCACCGTGTAGGCCTCGCCGCCATAGTCATTGCCGTTGGCCAGCATCGCCTCGTAGTAGGCGCGCGGGAACGCACCCAACTTGGCTCGCGCATTGGTCGCCTGGAAGATGTCCCAGAACGCCTCGAAGTCATCGTCGCGGCCGGCCTGGACACCCATCCGCTCGGCGGTGCGCACATTGCGCCGCGCCATCTTGTGCAGGCCCGCAAAGAGCTCGTCCTCGGAGGCGCTCAGGTCGGCGAGGATCGTGTGCTCAGGCTGCTCGGTCTCGGAGCGAAGGAACGGGCCGACCCGCGCCGGGATCGTGGCCTGGTCGGCCGCGAGGTCCACGGTGCTCAGGTCCTCGGGACGCCCGACCTCGATCGGGTTCGGCGGCTCCACCTTCACATACATGTCGGTGGGCCGCGCCACCTTGCGCAGGGGCGCTGCCAGGTGCGGCAGGAGGTCCAGCGACTCCAGTGCCGGACCTCGTGCGGCATACAGCACGTTGACCCCCGGCACCAGTTGCTGGCGCAGCAGCTGCATCGCGCCGACCGTGCTGCCCCGGTCGTCGGTGATCAGGAAGCGCATGGGGTGGTAACCCAGCACCCGGCGACCCTCACCGTAGGCCCAGCCCTGGAGAGGACTGCTCAGGGGCATCGCCGCCACGACCTCGTTGTAGGCGCGGGGGTCGTGGATCTCATTCAGGTGAAGGCGCACCCACCCAACGTAGGACATGGCCCGGATTCCCAGAGAATCCGGACCATGTCCTGCGTGTGTCACGCGAGTGGTGTTGCGCTGGAGCGCTCCTGGTCAGGCGCCCGGCTGGGCCTCCTCGACCGGCACCGTGTCAGGAGTCGGCGACTTCTCCGCACCGGAGAAGGTGAACTCACCGGTCCGGTCCTCGGCCGTGGCGTCGACCAGGACGATCTGTCCCGGGACCAGCTCGCCATAGAGGATCTTCTCGGAGAGGGCGTCCTCGATCTCACGCTGGATCGCGCGGCGCAGGGGACGGGCGCCCAGCACGGGGTCGTAGCCCTTGTGCGCGAGCAGCTTCTTGGCCGTGGGCGTCAGCTCGATGCCCATGTCCTTGTCCTTGAGCCGCTCGTCCAGGCTGGCGATCATGAGATCGACGATCTGGACGATCTCGGACTGCGAGAGCATCGGGAAGACGATGGTGTCGTCCACGCGGTTGAGGAACTCGGGGCGGAAGTGCTGCTTGAGCTCGTCCGTGACGCGGTTCTTCATGCGCTCGTAGTCGCTGCTGCCGTCGTTGCCGCCGGAGAAGCCGAGCGAGATGCCCTTGGCGATGTCGCGGGTGCCCAGGTTGGTCGTCATGATGATCACGGTGTTCTTGAAGTCCACCACCCGGCCCTGGGCATCGGTCAGGCGACCGTCCTCCAGAATCTGCAACAGGCTGTTGAAGATGTCTGGGTGGGCCTTCTCGACCTCGTCGAAGAGGACCACCGAGAACGGCTTGCGCCGCACCTTCTCGGTCAGCTGCCCACCCTCCTCGTAGCCGACATAGCCGGGGGGCGAGCCGAACATCCGCGAGACGGTGTGCTTCTCGGAGTACTCAGACATGTCGAGCGTGATGAGGGCGTCCTCATCGCCGAACAGGAACTCGGCGAGCGTCTTGGCCAGCTCGGTCTTGCCGACACCGGTGGGCCCGGCGAAGATGAACGAGCCGCCGGGGCGACGGGGGTCCTTCAGCCCGGCGCGGGTGCGCCGGATCGCCTGCGACAGGGCACCGATCGCGTCGTCCATGCCGATGATGCGCTTGTGGAGCTCGTCCTCCATGTTGAGCAGGCGGCTGGACTCCTCCTCGCTGAGCTTGATGACCGGGATGCCGGTGGCCGCGGCCAGGACCTCAGCGATGAGCTCCTCGTCGACCTCCGCCACGACGTCCATGTCGCCGGACTTCCACTCCTTCTCGCGCTCGACGCGGGCCTGGGTGAGCTTGTGCTCCTCGTCCCGCAGCCGCGCCGCCTTCTCGAAGTCCTGGGCGTCGATGGCCGACTCCTTCTCGCGCTTGGTGTGCGAGATCTTCTCGTCGAACTCACGCAGGTCCGGCGGAGCGGTCATCCTGCGGATCCGCAACCGTGCCCCGGCCTCGTCGATCAGGTCGATCGCCTTGTCCGGCAGGTAGCGGTCGTTGACGTAGCGGTCGGCCATGGTGGCCGCAGCCACGAGCGCGCCGTCGGTGATCGAGACCCGGTGGTGCGCCTCGTAGCGGTCGCGCAGACCCTTGAGGATCTCGATCGCGTGGCTGAGCGTCGGCTCGTTGACCTGGATCGGCTGGAAGCGTCGCTCCAGGGCGGCGTCCTTCTCGATGTGCTTGCGGTACTCGTCCAACGTCGTGGCACCGATGGTCTGCAGCTCACCGCGGGCCAGCATCGGCTTCAGGATGCTGGCGGCGTCGATCGCCCCCTCGGCAGCGCCGGCACCGACCAGGGTGTGGATCTCGTCGATGAACAAGATGATGTCGCCGCGGGTGCGGATCTCCTTGAGCACCTTCTTGAGGCGCTCCTCGAAGTCACCGCGATAGCGGGATCCCGCGACCAGCGACCCGAGATCCAGCGTGTAAAGCTGCTTGTCCTTCAGTGTCTCCGGCACCTCACCGCGCACGATGTCGGTGGCCAGGCCCTCGACGACGGCGGTCTTGCCGACGCCGGGCTCACCGATCAGCACCGGGTTGTTCTTGGTGCGCCGGGACAGCACCTGCATGACCCGCTCGATCTCCTTCTCACGACCGATCACCGGGTCCAGCTTGCCCTCGCGGGCGGCCTGGGTCAGGTTCCGGCCGAACTGGTCCAGGACCAGTGAGCCCGCCGGCGTGCCCTCCTGGGCCCCGGCACCGACGCCTGCGGTCGCGGCCTCCTTGCCCTGGTAGCCGGAGAGCAGCTGGATGACCTGCTGGCGCACCCGGTTGAGGTCGGCGCCGAGCTTGATCAGCACCTGGGCCGCGACCCCTTCGCCCTCGCGGATCAGCCCGAGCAGGATGTGCTCGGTGCCGATGTAGTTGTGGCCCAGCTGCAGCCCCTCACGCAGGCTGAGCTCGAGGACCTTCTTGGCACGGGGCGTGAAGGGGATGTGACCGGTCGGGGACTGCTGCCCCTGGCCGATGATCTCCTGGACCTGCTCGCGGACGGCGTCCAACGAGATGTCAAGGGTCTCCAGCGCCTTGGCTGCCACCCCTTCGCCCTCGTGGATGAGCCCGAGCAGGATGTGCTCAGTGCCGATGTAGTTGTGGTTGAGCATCCGCGCTTCTTCCTGCGCGAGCACCACCACTCGGCGGGCGCGGTCGGTAAACCGTTCGAACATCGTCACTCCTGACAATCGATCCGGGCTCGGGGCCTGCCGGCAACCGCCGGGACACACTCCCTCACCCTGATGCTACTTGCGTCTGCTCAGCCCAACGCCGTCGTGCGGAGCACTGTTCCATACCCTGGCGGCCAGAACCCCTGTGTTCGCCCTCGGCGTAGCCGACGATCCCCACGCGCGGCGGCCGGCACAGCTCTCGGCCCGCGCTCAGGAACGTGGGCGATAATCACCGCCGCACCGGCCGCTAGGCCAACCGGTCCACGAGGAGTCCCCCACATGAAGCGTCGCACCACCACCGCAGCCCTGTCTCTGGCCCTGCTGGCTGGCACCATCCTGTCCGGCTGCACCTCCGGCGACTCGGAGGACGAGACGACGCCCACCACTGCGACGGTCGATGCTGGCCAGGCGACAGACGACCGCTGGTTCTGCCGGTTGATCCGCAAGGATGCCCTCGACGCGGCGACCGATGGCCGCTCCGCAGAGGCCACGGAGGTCGACGCCATCAGCGAGGAGGACATCTATCAGTGCGACGTCCTGCTGCCCACCGACGACGGTGGCACGGAGGTCGCGATGAGCCTGGCGATGCACCGCAACGTGCCCGGGGAGGCTGATGCGCGGCTCGCCGAGGTCCAGGCGATCGAGGGTGCCCAACCGGGCCCTGAGCACCTCGGCGTCTCCTACGTCGCAGACACACTCGCGGTGTCCGTCGTCCCCTGCAAGGCAGGCCCCGGTGCGCCCGAGGACTCCCCGCCGGTGCCCATCGTCTTCACCGTGCGCGCACCGCTGGACGCCGAGGGCGCCGCGACCGCGCTGCTGGACCAGTCGCTGACCCGCATGGTGCGTGAGATGGACCAGAGCGTCGGCTGCAGCCCCAGCAAGATCCACGAGAACGGCGACTCGGCTGACACCACCGCTCCCTGACCCGTGGACTGGAATCCGCCGCCTGACCGTGGACTGGAACCTGCCGCCTGACCATCCTGCGGACCCAGCGCGCCACCGGTAGGCGGGAACGAGGCCGCCTGCGCTCACCCAGCCTTCTTGTCGCTGCTCCCGCTCGACGACTTCTTAGCGGTGGTGTTCTTGGCCGTCGTCTTCTTGGCCGTGGTCTTCTTGGTGGCGCTCTTGGTGTCCGCGCTCTTCTTGGCGGCGCTCTTGGTGCCTGCAGACTTCTGCGCGGTCGACTTCTGGGTCGCCGACTTCTTGGAGGTCGACTTCTTGGCTGCCGATGTGCGCGGCGCGGAGCTTGTCGTCTCCTCGGGGTCCTCCCCGCGTGAGGCCTTGGCCCGGTCGACGCTGCGCTGCAGGGCTGCGAGCAGGTCGACGACCTCGCCGGACTCCTCCTCGTCGGCCTGGTCCGGGGACTCGGTGACGTCGCCGCCCTCGATCTTGGACTTCACGAGCGCCTCGACCGCGATCTGGTAGTCGTCCTCGTGCTCCTCGAGCTCAAAGTCACCAGCCATCGAGTCGATGAGCATCCGGGCCATCGCGACCTCTGAGTCCTTGGGGTTGGAGACCTCGTCGAGGTTGTTGAGCGCCCCCGAGTCGCGCACCTCATCGGGCCACAGGAGGGTCTGCAGGACGATCACGTCATCGATGACCCGGAGCACAGCCATCGTCATCCGGGTCCGCACCGACACGGTGACGACCGCCACGCGCTCGCTCTCGCGCAGCGCCTCCCGGAGCAGCCCGTAGGCCTTGGCGCCCATGCCGTCCGGCTCGATGTAGTAGGGCTTGTCGTAGAGGATCGGGTCGATCTGTTCGATCGGCACGAACTTCTCGACCGCGATCTCCTTGCTGGAGCGGTTGGGAAGGGACTCGAAGTCCTCGTCGGTGAGGATGACGGACTTGCCGTCCTCGGTCTGATAAGCCTTGGCGATCTCCTTGTAGGGAACTTCCTCCCCGTCCGTCTGCGCGACCCGCTTGTAACGGATGCGGCTGCCGTCGGACCTGCGCACCTGGTGGAAGCTCAGGTCGTGGTTCTCCGTGGCCGAGTAGAGCCGCACCGGGACATTGACCAGCCCGAACGACACCGCGCCCTTCCAAATCGCTCTCACTGTTACAGGATGGACCCATGAGACCCATGCTCGCCACTCCGGGCCGGCCCACAGGGCACGGCCCCGGGATTCCCGAGGGTGACGGCTGGGCGCACGAGCTCAAGTGGGACGGCATCCGACTGCTGGCCCACGTCCAAGATGGCGTGCTGCGACTGACCACCCGCAGCGAGCGCGATGTGACGGTGGCCTTCCCTGAGCTGGAGGGTCTGGCCGACCTCGGTCATGACCTGCTCCTCGACGGGGAGGCCGTGACCTTCGTCGACGGCGCCCCCTCCTTCAGCCAGCTGGTCGAACGGGTCCACACCACCTCCGCAGCCAAGGGGCGACTGCTGGCATCCACCCGCCCCACGACATACGTGATCTTTGACCTGGTCGGCGTCGACGGACTTGATCTCGCACCGCTCCCGTGGTCGGCTCGCAGGGAGGCCCTGGAGCAGATCGTGCCGGAGCGCGCCCGGTGGCAGGTCTCACCGCAGTATGCCGATGGGACGGGCCTGTGGCGTGCCACCGCTGAGCAGGGACTCGAGGGCATCGTCAGCAAGCGGGTGTCCAGCACCTATCAGCCCGGGGTGCGCAGTCAGGACTGGCTGAAGTTCCCGCACCGCGGCACCGAGAGCTTCGTCGTGGGCGGGTGGCGTCCGGAGACCGGCCGGGCCAAGTTGGGGTCGCTCCTGGTCGGAGTGCCAACGGCAGAAGGTTTGAGCTATCGCGGTCGCGTCGGCAGCGGGCTGGCGGGTCGGGCGGGCAGTCGTCTGGCTGAGCTGATCGCGAAGGTGCCCGAGGGTGAGTGCCCCTTCGCCGACGAGGTCCCGCGGGTGGACCGGGCCGGCGCGACGTGGCTCGCCCCGGAGCTGGTCGTCGACATCGCGGCGCTGGGCACCACCTCGGCAGGTCGGTTGCGCCAGCCCGCCTTCAAGAGCTGGCGCGGTGACCTGACGCCGGATGACCTGGTCGGAGAGGATCGCTGATGGCTGCTGGAGAGTCGCAGAGCGTGCACGTGGCGGGGCGGACGCTGAGGGTCAGCAGCCTCGACAAGGTCCTCTATCCCGAGACGGGGACGACCAAGGGCGAGGTGCTCAACTACTACGTGCAGATCGCGGACCGGCTACTGCCCCGACTGGCGGGGCGTCCGGTGACGCGGGTGCGGTGGCCACACGGCGTCGCGCGCGAGAGCTTCTTTGAGAAGAACGTCCCCAGCGGGGTGCCGGACTGGCTGCCCCGGGTCACCCTGTCCGGGCACGGGTCGCGCTCCGGTGGGACCACGGTGACCTATCCCTTGGTGGAGGACCTGGCTGGCCTGGTCTATCTGGTCAACCTCGGATCACTCGAGCTGCACGTGCCGCAGTGGCGGGTCGACAAGGACGGGGTGCCCCAGCCGCCAGATCGTCTGGTCATCGACCTGGACCCGGGCCCGGGCGCGGGCCTGACCGAGTGCGCCCGGGTGGCCGTGCTCGTCAGCAACCGCCTGGCCGACGTCGGCCTGGAGTGCGAGCCGGTCACCAGCGGCAGCAAGGGCATGCAGCTGTATGCCGCGCTCGACGGTGAGCGGACCTCCGACGAGGTCAGCGCCGTGACCAAGGCCCTGGCTCAACAACTCACCGAGCAGCACCCCGACCTGGTCCTGTGGCAGATGACCAAGGCCCGGCGGGCCGGCAAGGTGTTCCTCGACTGGTCGCAGAACAACGCGGCCAAGACAACGATCTGCCCCTGGTCGATGCGGGGCCGGGACCGTCCCCAGGTCGCGACACCGCGGAGCTGGGACGAGATCACGACGGCCGCCGACGGCACAGCGGCGCTGACCCAGGTCCGTTTCGACGCGTTCGTGTGACAGAGCTCAGGCCGGGGCGGACCATGTCGGTCCGCCCCGGCCTGTCGCGTGCTGAGTGCTGCGCTGGCTCAGTTGGCCGCGGCGTAGGCGTCCTGCAGCTCGCGCGACACCCGACCGCGGTCACTGACCTTGAAGCCGTTGGCGCGACCCCAGTCGCGGATCCGGGCAAGTTCTTCGCGGGACGCGCCGGAGCCACCTGCGCCGCGGCGGACCTGGCGACGCCCGCCGGAACGTCGGGCCACGCCGATCCACTGGGCAAAGTCGTCGCGGAGCTTCGTCGCGTTCTCGTCCGACAGGTCGAGCTCGTAGGTGACGCCGTCCAGTGCGAACTCGACAGTTTCCGTCGCTTCTCCGCCGTTGAGGTCGTCCACCAAAATCACTTGCACGCGCTGGGCCATGTGGTCTCCTTCGAATGATTGGGTCATGATCGCTAAAACGATAAGTCTAAAGATACTGTCCCACAAGGAATGGGACAAGTCGATGGCTTAATCCACAACGCGTTCAGGAACGATCGGTCTCGGAGTTGCTCCTCGCCGCATCCCGCTCGGCCTGCCAACGCCGTTCGGCGGCACGTTCACGTCTATCCGCCTCTATGATGCGGCGCATTATCACATAGAAGAGGAAGAGCAGGCCCGCCGATGGCAGCAGCGCTGCGACAATGGGCCACAGGGTGTCCCACCAGCCCATCTCAGGCCTCCGGCTTCACAAAGGGGAAGAGGATGGTTTCCCGGATTCCCACGCCAGCCAGGAGCATGAGCACCCGGTCGATGCCGATCCCGAGACCGCCCATGGGTGGCGCCGCATGCTCTAGGGCACGCAAGAAGTCCTCGTCCAGCTCCATGGCTTCGTCATCGCCCTGCGCAGCACGTCGGGACTGCTCCATGAGCCGCTCCCGCTGGATCACGGGGTCGATCAGCTCCGAAAAGGCCGTGCCCCGCTCCGTGCCGCCGATAATCAGGTCCCAGGCCTCGATCACGCCGGGCTCAGACCGGTGCGGTCGCGCCAATGGCTGCGCGGCTGCGGGGAAGTCGCAGACGAAGGTCGGCTGGATGATGTGGGGCTCCACGAGTTCGCCAAAGAGTTCCAGCGCAATCTTCTGCTCGTCCCACGAGGGGTCAACAGGCACCTCTCGCTCGGCGGCAAGGCGGGTCAGCTCATCGGCCTTTGTTGAAATGTCAATTTGCATCCCGAGCTCGGCGGACAAGGCCTCATAGAAGGGCAACCATCGCCACTCACCATCAAGATCGACGACACCTTCGGGAGTGTCGATCTGTCGACCACCCATAGCGTCGGCAGCGGCCAAGATCATCCGCTGAGTGAGATCTGCCATCGTCGTCTGATCACCGTAGGCCTGATAGGCCTCCAGCATCGTGAACTCCGGGCTGTGGGAGGAGTCAATCCCTTCGTTGCGGAAGACCCGCCCAATCTCATAGACCCGCTCAATGCCACCGACGACCGCCCTCTTGAGGTGCAGCTCAAGCGCAATGCGCATTGTCACCGGCAGGTCGAAGGCATTCAGGTGGGTGTGGAACGGGCGTGCCGTGGCCCCCCCGTGGACCGACTGCAGCACCGGCGTCTCGATCTCGATGAAGCCGTCGTCCTCGAGAGTCCGACGGATCGCGCGGATGACGGCGGCCCGGTCCAGCACCATCTGGCGAGCCTCGTCACGCACGATCAGGTCGACATACCTGCGCCGCACCCGCTGCTCCTCGGAGAGCTCCTTGTGCAGCACCGGCAGCGGTCGCAGCGACTTGCTCGCCATCTGCCACGACGTGGCCATCACCGACAGCTCACCGCGTCGGCTGGAGATGACCCGGCCGTGCACAAAGACGTGGTCGCCCAGGTCGACGAGCGACTTCCACGACGCGAGGGACTCCTCACCGACCACTGCCAGGCTGAGCATGACCTGCAGGCGGGTGCCGTCACCAGACTGGATGCTCGCGAAGCAGAGCTTGCCGGTGTTGCGGACGAAGACCACCCGGCCGGCGACCCCGACCTCGTCGGTCGTCTCCTCGCCCGTCTCCAGGTGCCCCCAGCGCTCGCGGACCTCGGCGATGGTGTGGGTGACCGGAACCTGCACGGGGTAGGGCTCGATCCCTGCCTCCAGCAACTGTGCCCGCTTGGCGGTGCGCACCCGGACCTGCTCGGGGACGTCGGTAGCCGGCGTGGCGTCGGGATCGGTGGCAGGGCTCTGAGTCACTGCCCCAGACTACCCAGCGGCACACGCCATCCCCCAAAGCCGGCTCGCCGGAGGACACAGGGACAGCCGTCGCGGCCACCGCCGACTCAAGGGACTCACGCGACTGACGCCCGCGAGCTCACCACAGCGAGTGGCCCGCGACCCGCTGCTCCAGCGCCAACAGGACCTGCTTGCGCTCCAGGCCCCCGCCATACCCCGTCAGCTGACCCGCCGCGCCGACGACGCGGTGGCACGGCACGATGATCGAGATCGGGTTGCGCCCGTTGGCCAGCCCGACCGCACGTGAGGCACCCGGGTTGCCGAGCAGCGCGGCCAGCTCTCCATAACTGGCGGTCTCGCCATAGGGGATCCGCAGCAGCTGCTCCCAGACCTGCTTCTGGAATAGCGTCCCGCTGGGTGCCAGCGCGAGGTCGAAGTGCGTGAGCTCGCCCCTGAAGTATGCCGACAGCTGGCTGATCGCAGCGCGGACCACCGGCGCCGACTCAGCGGGGGCCCGCGACGGCCCCCACGACTGCGGGTCGGGCGCGTGCCGGTGGCTCTCCATGTAGAGGCCGGTCAGCGCATCCCCGTCCGTCACGAGCGTGAGGGTGCCAATCGGGCTCTCGGTCGTGCTGTGGGCGCTCCCACCTGTCACTGGAGCGCTCATGCGGTTGTCTCCTGATGGGTCGGTGGCAGGTGAGACTCCCACCTGTAAGTGTTCGCGCACAGGTCCACCATGCCTCCTGCCCCGGCCCAGCGCAGCGTCACTCTCCCGACGCGCGAGACTAGGGGACGCGCGAGACTAGGGGTCGTGACGTGGACCTCGTGGCAGGCCGCCTGGCAGGAGGCGCTCTATGGCGTTGAAGGCTTCTATCGGCGTGCCGAGGGACCAGCCGGACACTTCTCGACCTCTGCCCAGGGGATCCCAGGGACCGGGCAGGTCCTTGCCCAGGCAGTCGTGGCGCTGGCCGATCGACATGGGCTGAGCACCATCGTGGAGATCGGTGCGGGCCGCGGCGAGCTCCTGCGAGAGTTGCACAGCATTGACCGCACTCGGACGCTGCGGGGCGTCGACGTGGTGGACCGTCCGAGCAACCTGCCTGACGGTGTCGACTGGCTGCGCTCCCCCGGTGGCCTCGGCCTCCCTGCGGAGCTCGCTGGACTGGACGACGTGCTGGTCATCGCTCACGAGTGGCTCGACGTCGTCCCCTGCCCGGTGGTTCTGCGCTCCCCTGACGGTCCGTGGCGCTATGTCACGGTCGACCCTGCGACGGGCGACGAGCGAGCGGACGAGCTGGTGTCGGGAGCCGACCTGGACTGGCTCGACACCCATGTCCCGGACCACGTGCGCCGGGCCGAGATCGGCCGCCCCCGGGACACGGCATACGCCGACCTCTGCTCGCGGGTGCTGAGCGGACTGGTGGTCGCCGTGGACTACGGACACACCCGCGATGACCGGCCGGTGGAGGGAACGCTCATCGGATACCGCGACGGCGTGAGCGTGCCACCGGTGCCCGACGGTTCCTGCGACCTGACGGCACACGTCGCGGTCGACGCGCTCGGCGCCGACCGCCTGGTCCGCCAGCGCGACATCCTGCACGACCTGCTGGGTCGCCGGCCGCTGCCGGACCAGGACCTGGCCCGGGCCGATCCGAGTGCCTATCTGCTGGAGCTGCAGCGTGCCAACGCACTGGCGACGCTGACCGCACCGACGGGACTCGGCGCCTTCTGGTGGGCCACGACGCTCCGCCGATCGGGCGACCTCGGCTAGCGTGGGTCGGGTGCCGCACAGGGAACTGGACATCGGGCTGGGGACTGCTGGGCTGACCACCACCGTGATGGTGCTCAACATCGGCCCACAGCACCCGGCAACCCATGGCGTCCTGCGTCTGCGCATCACCGCCGACGGTGAGCGGATCGTGGCCGCCGAGCCGATCGTGGGCTACATGCACCGTGGGGCGGAGAAGCTTTTCGAGGTGCGCGACTATCGACAGATCATGGTGCTGGCCAACCGGCACGACTGGCTGTCGGCGTTCAGCAACGAGATCGGCGTCGCTCTGGCCGTGGAGTCGATGCTGGGCATGGAGGTGCCCGAACGAGCGACTTGGGCGCGCACCTTGCTGGCCGAGCTCAACCGCGCGCTGAACCACCTGATGTTCCTGGGGTCCTACCCGCTCGAGCTGGGCGCGATCACGCCGATCTTCTATGCGTTCCGGGAGCGCGAGGAGCTGCAGGCCGTGATGGAGGAGATCTCGGGCGGCCGGATGCACTACATGATCGCGCAGGTCGGCGGGCTGCGCGAGGACATCCCCGAGGGCTGGCTGGACCGAGTCGACATGGCTGTGTCGGCAGTGCGACGGCGGCTGCCAGACGTGGCGGCAATGCTGATCGACAACCCGATCCTGCGTGGGCGCACCGTGGGCGTCGGTGTGCTGACCACCGAACAGGCGCGGCAGTATGGCGTGTCCGGACCGATCGCGCGGGCCTCCGGGCTCGACATCGACCTGCGGCGCGACGAGCCCTACCTCGCCTATGCCGAGCTCTTCGGCCCAGATGGCCCCGGGCGCGTGGTCACCCGCACCGCCGGCGACTGCTATGCCCGGCTCGAGGTGCTGCTGGAGCAGGTGGAGGTGAGTCTCGACCTGGCGGAGCGGTGCACGGAGGTGCTGCGCGGACTGCCGGACGGCCCGATTGACGTAAAGCTGCCCAAGGTGCTCAAGGTGCCGGAGGGCGAGCACTACCAGGCGACGGAGAACCCGCTCGGGCTCAACGGCTACTTCCTGGTCAGCCGCGGCGACAAGGTGCCGTGGCGGCTGAAGCTGCGGTCGGCGTCCTTCAACAACGTCCAGGTGCTGTCCGAGTTGCTGCCCGGAGCCCTGATCGGCGACATGGTGGCGATCCTCGGGTCCACGTTCTTCGTCGTCGGCGACATCGACAAGTAGCTCTCGGCGGTCGACTGCCCGGCCCACGCCCGGATGCCAGGCCTGGACCGCGACTGTGCCAAAGGCCAACCTGGACCACGACGGCGCCCGAAAGCGCGCCCTGGACCGAGGCCGGACATGCTTGAAGGCCCGGCCGTGGGGCCGGGCTGTGGGGCGTGGTGTTCACACGTGCCAGGTCACGACGGAGCCGGTGATGGTGGCCATCAGGTCTTGGTCGTGGACCAACGTGTGATGCCGAGGGCAGAGTAAGACCAAGAGTTCGAGGTCGGTGCCGCCACCACGACACCACCAGATCAGGTGATGCGAATCGCACCACGTCCCGGGCACCGAACACCCCGGATAGGTGCACTGCCCGTCACGGACCATCAGCGCCTTGAACTGCCCCGGTGTCGCCAACCGCACCGTGCGCCCCAGCGCGAGGGGTTCGCCGTGCTCACCCAGGACGATCGGGGTCACATCCCCCACACACGCCAACCGTCCCGCCTGGGCCGCGTCCATCACCGCACCGGTGCTGCTGACCGCCGCCCCCTCAGGCCGCCCGGTCGCCGGGTCCGCCTTGACCGTCACGATCACCGACGCCCGCGCCGACGAGGGCGGGGCACCAGGGTTGGACGTGCCACGGTTGAACGTCAACCAGAACGCGTCATACTTCCGCTGCCCCGGCATCCGCCCATCCGGTGTCCCGTCCTCAGCCGGTGTCGGCGCGGCCAACGGACCGCACAGCACCCCGTCGATGAGCCCCGCATCCCCTTCCGGGGCATCGACGGTGAACCGGGTCATCCCCCGACCCAGCGGCCGCGAGGTGACCCGCCGCAGTTCCTGGGCGGTGGCCTTGGCCTCCTCACGCGGCTTCTCATCCAACAGGTCGATCAACAACTTCTGGCACACCACATCCAGGTCCTGGTCACTGATGCCCGGGTTAGTCGCCGCGCCGGTGGCGATCTTCGCGTAGTCCTGCTGCTGATCCACATCCAACGAACCCGCCAGCCGGCGCATCGTCCTAGCGACTTTCGCCACCCGGTGCACCGCCCCGGTCCCCGTGCGGACCGCCTCAGCCAACGGCGCACCCCAATGGTGTCCCGCGGCGCGGACCACGTCCTGGACCTGGCACGCCTCCTGCTTCGAGAGCATCGGACACCGCACCCGCAACCAGTCCACCAACGAGAGCCCCACCGCGGTGTGCAACCCCCGCGACGCGGCCTCGAACGCCAACGAGAAAGCAATCCCGTCCAACCTCGCCCGCAACTGCCCCACCGCCTCAAGACCATCGCTCATCGAGGCGTCAAAGACCCGCACCAGCTCATCCGCGTCGACCCCCGCCCGGTCCAGGCCCCGCCCCGCAGCAACCAACCCTCCCGCCAGCTCCTCAGCCGCCCACCCTGACACCTGCTCCTGGGCCAGGGCCTCATCTATCGCGCGCCACTGAGCCGCGTCCCGCGCGGCCTCCCAGTCATCGCTGGCCTGCTCCCGCTCCCACTGCGCGAACATCAACTCGACCATCTCCGGCGTCAGGGAACCCGAGCCGGAGAACGCTTCCCCGACTCCCACCCCAGTCCCCGTGATCGCCATACCAAACACTCAACCACACACCACCGACAAAGCCCTGACCTGCGTAAACGCCGAGGTAGGGCGCTTTGCGAGCGACCGCTAGGAGACGTAGCTGACGCCGCGCGGCGGCTCGTCCTCGTCGTCATCGTTCTCGCCTGGCGGCAGCCGGCACCAGTGCTGAGTCAGCAGCCCGGCGCCTGCCAGTGCGAGCGCCACGAGGGCGCTGATCGCGGCCCGCACCACCATCTGCCGCACTGAGACCACGTCGACGTTGGGCAGGTGGACGAGGGCGATGGCGAGATACCAGCCGACTAGGGCACCACCGCCGAGCGCGGCCGACTGACCCGCGACCAGAGTGCCCCGGGCGCGCTGGGGGGTGACGCGCTGGGGCGCCCGCCTCGACGCACCCTCCTGCGTGCGATACCGGGCATAGCGCCGCACCTGCCAGCCCGCGACCAGCACGACGAGGATCAGGAGCAGCAGAGGCCCGATGCCGATCCACGGCACGTCCGGCAGGTTTTTGCCCAGCGCCCGCCAGCCACGCAAGAGCAGCACACAGCCAGCGGTGGAGGCCACGGCCACCATCGCCACGGCCGAGGCACGCACGCCGGCGATGTCACTCACGTGCGCGAACCCCCTGGTCAGCAACGGCGTCGAGCAGCTCCGCCACCGGCACGACCAGGTCACCGACGCGCAGCTGCGCAGCCTCGTCCACGGCGTGCCATGGAGCCAGCACAAAGGCTCGCTCGTGCGCGCGGGGGTGCGGCAGGGTCAGCGCCGGGTCGTCACTTTGCGACTCGGTGGGCTGACCGGGCTGACCGACCTGGATGAGATCCAGGTCCAGGCTCCTTGCCCCCCAACGGATCTCCCGCGTGCGCCCGAAATCGGCCTCGATCTCGTGCAGGACCGACAGCAACCGTCCGGGCGCGAGGGAGGTCCGGGCCAGCGCCACGGCATTGGTGTAGGTCGGCTGCTCCGGACCGCCGACCGGATCGGTCTCGAACAACGGTGAGAGGACCACCTGCGACAGTCCCGGGACCTGGGCCAGCCGCACGGCAGCACGATCGATCGTGTCTGCGGGGTCGCTGCCCAGGTTGGCTCCCAGTGCGATCACGACCGGGACGTCCCGCTCTCGGCGCAGCTCGACAGTCACGTCCCCGAACGGCACCCCCACAGGCGCGTGCGGCTTGTGCAGCGTCACCGTCACGGCCTCGACCAGGGGCCGGGTGAGCACGGAGTCGACGATCTGCCCCGCCACGGTCTCGATCAGGTCCTGCGCGGGTGCCTCGAGGATCGCGACGACGTCGGCGGCCACCTCGGCATAGTTCACTGTGTGACGGAGGTCGTCGGTCGCGGCCGCTCGGGTCAGGTCAACCTCCAGCACGAGGTCGACGGAGAACTCCTGCCCTTCCGCCTTCTCGCTCGCCAGGACCCCGTGATAGCCGTATGCCGTCACGCCGGACAGCGTGATCCGATCAGTCACGCGCGTCCCCCTGCCGCGTGCACATGGGCCCAGACGGCGAGCGCGTCCCGGGTGCCAGGCACATCGTGCACCCGGACGGCCCACGCGCCGGCCTGGGCCGCGAGCAGGCTGGTCGCCGCCGTGGCGGCATCGCGCTCGGCGGGCGGCGTCGGGGGCGACAGGGCACCCGACGGGGTGGGCTCACCCGACGGGGCGGGTCCGACGGTGGACCCCACAGCCGCACCGAGACGCCCCAGGAACCGTTTGCGGGAGGTGCCTACCAGAACGGGATGAGGCAGGGCCGTGACCTGGTCGAGGCCAGCCAGGAGCTCCCAGTTGTGGCCGGCGTCCTTGCTGAAGCCGAAGCCGGGGTCGAGGATGATCGCCTCGCGGGCCACGCCAGCCTCCACCAGTGCCTCGACGCGCTCGAGCAGCTCTGCGACAACCTCGGTGACGACATCGGCATAGCGAGCCTCGCGGTGCATGTGTGCCGAGTGGGCCCGCCAGTGCATCGCCACGAAGGGGAGCCCGCTGCGTGCTGCCATGGTTGCCATCTGCGGGTCTGCCAGGCCACCGGAGACATCGTTGATCAGCGTGGCACCGGCGTCGAGGGACTCCGCGGCGACCCGGGAGCGCATCGTGTCGATGGAGATCCGCGCGCCCTGAGCGGCCAGGGCCGCGACCACGGGGATGACCCGGTCCAGCTCCTCACGCTCGGTCGGACGCTCCGCACCTGGGCGGGTGGACTCGCCACCGACGTCGAGCAGGTCTGCGCCCTGCCCGAGCAGTGCCAGCCCGTGCTCGACCGCTGCCGCAGGCTCGAACCAGCGGCCTCCGTCGCTGAAGGAGTCGGGGGTCACGTTGACCACCCCCATGATCAGCGGGAAAGGCCGGTGGGCTGGTTCGTCGTGGTCGGATCCAGGCCGACCAGTCACACCGTTCGGGACGTCTGGACCCGGTGTTGCGGATGACACCGCTGGCTCACCGGCCCCGGTCGGCCAGGATCAGGCTCATGGCCTCCGCGCGCGTGGCTGGGTCGGTCAGCTGACCCCGCACCGCCGAGGTGATGGTCGTGGCCCCCGGCTTGTGGACACCTCGCATCGACATGCACAGGTGCTCCGCCTCGATGACCACGATCACGCCGCGCGGGTCCAGCTGCGCCACCAGCGCCTCGGCGATCTCCGTGGTCAACCGCTCCTGGACCTGGGGCCGGCGCGCATACACCTCGACCAGACGGGCCAACTTGGACAGTCCGGCCACCCGACCGTCCTGTCCCGGGATGTAGCCCACGTGGGCTGCCCCGTGGAACGGCACCAGGTGGTGCTCGCACGTGCTGTAGAGAGCGATGTCACGCACCAGGATCAGCTCCTCGTGCGCGACGTCGAACGTCGCGGACAGTGCGGTCTCCGGGTCCTGCGCCAACCCGGCAAACGTCTCGGTGTAGGCGCGGGCTACCCGTGCGGGGGTGTCCCGCAGTCCCTCCCGGTCCGGATCCTCACCGACGGCGAACAGGATCTCGCGCACCGCTGCCTCGATCCGGGGCAGGTCCATCTCAGTGCTCACCGCTGCCGACGTGGCCGCCGTCCGGAACCTCGATGATCTTGGCGGGTGGGTGCTCCTGACCGTCCGAGGGCGGGTGGTGGCCGTTGGCCATCGCGCGTTGCTCAGCCTCGGTCAGCACGGGGCCGGCGGTGTGGACCGTGCGGTGGTCGCTGCTGAGCCAGACGGGACGCTCGGAGCGCTTGACGATGTCCTCGAAGAGCTCAGCCAGGGCGGGAGCGTTGAGCGTCTCCTTCTCGAGGAGCTCAAGGACCAACCGGTCCAGCACGTGGCGGTTGTCGTTCAGTGCGTGCCAGGCCTCGTCGTGGGCGGCCTCGATCAGGCGACGCACCTCCTGGTCGACGACCCCGGCCAGGTCCTCGGAGTAGTCACGCCCGTGGCCCATGTCGCGGCCCATGAAGACCTCGCCGCTGCCCGCACCGAGCTTGATCGCACCCACTCGCTCGCTCATGCCGAACTCGGTGACCATCTTGCGGGCCAATCCGGTGGCCTTCTCGATGTCGTTGGAGGCACCGGTCGTGGGGTCGTGAAAGACCATCTCCTCGGCGACACGACCGCCCAGTGCGTAGGCCAACTGGTCGAGCAGCTCGTTGCGCGTGGTGGAGTACTTGTCATCAGCCGGCAGCACCATCGTGTAACCCAGGGCCCGGCCACGCGGCAGGATCGTCACCTTGCTCACGGGGTCGGTGTTGTGCATCGCGGCGGCGACCAGCGCGTGACCGCCCTCGTGATAGGCGGTGATCTTTTTTTCCTTCGCGCTCATCATGCGACTGCGCTTCTGCGGCCCAGCCATGACGCGATCGATCGCCTCGTCGAGATGGTGGTCCTCGATGACGGTCTCGTTGCGACGGGCGGTCAGCAGTGCTGCCTCGTTGAGCACGTTGGCAAGGTCAGCACCGGAGAAGCCCGGGGTGCGGCGCGCGACCGTCATCAGGTCCAGGTCGGCACCCATCGGCTTGCCCTTGGAATGCACCTGGAGGATGTGCAGACGGCCGAGCATGTCGGGCGCCTCCACAGCGATCTGGCGGTCGAAGCGGCCCGGGCGCAGCAGTGCAGGGTCCAGGATGTCGGGACGGTTGGTGGCCGCGATGAGGATCACGTTGGCGTGGGCGTCGAAGCCGTCCATCTCGACCAGCAGCTGGTTGAGAGTCTGCTCGCGCTCGTCATGACCGCCGCCCATGCCCGCGCCGCGGTGTCGACCGACGGCGTCGATCTCATCGACAAAGATGATCGCGGGAGCGTTCTCCTTGGCTTCCTTGAACAGGTCGCGCACTCGGGAGGCACCGACACCGACGAACATCTCGACGAAGTCCGAACCCGAGATGGTGTAGAACGGCACTCCGGCCTCCCCGGCCACCGCGCGAGCCAGCAGGGTCTTGCCGGTTCCGGGCGGGCCATAGAGCAGGACACCCTTGGGGATCTTGGCACCAACCTCGAGGAACTTGCGGGGCTCGGCGAGGAACTCCTTGATCTCGTGCAGCTCCTCGACGGCCTCGTCCGCTCCGGCCACGTCGGCGAAGGTGACCTTCGGCATGTCCTTGGAGGCCAGTTTGGCCTTGGACTTGCCGAACTGCATGACGCCGCGGCCGCCTCCCTGCATGCGGGTCATCAGGAAGAGGAACAGACCCAGGATCAGCAACAGCGGGATCACGGTCATCAGCAACGAGGCGAACCAGTTGGGCTGTGCCGGGTCGTCGGTGAACGCCTCCGTCGGCGGGTGCGCCTCAAACTCGTCGACGAGCATCTCGCCGCGCGACGGGACATAGAACGCCTGCACCCGGTCGGCGTCGGTGACCTCGTCGTTGCTGAAGGTCTCGCCGTCGGTGAGCACCAGGTCGATGCGGTCGGGGGTCAGGACCGCCTCAGCGACCTTGTCGGTCCTGATCAGGTCCAGGGCCTCGGACGTGTCGATGCGCTCGTAGGCGCTGGGCATCATGAGGGAGTACCACAGAATGCCCAGTCCGAGGACCATCACGATCCACATCCAGGGGCCACGCGTGCGCTGTTTGTTCATTTACTGTCGGGGCGGATGGGCCCCGGTCCTCCTGCCGAAGAAAGCCTGGTCTGGTGCCGACAACGTGCCAGAGCGTCCTAGTGTTCCAGACGTCACCGACGCACACGTCCTCCCATGCGCGCTGCGGCGTCGTGAAGCCTACGAGTACACGTGCGGGGCGAGGGTGCCGACGACCCTCAGGTTGCGGTACTTCTCGGCGTAGTCCAGCCCGTAGCCGACCACGAAGTCGTTGGGGATGTCGAACCCGACATAGCGCACGTTGATCTCCACCTTGGCCGCCTCGGGCTTGCGCAGCAGCGTGCAGATCTCCACGGATGCCGGGCTGCGGGAGTCGAGGTTGGAGCGGATCCAGCTCAGCGTCAGGCCGGAGTCGATGATGTCCTCGACGATCAGGACGTGCCGGTTGGTGATGTCGGTGTCGAGGTCCTTGAGGATCCGCACCACACCAGAGGACTTGGTGCCCGAGCCGTAGGACGACACCGCCATCCAGTCCATCTCGGCGGTCCCGGGCAGCGCTCTCATCAGGTCGGCCATGACCACGACCGCGCCTCTGAGCACCCCCACCAGCAGCACGTCCTTGTCCCGGTAGTCGCCCCAGATCTGTTCGGCCAGCTCCTGCAGACGCTGTTGGATCTGCTCCTCGGTGAGCAGGACCTTCTCCAGGTCTGCACCCATGTGCTCGGCGTCCACGTCATCTCCTGTGCTCGGCGGGGTGGCGCTCCAACCTTAGGCGCTGTTGGCGAGCGAAATCAGCTCGCCCCGGCGATGCACCCGCAGCCCGCCCGGAAGGTCCACGGGTCCCTGCCCCCGCCAGTGGGTCACCAGCTGGTCCACGGTCCGCAGGTGTTCTGCGGTGAGCGCCCCCGACGGGGCACCGGACCGCAGCGCCAGCTCGCGCCATACCCTGCGACGCACGGCGCCGGACAGGTCGGTCAGGCCACTGACCGGCCACGGTGGCTCACCAAGGCGGAGGTATGCCGTGCGTGCGGCCTCGTCGAGCGCGTCGGCATCGTCCCGGAGTAGGTCTGCGCTGCGGGCAAGGGCGGCCACGATGCCGGGGCCCAGCTCCCGCTCCAGGACCGGCAGGACCCGGCGGGCGCGCACTCTCATGAACGCTTCGTCGTCGTTGTGCGGGTCAGCCCAGGGGGACAGACCGAGGTCTCGGCAGGTGGCCTCGGTCGTGCTGCGCGGGACCGACAGGAAGGGGCGCACCAGCAGGACCGGCGACCCGGGCCGCGCCAGGCGGGCGGGTGGGATGCCTGCAAGCGACCGGGCTCCCGAGCCCCGGGCCAGGCCCAGGAGCACCTGCTCGGCCTGGTCGTCACGCGTGTGGCCCAGCAGGACGGCGGCCGCGGCCCCGCGCTCGGCCGCGTCGGTGAGGACGGCCAGGCGCGCGTCCCGGGCCGCGGACTCCGGCCCATCCCCGCGATCGGTCACCGTGACCTGCAGGACCTCGACGTCGGTGACGCCGAGGCCACGGCACTGCTCCGCAGCGGCCCGCGCGATGTCGGCCGAGTCGGCCTGCAGTCCGTGATCGACGACGAGCGCGCCGAGCGTCCCGCCCTCCCGCGGCACCACGAACGCAGCAGCTGCCGCGAGCGCCAGCGAGTCAGCGCCACCGGAGCACGCCACCAGGACCGGTTGTCCGCGCAGGCCCAGCGTCGTCAGCGTCCGCCGCACCGCCACCCTCGTGGCCGCAACGGCGGGAGGCGGACCGGCCACCGGGCTCAGCCGTGGACCCGGCGCACCCAGGCGGCGGGGTCGGCGATCTCAGTGGGTCGCGGCAGCGTCTCAGGTGACTCCCACACCCGGTTGAAGCCCTCGCGGCCGATCTGGTCGGTGACGGCGCGCACGAAGACGGCGCCGTCGCGGTACTGCGCCATCTTGGCGTCCATGCCGAGCAGTCTGCGCAGGATCTTGTCCACCGAGCCCGAGCCCTTGCGGCGTTGCTGGAACTTCGCCCGGATGGTGGCCACGGTGGGGATGACCGACGGACCGACGTCATCCATGATGACGTCGGCGTGCCCCTCCAGCAGGGACATGACGGCGGTGATCTCGGCCAGCTTCTCCCGTTGCTCGGGGGTGGCCAGCACCTGGGTGATGTCGGTGTCCCCGCGGATGACGCCCGGCAGAGCCGTGACGATCTGCTGCAGTCGCTGGCTCGTCTGGTCCGGCTCCGGGACCAGCTTGGTGCCGATGTCACGAGCGGCGTCGAGGATGTGCTGACGCAGCCACGGCACGGCGGTGAACTGGACCCTGTGGGTCTCCTCGTGCAGACAGACCCAGAGTCGGAAGTCGCTCGGGACCACGCCCAGGTCGCGCTCGGCGGTCATGATGTTGGGCGCGACCAGGAGCAGCCGCGGGGTGCTCTCCGGCGCCAGGTCATATTGCCCCAGCACCTTGGTGCTCACCCAGGCGAGCATGCTCCCGACCTCGGCACCGGTCACCCGGCCCCCGACCTTGCGCATCCCCTCTGCCGGCTGGCGCCCCCTGGCCCGGGCTGCGACCACGTGGTCGAGCACCGGCGCGAGCATGCCCTTCATCGAGACCGCGTTGGCCTCGATCCACCCGCCCCGGTCGACGACGAGGGGACTCGGGGCATCTTGCGGTGCGTGCAGCCCGCTGGTGTCGGCCACCGGTGCGACCGCCGTCCTGGTGGCCTCCCGCAGCTCGGCGACCAGCTGGTCGATCTCGTCCCGGGACACGCTCGGCCCGGCCGGCGCCAAGCGGCGCCCTGCCGACGCGGCGAACTCCCAGTCCACGTAGTCAGCGCCTGCGCCCTCCCCCGTTGCAGGCTCGTCGGCGCCCGGTGCGGTGGCGGGGCTCGGGTCGTTCACCAGATCGTCCGTCATACGTCCCAACCTAATGGGAAGCTCCGACGAGGGCTGCGCACGAGTGCAGCCCTGAGGCGCGGGCCAGGGTGCCGCGGGGCTGCGGTCGGACCGCACACGAGAGTGCCGACGGGGTTGCGGCCGGACTGCACATGAGGGTGCCGCGGGGGGTTGTGGACACAGATTCTCGTCGGGCCGGATCCGGCACTACCCTTCCCTGCGTGAAGGTCAAGGATCCGACGGGGCAGACGTGGCGGGTGAGCCGACGGTGGGTGCCGTGGCGTCGCCGCGTGAGAGGCGCACTGGAGGCCATGCCAGACACTCCCGCACTGGGAGACGATCCGATCAGCCTGGTCATCGGGGGCATCGCCTTAATCCTGATGCTGCCGTTCCTGCTGCTGGTTCTCGTCGCGGGCCTCGAGCTCCTGCTCCTGCTGCTGGTGCTGCCCTTCGCGATCCTGGGCCGGGTCCTGTTTGGGGCGCACTGGACGATCGAGGCCCGACGGGGATGGCAGCCCAGCTGGGAGGAGTCGGCCGGGGACTGGGTCGAGAGCCGTCAGGCGATCCGGGACGTGGCGACGGCTATCGAGGCAGGGCATCTGCCGCCGAGCACGCTCTGAGCCGCTCTCAGCAACCGCAGACGGCCAGCTCGGCGACGATGCTGTCGACGACCGAGCGTGCCTCCAGCCCCGCGCCGTCTCGTCCGACGTCATCGGCGAGCACGGCGAAGGCGAGCATCCGCCCGTCCTGGGTCACGACGAGACCAGCCAGTGTCGTGACGCCGGGCAGGGCGCCCGTCTTGGCGCGCGCCACACCCACGGCTGGCGCGTGTCGGTCCAGGTGGAACCGGTCCCACAGAGTGCCCGAGAAGCCCGCGATGGGCAGCTCACCCAAGACGCTCTGCAGGCCGGGATCATCCCCGTCGGCTCCGACCACCAGGAGGTCCCCGAGCACTCGGGCGGGGATGCTTGTGCCGTCCGAGAGCCCGGAGACGTCCGCCAGCTGGACGCCGGCCACATCCACGCCGTAGCCGGCGACCTGCTCGAGCACCCAGGCCTTCACGGAGTCCGGATCGGCTCCGACGCCGTCGGCGACCGCCGCCTGTCGTGCCAGCTGCTCGACCATGGCGTTGTCGCTGCTGGCGAGGGCCTCCGAGAGCACGTCACGAGCGGGGGCCGACTCGACCTCTGCCAACAGCTCGGCCCCCTCCGGTGCGACCACCTCGGCCGCCGTGGTCCTGGGGCCACCGGTAAGCGCGATCCCGCGCTCGCGGAGAGCATCCTTGAACGCAAGGCTCGTGGCCTGGGCGGGGTCGGCCGGTGCGGGATGGAAGGGGATGGCACGGTCCTCGACCAGGGCCAACATGGTGATCCGTCCGGTGTAGCCCTCGGTCAGCCAGTAGTCAGTCCACCCGGGCGCGCGGTCCGGTCCCTGGGCATAACTGGTGTCGAGCTCGACGCGCACCGGCGTGTCCTCGGCTCCCAGCCCGCGGGAGGTGAGCTCGGCCGCGGTCTGGTCCGCTAGATCGGCCAGTCCCGCCCTGCCCTCAACCTGAGTGGGGTCCCCCGCCCCACGCGCGATCAGCATGTCGCCACCGGCGACGAGGATGATCTTGTGAGGCTCCTCCCCCGTCACCACCGTGGTCCGGAACGGTTCGTCCATCGGCAGGGACGTGACGATCGCCGCGGCCGCGAGCAGCTTGGTGGTGGACGCCGGGGTCAGTGCTCGGTCGGCGTTCTGGTCGAAGAGGTGCTCACCGGTGTCCACATCACGCACGGTGACGGCGACGTGGGCCGGGTCCCCAAGCCACTCGCTGCTCAGCTCGTCCTGGATCAACGAGCCCAGGACCGCTGGGTCGACCGGTCGACCCCGGCTCACGGGCACAAGCACCGGCGGCGGCTGCGGCGCGATGTGCGGGCGCACGGCAACCTGTGCCGCTGCCACCCCGATCACGGGGCTGGCGGAGGGAGCGGCAACCTGGGCCGAGCCGTCGAGGTCGCCCGATCCGGCATAGGCTGCGGTGACTGGCACGACGAGACACAGTGACAGCACGGCTGCGCTCGCCCGGCGACGTCCCTGCATGGCGCCTGCTTTCTCGAACGGCCTGAGTGAGTGAAACTGGCTCCACAGAATAACCACTGGCACCGACACGACGCCCCGACCACGAAGGGTTGACCTCATGAACTTCGATGTGACCATCGAGATCCCGCAGGGGAGCCGCAACAAATACGAGGTGGACCACGCCACCGGCCGGATCCGTCTTGATCGGATGCTGTTCACGGCCACCCGCTATCCGGCCGACTACGGATACATCGAGGACACCCTCGGAGAGGACGGGGACCCGCTGGACGCGCTGGTGCTGCTGGACGAGCCGACCTGGCCCGGCTGCCTCGTCGCGGCGCGCCCCATCGGCATGTTCCACATGCGTGACGAGGCCGGTGGTGACGACAAGATCATCTGCGTGCCCGCAGACGACCCCCGCAAGGCACACATCCGCGAACTCGAGCACATCGGTGACCACACCCGCCTGGAGATCCAGCACTTCTTCGAGGTCTACAAGGACCTGGAGCCCGGCAAGTCGGTCGAGGGTGCCCACTGGGCCGGTCGCGCCGAGTCCGAGCAGACCTACCACGAGGCCGTGCAGCGGGCCAAGGATGCGGGACTGAGCACAGCTCGCTGGGCAGGTCCAGGCAACCAGGGGCACTGACTCCGGCTCGGAGGACCCCAGCACAGCCCCGCAGAATTCGAGAAGCACCCCGAAAAGTTCGAGAAGGGGCCCGGTGACGCACAGCGCCAACGGGCCCCTTCTCCGCATTGCGGGTGCTCCCAGTCTGTCCCGACCCACGGGTCAGGGGCGGCCAGCCTGAGGCAACAGCCCAGTGGCGTAATACATCCCGGTCACCTTGGTGCCGCTCCAGCTCGACCAGTCACGCAGCGAGTGGATGACCTGGCCGTCACCGAGATAGATGGCGACGTGGAAGATCCCGGCGCTCGTGCCGTCATAGCTATAGAACAGCAGGTCGCCACGCTGGGCCTGACTCACGGGCACCTTCGCCGTCTGCTGATACTGGATCCGGCTCGAGTGGGTCAGCTGCACACCGGCCTGCGCCCAGGCCACCTTGGTCAGTCCTGAGCAGTCGAAGCCGTCCGGTCCCTCACCACCCCAGATGTAGGGCTTGCCGAGCTGTTGGTGGGCCCAGCCGATCGCGGTCTCCGCACCCGGAGCCGGAGCCGGCGGTGGGGGCGGCGGGGCGGGGGCAGGCGGAGGAGTCGGGGCCGGCGGAGGTGTCGGCGTCGGCGCGGGGGGCGGAGGTGTCGGCGCCGGTGCGGGGGGCGGAGGCGTCGGCGCCGGTGCGGGGGGCGGAGGCGTCGGCGTCGGCGCGGGGGGCGGAGGAGTCGGCGCCGGGCTGGGAGCGGGCGCCGGAGGGTGCGTCGGGCTGGGTGCGGGCGGAGGAGTCGGGCTCGGCGCCGGCGGTGTCGGGCTCGGCGCCGGAGGGGGCGTCGGGGCGGGGCTCGGCGCCGGCGAGGGCTGCGGCAGCACGCTGGGCGGCGGGTTCTCGGGCAGCTGTCCACCGGCATCGGCGGTGGGTGCCGGTGCCGCTTGGTCCTGCTTCGCCAGCTGGGCCGCGGCGAGCTGTTCCTGGGCCAGCTGCGCCTCGACCCGGCGCTGCTCAGCCTCAGCGGCACGCTGGTCCGCCTGCGCCTGGAGCGCTTCCTGGCGGGTGCGCTCCGTGTCCACCGACACCTGTCGCAGTCGCGCGAGCTCCAGCAGAGTCGCCTCCCGCTCGGTGCCCAGCTGATGACTCTTGGCCTGCGCCGCCTCGACCGCGGACGACGCCGCGGACTCGGCCTCATCGGCCCGGATGGCAGCGGCCTGGGCCTGAGCCGCCGCGAGGGCCGCCTCCCGCTCCAGCGCCTGGGCCGTGCCGGAGGCCAGAGCAGCATCGTCGGCGTCACGTGACCGGATGCGGCTGACCACCTCGAGCGAGCCAGCCCGCTCCATCAGGTCCTCAGGACCGGCCGACAACAAGAGCTCAAGGGTCGACAGGCCACCGGACTTGTAGGCCTCCGCCGCATGTCTGCCGAGGACCTGGGTGGCATCGTCGGCCTCCTGCCTGGCGGCCTGTGCCTCCTCGGCCAGTCGCTCGGACTCTGCAGCAGCCTCGTCCGCCTCGTAGCGAGCGACGGCCGACTCCTCGCTGGCGATCTGGGCCACCTGCTGAGCGCTGCGCAGCTCTGCCGTGTAGGTCTGCATGAGCGCGTCGAGCTCGCCGACCCTGCCCTCGGTGTCGGTGACCAACGTCCTGGCCGCTCGCACCTCGTCCTGCGAGGGGATGTGCTCCTCTGCGGTCGCGGGTGCTGCAGAGATCAGGAGGAAGGCACTCGTGACGAGCGCGCCATACCTCGTCGGGCGTCCGGGGCGGGCCACAACCACTCACTTCCATCGTCAGGTGATTGCACGGGGCAAAGGGGTGCAACCGCCCTGACGCTAAGCCCTAGGCGCCACAATAGAAACTCCAGCCCCACACATTTGCGCAGGTCACAGCCCTATCAGTGGTCACTCGAGCCCCGTTGTGCCGACTGTGCGAAATCACATGCTTGTTTTTCAGCAGGTCACTACGTCACGAGAGCGCCGCAGGGTTCTTTCGATCACCAGATAACGATCTGATCACGAAGTCCGGCAGGCGGTATCGTGGGGCGCATAGGGCACGTCCCAGAACCGCCGCGGACCGGACTCCGCGGCCGTTCCGATCCACCTACACGACCCCAGGGGGAGTTATGACCGCACCACCCGCCGGAACCTTTGACCGGCCACAGAGCCATGCGTATGCCGAACCGACACCTCCCCGGAGCAGGTCCTTCCTGCTCATCGCGCTAGCCGTCCTAGCCGCGCTGGTGATCGGCGGAGGTGCCTGGGCGGCAACCCGCATGCTCGGTGGGGGCGGCGACCAGCCCTCGAGTGCGCTGCCCGCCGAGACGGCCGCCTACGTCAGCCTGGACATCAACCCCAGTGTCGGAGAGAAGATCGCGGCCGTCCGCTTCTTCCAGGGACTGGACGAGGATGTCCTTGAGACCCTCCGGGACGGTGACATCCGGGAGAAGGCCTTCGACTGGATGGCCGAGGAGGACGAGGCGTTCGCCGCGATCGACTACCGGGAGGACATCGAGCCCTGGCTCGGTGACCGGATGGCTCTGGGCATCGTGCCCAACGGCGGCGAGGAGCCCTACTTCGGCATCGCCCTGCAGGTCAAGGACGAGGAGGGCGCTGACGCGGGGCTGACCAAGTTGCAGGAGGCGACCAACGCCAGTGAGGGTGAGGATGGTCTCGACTGGTACTTCCACGGTGACTACGCCGTGCTGACCACGACGGCCGCCGTCGGTGGGATGCAGGACCTCGTGGAGGCCGGGACGCTCGCGGACAAGGAAACGTTCCGCAGCGACATGGACGCGCTCGGCGACCAGGGCGTGCTGTCCGGCTGGGTCGATGTCGAACCACTGGCCGCACTAGCCGACAGCCCCCTGGCGCAGCAGTCGATGGACGATGCCGCGAGCCTGTCGCCGTCGGCCTACGGCCTGCTCGGCAGCCTGACCGGTCAGTCGGACCTCGCCCAGGACGCTGCCACCGGCCGCTATGCCGCCGCGCTCCGTTTCGCTGAGGGCAACATCGAGGTGCACGGCGTGACCCGCGGGATCGACGCCGCTGGCATCGAGGGTGGCGACAGCGGGCACCTGGTCCTCGACCTGCCGGAGGACACCGTCGCAGCGATCAGCCAGGAGCACGGCGACCAGCTCCTGGCCAGGGCCTATGCCGCGTTCAAGGAGCAGCTGCCGACCGAGATGGCCGACGCCGAGGCGCAGGCCGCCGAGGCCGGCTTCACCCTGCCGGACGACATCCAGACCCTGCTCGGCTCCAGCCTCGTGCTGTCCGTCGGGCCAGGCATCCTGGATCTGCAGGACGACCTGGAGGACTTCGACAACTGGGCGATCGCCTACCGCACCGAGACCGACACCGCGAAGGCCGAGGACCTGCTCATGCGCGCCTTCGAGCTCACGGGTGAGCCGGAGGCCGAGCGGATCGCGCTGCGGCGCTCCGACGACGGGGTCTTCACGGTCGGTGTCAGCCGTCCGTATGTCGACGCGGTCGCTGAGGGTGGCGCGCTGGGCAACCACACAACGTTCCAGGACGCAGTGCCCAATGCTGAGGACGCCGACTCGGTGTTCTATCTCAACATCAACGCCATCGAGGACCTCTACCTCGCCGAGGTCGCCGACGCACAGGCACGCGAGTCGCTCGAGCAGCTCGCCGCGGTCGGCTTCAGCGCCACGCTGGGTGACGACGGCAACGGCACTTTCACGCTGCGCTTCGTGGCCGACGAGTGAGCAGCACCGCAGCCTGAACCAGGCGCGACGCCAAAGGGCCCACCCCGAGTTGCTCGGGGTGGGCCCTTTGAGTCTGGAGCCGCCTGCCGGAATCGAACCGGCGACCTATTCATTACGAGTGAATCGCTCTAGCCGACTGAGCTAAGGCGGCGCGCACCGCTCACAGGGTGCCCAGGGAGGATAACCGATCGAGGACGGGCGGAGCGAATCAGCGTCGGTGCCCGGCACCTGGCACGCGCGGAGCGAGTCAGCGTCGCCCCTGGCCCGGGCACCTGGCGACGGATCAGCAGGACAGCCCGTCCTGCGGCACCGTCCCCTCGAGCAGGTAGGCGTCGACGGCATCGTCGATGCAGTCGTTCGACCGCCCGTAGGCCGTGTGACCGTCACCGTCGTAGGTGAGCAGGACCCCTGAGGACAGCGTGTCGGCCAGCGCCTCGGCCCACGCATAGGGCGTCGCCGGGTCGCGCGTCGTCCCGATCACCACGATCGGGGCGGCACCCTCGGCGCTGTAGTCGTCCAACACCGTCTGGGCGGTCTCGGGCCAGTAGGCACAGGCGCCCTCGCCGGCGAGGTACTTGCCGAACGTCGGCGCAACCTCCTCGAACTGACGCAGCACCTCGTCCTCATCGGGGTCGGGCTCGGCGGCGCGGTCGAGACAGTTCACCGCGGTGATGGCCTGCATCTTGTTGCTCTCGTAGATGCCGTCCGCCGTGCGGCCGACATAGATGTTGGCCAGGAACATCAGCATGGTGGCGTCTCCCTCCTGTGCGCTGCGCAGGGCGGTGGTCAAGATCGGCCAGGCGCCCTCGTCATACATCGCCACGATGACGCCGTACACCCCCCATCCCTCGGTCAGCTCACCGGCTGCGTCTCCCTCGAGCGGGATCGGGTTGGCATCGAGGTCAGCCAGGAACGCCCGCAGGCCCGCCATGCCCGAGTCGACGTCGTCGCCCAAGGGACAGTCACCGCTATCGACGCAGCTCTGGACATACTCTCGGGTCGCCTGCTCGAACCCCGCCGCCTGACCGAGCCCCCTGTCCAGCCTCGACATGGTCGGGTCGACGGCGCCGTCCAGGACGAAGCGCCCGACGTTGGCCGGGAACAGCTGGGCGTAGGTCGCTCCTATGAAGGTGCCGTAGGAAGCGCCCAGGTAGTCGAGCTGGTCCTCGTCGAGGGCCGCACGCAGCACGTCCATGTCGCGGGCGACCTCAACGGTCGACACGTGCCAGAGCAGCTCCCCCGCATTGGCCTCGCACGCCGCGACGAACTCCTTCACCAGCTCTTCGCTGGCGGCCTCCTCGGCAGCGTCGTCCGGGCTGGGGTCGGACCCGATGTAGTCATCCATCTGGGCGTCGTCGAAGCACTCGATCGGTGCCGAGCGCGCCACGCCGCGAGGGTCGAAGCCGACGATGTCGAACTGCTCTTGCACCTCACCGGAAACGACGAGTCCGGCCTGCTGCGCGTAGTCCACACCGGACACGCCGGGGCCACCGGGGTTGACCACGAGCGAACCCTGGCGGTCTCCTGCTGCAGCCACGCGCAGCAGGGCGAGCTCGATCGTCGCGCCGTCCGGCTCCTCGTAGTCGATCGGGACGCTCAGCGTCGCGCACTCGCCACCCTCACACTCCTGCCAGGCCAGCTCTTGCTCATAGAAGGTCTCGAGCCCCGCGGGGACCTCGCCGGCAGGGCCGGCAGACCCGCCCTCGGTGGGAGCACCGTTCCCGCCCCCGCCTGGAGCCTCGGACGAAGATCCGCCCTCGGGCGTCCCACCCTCTGGCGGCGCGCTGGTCGGAGCTCCGGTGCACCCGGCGGCGAGCAGACCGATCAGAGCCCCTCCGACGGTGAGCCTGCTCCACCAACCAACCCTGCGATCCGGTCCTGTCCTGCGCGCACTCATCGTCACCTGCACGGTCTGGTCCTCTTCCTTGATGATGCGCCCCACCCGTCTGATCACGCGCCCTGCCTCGCCGTGGGCAGGATCAACCCGACCATCATCGCCTCTAGCACCAGCAACGGCGAACCGTTGGCGATGAGCCGCTGTCGGGCGAGCCCGATGGTGTCGAGCGCCTGCAACAGCTGGTCGGGGCTGAAGGCCCTGGCGAGCTCGCGCAGCACCGGGACCTCGGTGGAGTTGATCGCCTCGATCCCGGCGCCGGTCCCGAGCACCAGCGCGTCGCGATAGACCGAGCTCAGGTCGGTCAGTGCCGCGTCGATCGTGTCGTGCTGACGGCGCCGGCTCAACCGCTTCTGACGCTCGTCAAACTCCTTCAGGTGCGTGCGTATGGCGGGGGGCTGGGTGCGCGCGGACGGGTCGGCCCCGAGCTGCCTGAGCAGCACCGCGCGAGCCTCGTCCGCCTCGTCGGCGGCGCTGCCCGTGGCGCCCTCTGTGGCAGCAGTGCTCAGCTCGTCCGCGGCGCTGAGCGCGGCGCCCAGGCTGGTCAGGCTCAGCGGGATCGAGGTGACCCGGTGGCGCCTGGTCCGGGCACCTTCGTCGAGAGCCAGCCGTCGGGCGATGCCGATGTGCGACTGGGCAGCGCGCGCAGCATAGTGCGCCATCGCGGCGTCGATCCCGTCCCGGCGCACCAGGAGCTCGGCGACAGCGTCCACCGGCGGGGTGCGCAGGCGCATGTGGCGGCAGCGGGACCGGATCGTCACCAGAATGTCTTCCAGCGAGGGGGCGCACAGCATCCAGACGGTGCGTGGGGGCGGCTCCTCCAGGCTCTTGAGCAACGCGTCGGCAGCCTGGTCGTTGAGGCGGTCGGCGTCCTCGATGATCAGCACTCGCCACCGGCCCACCGTCGGCCGGGACCCAGCAGCCAGCGCGAGGTCCCGGGCGCGTCCGACCCGGATGAACGTCTCGGAGGTCGCCTCGACGATCAGGTCGGCGTGGCTGCCCGCCAGCACGGTCCGACAGGCCTGGCACTCACCGCACCCCGGGACCCCGCCGCCCTCGCACTGCAGCGCGGCGGCGAAGGCCCGAGCGGCCTTGGACCGTCCAGACCCTGGCGGTCCGGTGAAGAGCCAGGCGTGGGTCATCGCAGCGGGGTTGGCGGCAGAGTGCTGCAGCTGCTCCACGAGGGGCTCCTGGCCGACGAGGTCGTCGAAGACACTCATCGCAGGGCCAGCCTGGCAAGGTCGGGGCGACGGGCCCCCAGCTCACGGCACACGGCCTCGTGCAGCTGGGCCGGGTCGGCCGCCGCATCGAGGACGAGATAGCGGTCGGTGTCCTGCGCGGCCAGCCGGAGGAAGCCCTGGCGCACCGCCTCGTGGAAGGTGTCGTCCTCGCGCTCCAGCCTGTCGTGCACTCCCCCACGGCGGGCGCGCCCCTGCGCGGCCGTCACGTCGAGCAGCACGGTCAGATCCGGGAGCAGCCCCTGCGTCGCCCACAGCGACAGGTCGCGCACGTCGTCATGGTGCAACGCCCTGGCCACCCCCTGATAGGCGATCGAGGAGTCGAGGTAGCGGTCGGTGAGCACGTCGGCGCCGCGGTCGAGCGCCGGCTGGATCACTGTGGCGACGTGGTGCGCGCGGTCGGCCGCAAAGAGCAGCGCCTCTGCCCGCGGGGCGACGTGGTCACCGTGCAACAGCACTTGGCGGATCGCCGCCCCCAGGTCGGTGCCGCCCGGCTCGCGGGTGAGCACCACCTCACGCCCCAGCTCCTCGAGCGCAGCGCCGAGCAGCCGCAGCTGGGTGGACTTGCCGGCGCCGTCGCCTCCCTCGAAGGAGACGAAGAGGCCAGCGTGCTGCGGCGTCGACGGGGGCGGGGTGATCGGCACACGCAGAGCCTAGGTGACCGGGCTGACAGGATCCGCCGCCACCCACAGGCACCGTGCGAGGCGACTCAGTCCAGCGGCTCGGTGAGGTTGCCCTCGCCCTTGAGCATGTCGAAGATCAGCGCCGTCTCGGCGTGCAGGACGCCGGGCCGGTTGGTCAGGTGGTCGAGGACGAAGTCGCGCAGGGCGTCCGCCGACTCACAGGCGACGTGCACAAAATAGTCGGTCGCGCCGCTGACGTGGTAGGCGCTCAGGACACCGGGGAGACGGGGCACCTCCTCACGGAACTGCTCGAAGTGGCTGCGCCGGTGACCACCGAACCGGACGGCGATCATGGCCTGCACCGGACGGCCCACCATGGCGGGGTCGATGTCGGCGTGGATGCCGCGGATCACACCACGCTCACGCAGGGAGCGCACCCGCACCAGGCAGGTGGACTCGGCCACACCCACCTCGCGGGCGAGCGTCGCGTTGGGCATCCGACCGTCCTTCTGGAGCAGCTCCACCAGGCGCCGGTCGGTGCGGTCAAGCGGGACGTTGGACTCGGGGTGAACCATCTTCGCCATGCCGCCATCCTACCGTGCGTATGTCGCAGAATCAGTAGTCATTCACCGACCTCATCGCAGGAGTTGAGGCATGTTGCCATTCTCACCGCAGATCATCCATCATAGAAGCACGGGCAACGGGGCCCACCGCTTGATCAAGGAGCAGCCATGTCATTCGACACCGACGCCGTGCACGCCGCACGCGAGGACCTGACCGCACTGGGCGCGCACGTGCCCCCGATCGACCTGTCCACGACCTATCCGGTCGGCAACGTCGAGACCGGCGGCGCGTCATACGAGAACCTAGCGACCGGAGGCACCCCTGCGGCGGGCGACTCACTGGTCTACCAACGTCTCTGGAACCCCACGGTCGGGCGCCTCGAGGAGGCTCTGGCCCGGCTCGAGGGCGCCGAGCAGGCGGTGGCCTTCGGCTCCGGCATGGCCGCCCTGTCCGCGACCCTGCTCGCCGCCGTCGCAGCCGGAAAGCCGCACGTCGTCGCCGTGCGGCCGCTCTATGGCGGCACGGACCACATCCTGGCGACGGGCCTGCTCGGCACGCGGGTGACCTGGGTCGAGGCCGATGGTGTCGCGGCGGCGATCGAGCCCGACACGGGCCTGGTCGTGGTGGAGACCCCGGCCAACCCCACCCTTGACCTGGTCGACCTCACCGCGCTGGTGCGCCAGGCCGGCGACGTGCCCGTGGTGGTGGACAACACCTTTGCCACCCCGGTGCTGCAACGGCCCCTTGAGCTCGGCGTCACGATCGTGCTCCACTCGGCCACCAAGTTCCTCGGTGGCCACGGCGACATCATGGCCGGCCTGGTCGCCACCAACGCCGAGTGGGCAGGGCGCATCCGGTCGATTCGCGCACTGACCGGTGGGCTGCTCCACCCGATGGCGGCCTATCAGGTGCACCGCGGGCTGCAGACGCTACCCGTGCGGGTGCGAGCCCAGCAGGACAACGCCCAGGTGGTGGCGCACTGGCTCACCAAGCAGGACGCGGTCTCCCAGGTCTTCCACCCCAGCATCGAGGGGTGCGACCCGCAAGGTCTGGTGGGCACCCAGATGAGTGGTGCGGGCTCGGTCCTGGCCTTCGCGGTGGAGTCGTATGCCGTGGCGGCGGCGGTCGCCCAGTCGTGCCGGCTGATCACCCACGCGGTCTCCCTGGGTGGGGTGGACAGCCTGATCCAGCACCCCGCCTCGTTGACCCACCGTCCGGTCGCGCCGGAGGCCCGCCCCGCCGCCTCTGTGCTGCGGCTCTCGGTCGGGCTCGAGGACCCGGCCGACATCGTCGCCGACCTGCGCCAGGCGTTCGCTGCCGCGACGGCGCAGGACGGTCCGGCGGGTCAGGGCAGCCAGGCGGGCCAGGACAGCCACGGCGCCTCCAGTCGGCACCTCCGCGAGCTGGTCGACCACAGCTGAGCACACCGCTTAGTCAACGCGGCTCGCGATGCTCGACCCAGCGCGGCCAGCGCGCGATGCTCGACCCGAGAAGGTGATCCCTAGCCCGACTTAGTTCGTCGGGTTGGGGGTCACCTTGTCGGGTTGGAGGTCACCTTCTCGGGTTGGGGTCACCTTGTCGGGCTCCACCGAACTGCTCAGCTTGAGGACTTCTTGGCCGTCGCCTTCTTGGCAGTGCTCTTCTTGGCAGTGCTCTTCCTGGTGGTCGCCTTCTTGGCCGTGCGCTTGCGCGTCGTGGGGCCCTTGGCCCGCTTGTCGGCGAGCAGCTCGAAGCCTCGCTCCGGGGTCACCGTCGCCGGGTCGTCATCCTTGCGCAGGGTGGCGTTGGTCTCGCCGTCAGTGACATAGGGGCCGAAGCGCCCCTCCTTGACCACGACCGGCTTGCCGCTGACCGGGTCCTCGCCCAGCTCCTTCAACGGAGGAGCTGCTGCGGCTCGGCCCCGCTGCTTGGGCTGGGCATAGATCGCCAGGGCCTCCTCCAGCGTGATCTCAAACAGCTGGGCCTCGGTGGTCAGGGAGCGCGAGTCCGTGCCCTTCTTCAGATAGGGACCGTAGCGACCGTTCTGCGCGGTGATCTCCTCGCCCTCTGCGTCGGCGCCCACCACGCGGGGCAGGCTGAGCAGCTTGAGCGCCGTCTCCAGGTCGATGCTGGCCAGCTCCATGTCCTTGAACAGGCTCGCCGTGCGCGGCTTGACCTTCGCCTTCTTGGCCGTCTTCTTGGCCGCCTTCTTGGCAGGCTTGGCCGGGGCCGGCGACCCGCCGTCCGGGCCGTCTGCACCAGCGGTGGCAGCACCGGGCTCGGGGTCCTCGGGCAGGACCTCGGTGACATAGGGCCCGTAGCGCCCGGCCTTGGCGACGATGTCGTGCCCGGTGACCGGGTCCTGCCCCAGCACGCGGCCGTCGTCGGCCGAGGCCTCGAGCAGCTCGCGCCCCTTCTCGGGCGTCATCTCATCCGGGGCGATCTCATCGGAGATCGTGGCCCGTCGCGGCGGGTCGTCGGTGCTCGCGGTGTCCTCGACATAGGGCCCGTAGCGGCCGACCCGCACCACGATGCCGTCACCGATCTCGATCGTCGACACCGCGCGCGCGTCGATCTCGCCGAGGTCGGTGACCAGGTCACGCAGACCCTCGGCACTCGAGGCCTCGTCCCCAAAATAGAACCGCTTGAGCCAGTCCACCCGCTGCTCGTCACCGCGCGCGATGCGGTCCAGGTCCTCCTCCATCGCGGCCGTGAAGTCATAGTCCACCAGCCGCGAGAAGTGCTCCTCGAGCAACCGGGTGACCGCGAACGCAAGCCAGGTCGGGATGAGCGCCGAGCCACGGGTGCGGACATAGCCGCGGTCCTGGATGGTCCCCACCGTCGCCGCATAGGTGGACGGGCGCCCGATGCCCTTCTCCTCCAGCGCCTTGACCAGCGTCGCCTCGGTGTAGCGCGCGGGCGGCGAGGTCTGGTGACCCTGTGCCTCGGCGCTGATGACGTCCAGACCGACACCCTCGCTGAGCTTGGGCAGCCGACGCTCCTGCTCCTCCGACGGGGCGCCGAAGCGGTCCTCGTCACGCCCCTCCTCATAGGCCGCCAGGAAGCCGCGGAAGGTGATGACGGTGCCGGACGCGCTGAACTGGGCCGTTTCGGCGCCGTGCCCGGTGGGCAGGGTCGCCACCAGCTTCACCGACGCCGTGGAACCCTTGGCGTCGGCCATCTGCGAGGCGACGGTGCGCTTCCAGATCAGCTCATAGAGCGCGAACTCCTGCCCGCGCAGCTCGCCGGCCACCTGCGCCGGCGTGCGGAACGAGTCGCCGGCAGGACGGATCGCCTCGTGCGCCTCCTGGGCGTTCTTGCTCTTTTTGCCATAGCGCCGCGGTGCATCCGAGACGAAGTCCGAGCCATAGAGGTCACGAGCCTGCGCCCGGGCTGCGCTGACCGCCGACTCCGACAGCGTGGTCGAGTCGGTGCGCATGTAGGTGATGTAGCCGTTCTCATAGAGCCGCTGGGCCGTCCGCATGGTCGACTGCGCGTTCATCCGCAGCTTGCGGCTCGACTCCTGCTGCAGCGTCGAGGTGGTGAACGGCGCGGACGGCCGCCGCGTGTAGGGCTTCTCCGAGACCTCGGTGACGACGACGTCTGCCTCGCGGGTGCCCTCGGCAATGCTGGTGGCGAGGGCGGCGTCCAGGTGCGCCAGGCCGGAGCTCTTGAGCTGGCCGCGGTCATCAAAGTCGCGCCCTGTGGCCACCTTGTTGCCGTCGACGCCGGTGAGCCGGGCCAGGAACGACTGACCGGTGTTGAGCGGGGCGAACTGCCCCTCGACATCCCAGTATGACGCGGACCGGAAGGCCATCCGCTCACGTTCGCGCTCGACCACCATGCGGGTCGCGACCGACTGGACGCGGCCGGCCGACAGCCCCTGCCGGACCTTGCGCCACAGCACGGGGCTGACCTCATAGCCATAGAGACGGTCCAGGACCCGGCGGGTCTCCTGGGCGTCGACGAGGTCGATGTCGATGTCACGGGTGTTGTGGACGGCCCGCTGGATCGCCTCTCGCGTGATCTCGTGGAAGACCATCCGCTTGACCGGGACCTTGGGCTGCAGCGCCTGCAGCAGGTGCCAGGCGATGGCCTCACCCTCGCGGTCCTCGTCCGTGGCCAGGTAGAGCTCGTCGGCCTCCTTCAGCTCGCGCTTGAGCTGAGCGACCTTCTTCTTCTTGTCCGCGTCGACGACGTAGTAGGGCTCGAAGTCGTCCTCGACGTTGATCGCGAACTTGCCGAACGGCCCCTTCTTCATCTCCGGGGGCAGCTCGCTGGGGTTGGGCAGGTCACGGATGTGCCCGATGCTCGCGTCGACCGTGTAGTCCGGCCCGAGATACTCACCAATGCTCTTGACCTTGCCTGGCGACTCGACGATCACCAGTTTGCGTCCACCTGCCACGGGATCTCCTTCTCACGGTTCCCGTGTGCCGCGGATTCGTCGCGACCTCGACACGGGGACTCGGGCGTCACGGTAGCCCATTTCGCGTCCACCACCGGAAGCAGTGCCCCGACCGGGCCACGACTGGTCCGGCGATCCACGGCCGCCTGCTCCGGCAGCTCAGCGAGCCTGGGAAGCGTGCGGCAGGCGAGCGTCGGGGGCATCGAGGAGCTGGGTGACAGTGTGCTCGGCGATCTCGGCGAAGACGGGGTCATCGGCCGACAGCGCCAGCGAGACCGCGGCGTGACACACCGCCCACGCCCGGGCCCGTTGCCACAGCGCCTCGTCGCGTCCGGCGAGCTCGGCATAGCGCACCACGAAAGCAGCCCGCCCTTCCCAGTCAAAGGTCTGCCAGGCGGTGGCGAGGTCGCAGGCGGGGTCACCGGCGCTCAGGTCACCGAAGTCGATCACCGCCGCGAGGTTGCCCCGGTGCACGACCTGGTTCAACGGGTGCAGGTCCCCGTGCACCCAGCTAGGGGGCCCCTGGTGGACCGGGGTGTTCAGCAGCCGGCCCCACAGCGCCGTCAGCTGGTCGGCCCGAGGGTCGCCACAGGCCGCCAACCGTTCCCGCGTGACCTCGTCCCGCTCGGCGAGCGGGACTGCGCGCACCGGATTGTGCGGAGCGCCGGGTGGCGCGGGCTGGTGCAGCTGGGCGGCGAAGCGTGCGAGCGTGCCCGCCCAGCGGCCCCGCCCGGCGACAGCGCTGCCGGCCGCGGGCCGACCCTCGACCCACCGCACGATCGACCAGGACCAGGGGAAGTATGCCGTGGGCCGGCCGTGGCGCACCGGCACCGGGAGCGGCAGGTCGACCAGACGGGAGATCTCGGGGAGCCACCGGTGTTCGTGGGCCACGAGGCGGGCCGCCAGCTCCCGTCGCGGGAGCCGCACCAGGAAGTGCTGACCGAGCCGGAACAGGGCGTTGTCCCAGCCCTCCCCGAGCGGACTGAGGGGTCGCCGCGCCAGGTCGGGATGCTGGTCGGCGAGCAGGCGCCGGACCAGGTCGAGATCGATCGTGACCTCGGGGCGCGGGCGGGGGCTCACGACGTGGAGGAGGCTGCGACCGTCGCCGGGCCGGCCCGCTCCGGACGCGGCGTGACCCACAGGTGGATGACACCCTCCACGACGACGGTGCCGTCGGCCCGCTCAGCACGCACCCGGACAGGGACCTCCGGATCGTCACCGGTCCACTGCTCGGGGTCGGTCTCGGCGATGCAGGTGACGTCAGAGTCCGCCTTCGCCGGATAGGCCACCTCCATCCCCTTGGGGATCCACCGCTTGTCCGCCGGGACCGTCGCCTCCGCGAGCGCGCCCATCGCGGCCTCGAGCCCGTTGCAGATGGCAATCACGTGCATGGTCCCGATGTGGTTCTGCACGCCCCAGCGCTTGCGGATCGTCAGCTCGACCCGGTGGGGCGCCAGCACCGTGAAGTGGGGACGCACGGTCGCAAAGTAGGGCGCCTTGAGACCGAACAGGAGGGAGAACGCCCTGCTGCCCATCGGCATACCGTCGAGCTTCTCCCAGAGGCGGAGGACCTGGCTCATCGCACTAGGCTACCCAGCCCTCGCCGGCTGTGTGGCGAGCATCACCAACCGCCGGGGAAGAAACCAGCCGGCCTCTTGCCTTGAACAGTTAGTTAATCGTTCAACTAATCACGGAGGTTCCCCATGGACGTAGTCGTCCTCATTGCCCGCGTCCTTTTCGTTGTCATCTTCCTCGCCTCAGGCATCGGCCACCTCAAGGCCACCGAGGCCATGGCCGGCTATGCCCAGTTCAAGAACGTGCCCGCACCCAAGCTCAGCACCATCGTGTCCGGTGTGCTGATGGTCGTCGGCGCCCTCTCGGTGCTCCTGGGCGTCTGGGGCGACCTGGGCTCGCTGCTGCTCCTGGTCGCCATCGCGCCGATCCCCTTCTTGATGCACCGCTACTGGAACGAGGAGGGTGAGGCCAAGGCCAACGAGCAGGTCCAGTTCAACAAGACCCTCTCGCTGGTCGGCGGCGCGCTCGCCCTGTTCGCGCTCTTCGTCCTCGTGCCCGACCTGGGCCTGACGATCACCGAGCCGCTCTTCACCGTCTGACCCCCAATTTCATAGGGGTTTCGTCGGCCACCCCCGCCTTTTGATAGCGGTTTCGTCGACTCACCCCGCCGCACGACAGCGGACCCACCGACGTCTTACAGCCGCTCGTGTATCTGGCAGCGTGCTACAACCGGCTCGAAGATACGGAGCAGGCTGTAAGACGGGACGGCGTCCGCGACAGCAGTGGCCCCGACCAGCACGGTCGGGGCCACTGCCGTGTGTCGCGTCAGGTTGTGGTCGTCAGCTCCTCGTCGACATCCACGACCGACCCGGCGAACTGCGACTGATAGAGCCGCGCATAGGCACCGCCGGCGGCCAGCAGCTCCGCGTGGGTGCCCTGCTCCACGATCCCGCCGTCCTCCATCACCAGGATCAGGTCCGCGTCCCGGATCGTCGAGAGCCGGTGGGCGATGACGAAGCTGGTGCGGTCGCTGCGCAGCGCGGCCATCGCGTGCTGCAGCAAGAGCTCGGTCCTGGTGTCCACCGACGACGTCGCCTCGTCCAGGATCAGCAGCGCCGGATCGGACAGGAAGGCCCGGGCGATGGTGATCAGCTGCTTCTCACCCGCGCTGACGTTGCCGCCCTCGGCGTCCAGGACGGTGTCATAGCCGTCGGGCAGGGTGCGCACGAAGCGGTCGACGTAGGTCGCTTCGGCGGCCTGCACGATCTCGGCCTCAGTCGCGTCCGGGCGGCCGTAGGCGATGTTCTCCCGGATGGTGCCCTGGAACAGCCAGGTGTCCTGGAGCACCATGCCGATCCGCGAGCGCAGGCCCCGACGGGTCAGGTCGGTGATGTCCAGCCCGTCGAGGGTGATCCGTCCACCGTCCAGCTCATAGAAGCGCATCAGCAGGTTGACCAGCGTCGTCTTGCCGGCGCCGGTCGGCCCCACGATCGCCACCGTCTGCCCGGGCTCGACGCTGAGATCGAGGTCGTGGATCAACGGCCGCTGGGGATCGTAGGAGAACGAGACGTCCTCAAACGCGACCTGACCGTGCGGGTTGTCAAGAGCGACCGGGCGGGCTGACTCCCGCTGCTGCTCGGGAGCATCGAGCACCTCGAAGACACGCTCGGCCGAGGCGACACCGGACTGCATCAGGTTGGCCATCGAGGCGACCTGGGTCAGCGGTTGGGTGAACTGGCGGGAGTACTGGATGAACGCCTGCACCTCCCCGAGGCTCATCGTGCCGGAGGCGACGCGCAGGCCGCCGAGGACGGCGATGACGACATAGTTCAGGTTCCCGACAAACATCATCGTCGGCATGATGATGCCGGAGACGAACTGGGCGCCGAAGCCGGCCTCGAACAGGTCGTTGTTGGACTTGTCGAAGGTGCGCCGACTCGCGTCCTGGCGACCAAACACCTTGATCAGCTCGTGCCCGGTGAAGGTCTCCTCCACGATCGAGTTGACCTCACCGGTGTGCTTCCACTGGCGCTTGAACTGCTTTTGCGCACGGCTGCCGATGACTGCGGTGACGACCACCGACACGGGGATGGTGATGAGCGCGACCAGCGCCAGCGTTGGCGACAGCACAAACATCATCACCACCATCGCGACGACGGTGAGCAGCGAGTTCAACAGCTGGCTCAGCGTCTGCTGCAGACTCTGCGAGACGTTGTCGATGTCGTTGGTGACGCGACTGAGCAGCTCCCCGCGCGGCTGCTTGTCAAAGTAGGGCAGCGGCAACCGGTTGAGCTTGTCCTCGACGTCGCGGCGCAGGTTGAAGATGGTGCGGTTGACGACGACCACCAGCAGGCGGGCCTGGATCCAGGAGAACGCGGAGGCGACCAGATAGATGCCGAGCACGAGCAGCAGGACCTGGGCGAGCGCCGCGAAGTCGACGCCCTGTCCCGGCACCAGGTAGTCCATCGCGGCGACCATGTCGGCCAGCGTGTCCTCCCCCTGGGCACGCAGCCCCCCGACCGCCTGCTCCTGGGTGACTCCCGCAGGCAGCTGCCTGCCGAAGAAGCCGGCAAAGATCAGGTCCGTCGCCCGGGCCAGGATGTAGGGGCCGATCGCGTTGAGCACCACCGCGATCGACGTCAGCACGACCACCGCGGTGACGGCGACCCGGTCTGGCCGCAGCAGCCCGATGAGCCGCTTGGCGCTGGTGCCGAAGTTTGCGGCCTTCTCGGTGGGAACGCCGATGCCGCCCCCGGGTCCGTGGTGGCTCCCCCGCGGTCCGCGGCGGGCCTCGGCGGCCTTCTCCTCGTCCGACTTGATCCCCTCGGTCATCACGCTACCTCCGCCACGGCCTGGGAGCTGACGATCTCCTGGTATGTCGTGCAGTCCAGCAGGAGCTCGTCGTGCGTCCCCACGCCGACCACCACGCCGTCCTCGAGGACCACGATCTGGTCGGCACCCAGGATCGTGGAGATCCGCTGGGCCACCACGATGACGGTGGCCTGGGCGGTCTCTGGCTCGAGCGCCGCGCGCAACCTGCGGTCGGTCGTCAGGTCGAGGGCCGAGAACGAGTCGTCAAACAGATAGATGTCAGGCCTGCGCACGAGCGCCCGGGCGATCGCCAGGCGCTGTCGCTGCCCACCAGAGACATTGCCGCCGCCCTGGGCGACCGCCGAGTCCAGGCCCTCGGGCATGGCCCGCACGAAGTCGTGGCCCTGCGCGATCCGCAGCGCCTCCCACAGCTGCTCCTCGGTCGCCTCGCCGTCGCCGTAGCGCAGGTTGTCGGCCACCGACCCGGTGAACAGATAGGGCTTCTGCGGCACCAGTCCGATCCGTCGCCAGACGCCGTCGAGTCGGGAGTCCCGCACGTCGACCCCGCCGATCAGGACCGCCCCGCCGGTCACGTCATACAGTCGCGGGATGAGGGAGAGCAGGGTGGACTTGCCGGCACCGGTCGAGCCGATGATCGCGGTGGTCTCGCCGGGCCGTGCGGTGAAGGTCACCCCGCGCAGGACCGGGACCTCGGCACCGGGGTAGTGGAACTGCACGTCGCGGAACTCGACGGCGACAGGCCCCTCGGGGATGGCGACCGGCTCATCCGTCTCGACCACGGTGCTGGTGGTGTCGAGCACCTCGACGATGCGACCGGCGGAGACCGCGGCTCGCGGGATCATCGTCGACATGAAGGTCGCCATCATCACCGACATGAGCACGAACATCAGGTAGGCCATGAAGGCGGTGAGGGAGCCGATCTGCATCTGACCGGCGTCGACGCGATAGGCGCCGAACCAGAGCACCGCGATCGTCGAGGCGTTGAAGATGAGCATCACGATGGGGAAGACGAAGGCCATCAGCTTGCCCACTGCGAGCGCGGTGCCGGTGTATTGCGTGTTGGCCTCGGCGAAGCGGGCCCGCTCGTGGTCCTCGCGCACGAAGGCGCGGACGACGCGGATGCCGGTAATCTGCTCGCGCAGGACCCTGTTGACCCAGTCGATCGACTTCTGCATCAGGGTGAACTGCGGGACCATCTGGCGGATGATCAGGCCGACGACGAGAGCGAGCAGCGGCACGGCGACCGCGATCAACCAGGAGAGACCGACGTCCTCGCGCAGCGCCATCACGATGCCGCCGATCATCATGATCGGCACGCCCACCATCAGGGTCAGGCCCATGAACAGGACGGTCTGCACCTGGGTGACGTCGTTGGTGGACCGCGAGATCAGGGTGGGCGCACCGAAGTGGCCGACCTCCTGCGCGCTGAATGAGGCGACCCGGTCAAAGATCGAGCCGCGCACGTCCCGGCCCACGGAGGCGGCCGTGCGGGAGGCGAGATAGGTCGCCACGATGGTGACGGCGACCTGCAGCAGCGAGACGCCGAGCATGATCGCGCCCAGCTCCAGGATCGGACGGGTCTGGCCGATCGCCACGCCCTCGTCGATGATCCGGCCGTTGAGGCTGGGCAGGAAGAGCGAGGCGATCGTGCTGACCAGCTGCAGCACCAGCAGCACCACGATGGGCCATCGGTAGGGCGCGAGATGAGCGCGCAGGAGTCTGATCAGCATCAGCGGGCCTTCCGGGTGCCGTCCAGCAGCACGTCGACGATGATGTCCGGGGCGAGCACGCTCCCCCGGGTCAGGATGGGGTGGCTGCCGGCGAAGGTGAGCAACCGGACGACCTCGATGAGCTGGGCCGGGGGCACGCGCAGCTGCTCCGCGTCCGGGGCGACGAGCGCCACCAGCTGGTCGATGACCTGCTGCTGCCACCCAGAGCCCCGGTCGTGCTTGTGTGTGTCGTGGCTGCGCCTGTCGTGGTCGGGCGGGTGCACCAGACCCATGGCGTGCAGCAGCTCGAACACCTCGAGATAGCGCGTCTGGATGATCGTCACGGCGGCGACCAGCCGCTCGCGCAGCAGCTGGTCGGGCTCGATCGCCGCCAGTGCCTCGATCAACGGCGTCGGCTCGAACGCCTGCTCCAGCGCCGCACCAATCAGGTCCTCCTTGGTGGCGAAGGCGCGGAACAACGTGCCCTCCGCAATTCCGGCGGCGTCGGCGATCTCCCGCGTGGTGGCCGACGGACCCTTGACCCGAAGGATGCCGAGAGCCGCCGTCACAATGACCGCGCGGCGCTGGTCGGGGGGCAGCGCCGGCGCGCGAGGAGACATGCCGAGGATCTTAGGTGGAGTGAGCACTCACTCACAAATGGTTTCTCGGCTGCAAGCCGCACCGGTTAGCCTCGTGAGGTTGCCCTGTCCCCGCCAGGAGACCTCATGCTGCCCACTCAGCGACTCCGCCCCGTCCTCGGTCTCACGCTGCTCGGCGTCCTCGTCGCCTGCTCGAGCGCACCCGAGACCGCCGACTCCCCAGGTGTCTCGGACGGTGAGTCGAGCACGCAGGACGACTCCCCCGACGAGCTGGCGACCGCCGAGCCGGACACGGCTGAGTCAGGAACTGCGGGGTCGAGCGCCGCCGACCAGTCCGGCGATACCGCGCCGGCCGGGCCGCAGGAGATCACCGCGCAGCTGCAGGCGGACGGGAGCGTCCTGGTGGAAGGCAGCCAGGCCTCGTTCCTGATGCCATCGGGCAACGTGGCGTGCGTGATCCGACCGGACAGCGTGGTGTGCCAGATCGACGGCAAGCAGTATGCCGCGAAGCAGGGTGATATCAACCCGGAGACTTTTGAGGGGTGCACCCCGGAGACAGCGGACGCGATGTCGGTCGGGGAGGGGACCGACCCGACCTGGGTGTGCCTGCCCTACGACATCCGGTCGGCGGCTGACGTGACGGCCGGAGGGGCCTGGGCCGGACCTGGTCTTGGCGCGACCGACGAGTTCGGCGACCAGACCGTGGCCGTGTTGCCCTATGGCACCACCCTGCGGCTGGGCGACATCTCCTGCCTGAGCGACCGGGCCGGGGTGGACTGCACCGACCTCACGACGGGACGCGGCTTCCAGCTGGCTCGCGAGGGTTACCAGTCGCACTGAGCCGACCCCCTGTCTCCGGCAGCTGTGATGTGCGACACAACTGCGACACAGTGGCGATAGAGATGCCTGCACTGGGCACCCGTGACTGCTCTGAATGACCCCTTCTCGAAGGCTCAGCCCCCCCGACTGGTTCGGACTCCGCGACACGAGCGCCCTTCGCCATAGGCCGACGCGGTCTCGATCGAAGGAGAACAGTTGTGAACACCCACCACAGGTCCCGGCTGCGAGCCGGACTGGCCGTCGGCAGCGTCGCACCGTTGCTCGGCCTGGCGATCGCCTCCTCCAGCGCGATGGCCATCGACCATGCCCCGACCACCGGCTACGCCCCGGTGGCCGTCAGCACCGGCACTGCCGCTGAGCTGGCGGCGGCGATGGCCAGCCCCTCGGTCACCGTGACCGGTGCCCGCTTCCAGACTCAGGCCGACCCTGTCACGGCGGGCGTCGGCGACACCGCGCTGACCGGCTTCCCCACCGACGGCAGCACGTTCGCCATCCTGTCCAACGGCGACGTCGCCGACATCCCCTTGCCGGGCACTTATGCGGGCACGGACCTCGGTGGTCCACCTGTCCGTGGAGTCGAGTTCGACGTGACCATCCTCGAGGTCGACCTCGACGTCCCCACCGGGAGCAACTGCCTGGCATTCGACGCCAGGTTCCTCACCGAGGACCACTGGATCACGTACGGGAGCCAGGATGCGTTCATCGCCGAGCTGGACACCTCGACCTGGACCACGTCTCTGATGGATACGCCGCCCTTCCTGCCGCTGGTCACTGCCCCGAACAACTTCGCGGACGCGCCCGACGGGCTGCCCAACGCCGGCAATCCGATCATGCCCGGAAGATGGATCGAGCTCGGCTGGAGCGCAGCGAACGGGGCAGGAACAGCATTCGATGGAGGGTCGGTCACGAGCGCCAATTTCGGTGTTGCCACGGACTTGCTGGTGGTCCAGACACCGATCACGGCGGGCGAGCACACCGTCCATTTTTCCATCTTTGACACCGTCGCCGACGATTCGGTCGTCTTCCTGGACAACCTGCGGCTGGCTCAGGTCGCAAACCCAGCCGCGGACTGCTCCGCGGGTGCCCGGGCCGTCACCCACGCCCTGGACCTGTCGCCCGACAGCGGCACCTCGCAGGTCGGCGCCGAGCACACGGTGACGGCCACCGTGACCGACGCCGCAGGCGCTCCCACCGCAGTGGGGACCCCCGTGGAGTTCACCGTCACCGGCGCCAATGCCAGCACTGCCACTGACACGACCGACGTTGACGGGACGGCCACGCTCACCTACACCGGGGCTACCGTGGGGACCGACACGATCAGAGCCTGCGTGCGCCCCAGCACGGACGGACCCTGCGCGGCACTCGACGACGTCACCTTCACCTGGACCGCGGCTCCTCCGCCTCCGGCCGTCGCGTTCAGCAGCGCGACCTACGCCGTCAGCGAGGCCGGCCCCACGGCCACCATCACCGCGACCCTGAGTGCCACCGGGTCAGCTGCCGTGACGGTGGACTACGCCACCACCGATGGCACGGCCACTGCGGGCAGCGACTACACCGCGGCCACAGGCACCCTTACCTTCGCGGCCGGTGACACAAGCGCGTCGTTCACCGTGCCGATCACCGACGACACCGACGACGAACCCGACGAGACCGTCCTCCTCAGCCTCACCAACCCGGTCGGTGCGACCCTCGGCACGCCAGCCAGCGCGACACTGACCATCACCGATAACGATCAGGGCGCCGCCGAGGAGGCGGAGCGGATCTTCGGCATCGACCGGTTTGGCACGGCTGCAGCGATCTCTGCCGCATGGGCGCCCGGTGTCGACGTGGTCTACCTGACCAGCGGGCTGACCTACCCCGACGCGATGCCGGCCGGTGCCCTGGGCGGGCTTCACGACAGCCCGGTGCTGCTCACCCGACCGGACAGCTTGCCCGATGCGACGAAGGCCGAGCTGACCCGGCTGGCACCGCAACGGATCGTGGTGCTGGGTGGTCCGGCGGCGGTGACGGAACCACTGATCGAGGAACTGAGGGGCTACGCCCAGGCGGACACAGCCGACGAGGTCACGCGGCTGGCCGGACCCGACCGCTACGCCACCGCTGCCGCCGCCGCGATGACCTACCCGACCGGGGTCCAGGTCGCCTTTGTCGCTGCGGGCACCGACTTCCCGGACGCCATAGCGGGTGCCTCCCGCGCCGGAGCTCTCGACGCCCCGGTGCTGTTGACCCGTCCAGGGGACCTGCCCGCAAGCACCGCCGCAGCGCTGACCCACCTGAACCCGGCCAACATCGTGGTCCTCGGCGGACCGGGCGCGGTCTCCGACACAGTGCTGACCGCACTCGGTGACTTCACGGACGGCACGGTCACCCGGGTCGCCGGACCGGACCGCTACGGCACCGCCGCAGCCATCGCGGGCGCCCATGCCCCAGGGGTGGCGGCGGTGTTCATCGCTTCCGGTGCGGAGTATGCCGACGCGCTGGCCGGTGCGCCGCTCATCGCCGCGCTGGACAGTCCGATCCTGCTGACCCGGCAGGCGTCGCTGCCGACGGCAACCATCGCCGAGCTCGAGCGACTGAACCCGGCGCAGATCATCGTCCTAGGCGGCGACGAGACGATCTCGGAGGCGGTCCGCACGGCCCTCAGGAGCTACATCGGCTAGGGCGTGTCTCCCAAAGGTTGGGACGCTGCGGGTGCGTCACGAACTACATTGCTAAGCGACGACCAGTGGGAGTTGATCGAGCCGTTGGTGCCGCGCTCGGACGGGCGGAGAGGTCGGCCCTACCGCTACCAGGCCGGGATCGCCTGGCGTGACTTGCCCGAGCGCTTCGGGCCGTGGCAGACGGTATCGAACCCCCACCGCCGTTTCAGCGGCGACGGCACGTGGGACGCCATCTTGACGCTGCTGCTCGCCGAGGCCGACGCGGCCGGGTTGATCGACTGGGAGGTCTCGGTCGACTCCACGGTCAACCGGGCTCACCAGCACGCTACGAACCTGCCCCGGGATACAGGGGGATCTGTCGAACTACACGAATTTGCGCGAGGAGCCGCCTGATCACGCTGTCGGACGCTCCCGCGGCGGGCTCTCGACGAGGATCCATCACCTGTGCGACGGGAACATGCGTCCGCTGGTGATGCTCTTGGGGCCAGGGCGGGGACTCCCCGATGTTCGAGCACGTCATGAAGTCGCTGAGCGTGCCCCGCGTCTGCCCTGGTCGGCCGCGGATCACGCCGGTGCGGGCGCTGGGCGATAAGGCTTACTCCTCGCGGCCAACCGCCAGTTCCTGCGCCAGCGCGGCATCCAGGCTGTGATCCCCGAACGCTCAGATCAGATCGCCAACCGTCAACGCCGCGGGTCCAAGGGCGGGCGACCGGTCAGCTACGACACCGAGGCCTACAAGCGGCGCAACGTCGTCGAGCGCTCCTTCAACATCTTCAAGCAGTGGCGCGCCCTGGCACCCGCTACGACAAGCTCGCCCTGACCTACCGGGGTGGAGTCGTCCTCCGTGCCATCACGATCTGGCTCCGCGCGCTACGGTAGATGGCATTGAGGTAACTGGGGCCGCGAGCATCCGGAGACCGTGGAGGTGGTCAGGCATGACAGGGCCCAGCACCGTTCAGCCGCGTGTAGGTGACTCGCAGTTCACTGTTGGTATAGCGCTGGTAGCTGTGCTCGCCATCCCTGTCGGCCTCGGCCTCTCCATCTTCGGGTTCTTCGGCTGGTGCGTCGGTCCCTTAGTCTTTATCGCTGGCCTTGTCGGGCAACGCCTGCGCCGCGGATGGGCATCCTGGGCGATCTGGATCGGCGTCGGGCTGACTCTGGGAGCGTTGACATACATCACCATGGGTTTGCTTACTCCCGATGGCCCGTCATCCGACGGCACTACACCGCCACACGCAACGTCGGGACCACCGTCAGGACCATAGGGAGACACGCCCTAGGCAACTCCCCTCGATCAGCGCAGGAATCCGTCGGCCACCAGCTCGCGCAGCAGCGGCAGCACCCCAGCGGTCAGGTCAGCCACGGGCTGGTCGGTCAGGACCGCGATGCCGCTCAGGATCTGTCGCGCGGTGAGGTCACCATCGCTCGCGCCCACGAGGCCAGCGGCAATGGTGTCGAGTCGCACCGTGCGACGCAAACCGGCGCCCTGTCGCAGCTGAATGACCATGGGGTCCGGGTCACCCGGGCGGCCGATCCGCTCCTCGGTCACGTCGTCCGGGACCGACCAGGGTGTCTCCAGGAGCTCGTCGTCGGTGTGCTCCGCAAGCCAGGTCCGGGCAGCCAGGCCTGCGAGCACGGCCGGTCCGCTCGGGTGGGCGACCGGCGTGGCCCAGTCCTTCAGGGCCAGGAACGGCTCACGGTCGGTCACGGGGCGCTGCAACGTGATGATGCCGAACCCGATGCGATCGATCCCGCGAGCCGCGAAGTCGTCCAGCCAGGCGGCATACAGGTCGTCAAACTCAGCCGTGCCGGGTCGGTGACCTCCGTCGCGGGCCCAGGTCTCGGCATACTCGGCGGTGTCCTGGGTCTCCCGCTGGATCACCCAGGCGTCCAGGCCGGTCCCGTCGAGCCAGCCGCCGACCCGGTCGGACCATTCCTCGCCCGAGCCCAGCTCCCAGTTGCCGAGCAGCTGTGCGATGCCTCCGGGCGCGAGGACGCTCGCGAGATCTCGGACCAGACCGGCAACGATGGTGTCACCGGCGGCGCCTCCGTCGCGATAGTCGAACAGCGGCACGTCAGGACGCCGCGGGGTGATCACGAACGGTGGGTTGGACACGACCAGGTCAAACGTCTCCCCTGAGACCGGCTCCAGCAGCGACCCCTGCCGCAGGTCGAGGTCGACGCCGTTCAGGCCCGCATTGAACCGGGCATAACCCAGGGCGCGCGAGGACAGGTCAGTCGCCACGATGCGGTCGACGTGACCAGAGAGGTGCAACGCCTGCACCCCGCACCCCGTCCCCAGGTCGAGGGCGCGGGCGACTCGCGGACGCGGGGTCCACGAGGCGAGCGTCGTCGAGGCGCCGCCAATGCCCAGGACGTGATCGGTCGGCAGCGCGTGCCCCAGGACGGTCTCGGACAGGTCGGACGCGAGCCACCAGTCGTGCCGCTCATCGCCATAGGGCCGCAGGTCGCAGATAGCCCTCAACGACGGCGCCGAAGACGCCGATGCGGTCGGGGCCGCAGACCGGGCGATCCCCAGATCGACCAGGCCGCTGGCGCCCGTGCGGGGCAGCGCGGCCTCAAGGTGAGCCTCAGGCTCGACGAGACCAAGCACGAGCAGCCGGACGAGGGACGCCGCCGGGTCGTCGCTGCGCTCGAGAGCCCGCAGCGCCGGAAGTGGCTGGTCACGGTGGAGTGCCGCTGATGCCACGGCACCGAGCAGCTCGCCGAGGTGACCCGTTGTGAAGCGGGCCTGGGCCAGGTCGGCTCTGAGGTCTTCGAGCTGCTCCGCCGTCCCCGCGGGTGCAGCGTGCTCACTGCGCGAGGTCACCAGTCCCACTCAAAGCCGACGACACAGTCCTCGGTCGGTGTCAGGAAATGGTGGACGGCCTGCTCGTCATCGAGCTCGACGACCGTGGTCACCACCTCGTGCCGGCCACGGTGCCGCCAGCGCACCGACGTCGGTGTCGCCGCCGGGTCGAACTGCACCCGGAGGGAGACACCGCCCGAACTGGCCCGCAGGCTCCTGACGAAGTGAGTGGCTCTCGGCCCGCCGGCCGGGTAGGTCGCCTGAGTCTCGAGCGCGGTCAGGCCGCCGGCACGGACCGGTTCGACGAGCTGGATGTCCAGGACGTAGCGGCCGGGTGTGCGGTCGGGCACCGGCGCTCCGGCGCTGCCACCACGCAGCACAACTACCTGCACTTCGCTGGTGTCGAACCGGTAGCTGACGTGGTCGAGGTCGCGCACAGCCTGGAGGACGTGCACCAGACGATGCTCCCGGCGGCACCGATCCGGCCCGACCGAGTAGGTCTCGATGAGTGACTGGGTCCGGTAGTTGGCCCGCAGGTCGGACTCCGCCTGGGAGACCGCCGGGAGCGGCGGGACGGCACTGACCTGCCGTGGGGAGTCGGCCTGTTCGGCGAGGTCCTCCTGGAGGGCCCCCCACAGCGTGGTCTCATGCGGCTCGGTCATCTCGAAGGACCGGATGAACCACTGCAGAGACTGGTGCGAGATGCCGCGCCCGGACAGTCCGCGGGCGACGATGTCCTTGAGCTTGCGTGGCAGGTCTTCCGTGGACTCGTCGACCTCGCCGGTGTCCCAGAGGTGGTGTGCGATGACGCGCGCCACCGCACCCTGGTGTGGTTCGGACTCACCGGACCGGACCACGTGGGCGCGCCAATGGCGGCGATAGCCCGGTTGCTCGGTCAGCAGCGCTCGCAGCAGGTCAGCAGTGCGTCCGGCCCGACGGAGCTGCTCCGCCGGGCCGGACGACTGTGCGCTGTTGATCATGAGCCTCAGCTACTAGGTGCTCTGTGCCTCTAGCTGCTCGGATCTCTAGAGGGTCTTAGCCTCCACGAGGTCGTCATCGCCGATGACGGTGCTGCGCCGCTTGGTGACCCAGACGGACCCGACGATAATCGCGATGGCCACCACCGCGATGCCCCAGCGCGCCAGGTCATTGGCGGAGTCACCATAGGACAGCGCGACGATGGCCGGTGCGATGAGCAGCGCGACCAGGTTCATCACCTTGATCAGCGGGTTGAGGGCCGGGCCGGCCGTGTCCTTGAACGGGTCGCCGACCGTGTCACCGATGACCACTGCTGCATGCGCCTCGGAGCCCTTGCCGCCGTGGTGACCGTCCTCGACGATCTTCTTGGCGTTGTCCCAGGAACCACCAGAGTTGGCCAGGAAGACAGCCATCAGCACGCCGGTGCCAATCGCACCTGCGAGGTAGCCGGCCAGGGCTCCCACACCCAGGCCGAAACCGACGGCGATCGGGGCCAGGATCGCCAACACGCCAGGCGTCGCAAGCTCGCGCAGCGAGTCCCTGGTGCAGATGTCGACGACGCGGGCGTAGTCGGGCTTCTCCGAGTAGTTCATGATGCCGGGCTTCTCCCGGAACTGACGGCGCACTTCGTAGACGATGGCACCGGCCGCGCGGGTGACCGCGTCGATCAGCAGGCCGGAGAACATGAAGACCACGGAACCACCGAGGATGATGCCGACCAGCGCGCGCGGGTCGAAGACCAGCAGGGACTGGAAGATGTCGACACCGTCATCGGCGCTGCCGCCGGTGAGGTCGCCGATGGCCACCTGGATCGCGTCGTAGTAGGACCCGAAGAGCGCCGTGGCCGCGAGCACCGCCGTGGCGATCGCGATGCCCTTGGTGACCGCCTTGGTCGTGTTGCCCACTGCGTCCAGCTCGGTCAGGATCTGGGCGCCCTCGCCGTCCACGTCACCCGACATCTCAGCGATGCCCTGAGCGTTGTCCGAGACGGGACCGAAGGTGTCCATCGCCACGATCATCCCGACGGTGGTCAGCAGGCCGCAGCCAGCCATCGCCACCAGGAAGAGCGCGAAGATCAGCCCGCCACCGCCGAGGGTGAACAGGATGTAGACGGCGCCTGCGATGGTCGCCGCGGTGTAGACCGCAGACTCAAAACCGACCCCGATGCCGGAGAGGATCACGGTGGCCGGTCCGGTCAGTGAGGTCTTGGCGACGTTGTTGGTGGGCTTGGACTCGGTGCCGGTGAAGTAGCCGGTCAGCCAGAGGATGAACGCGGCCAGGATGATGCCGATGATGACGGCAGCGGCGACCCGGATGCTCGGGTCGAGGCCCAGCTCCGGCAGCTCGCTCGGCAGGAAGATGAGCGCGGCGACTGCCGAGACGCCCGCGGCGACCAGGGCCGAGATGTAGAAGCCCCGGTTGATCGTGACCAGAGCGCTCTCCCCGGCCCGGGCCTTGGTCAGATAGACACCAGCAATCGCGGTGAGCGCACCCAGGGCCGGGATGATGAGCGGGAAGATCAGCCCGTCCATGCCCAGTGCTGCCGAACCCAGGATGAGGGCCGCAACCAGCGTGACGGCATACGACTCAAAGAGGTCGGCTGCCATGCCGGCACAGTCACCGACGTTGTCGCCGACGTTGTCAGCGATGGTCGCAGCGTTGCGCGGGTCGTCCTCGGGGATGCCGGCCTCGACCTTGCCGACCAGGTCGGCGCCGACGTCGGCGGCCTTGGTGAAGATGCCGCCGCCGACTCGCATGAACATCGCCAGGAGCGCGGCGCCGAAACCGAAGCCTTCTAGCACCTTCGCGGCATCGCCCTGATAGAAGAGGACGACGAGCGCGGCGCCCAGCAGACCCAGGCCGACCGTGGCCATGCCGACGGTGCCGCCGGTGCGGAACGCGATCTGCATGCCCTTGTCGCGGTCCAGGTTGCGGGCGGCCTCGGCCACGCGCATGTTGGCTGCGGTGGCCAGGTTCATGCCCAGATAGCCGATGCCGGCCGAGAAGGCGGCGCCCAGGACGAAGAAGACGGACCGACCGATCCGCACCGCGGTGTCGTCGGCGGGCAGGGCGAAGAGCAGCAGGAAGGCGATCACCACAAAGATGGCGAGCGTCTTGAACTGGCGCTGCAGATAGGCCTGCGCGCCCTCCTGGACAGCCTGGCCGATCTCCTGCATCTTGGGGGTGCCCGGCGAGGTGGCCAGCACCTCGGCACGGAACTTGAAGCCCATCGCGAGGGCCGCCAGCGCGATGAGGGCGACGACGATGACGATGGAGATCTCACCGGAGCCGAGTTCGATGTCACCTGCATTCATGACAGCACCTCGGGACCGTGCGAAGGGTTCAGCATTTATCCTCCTGGGAGACGCCGGTCGTCATCGACCGGGCACGCCGTTTCAACTGGTGGTGGGTTCTGCGCCACTGTAACGGGGGTCACGGTACGCGACCCCTGTGACATCCCCCACACGCGGCTTCCCGTTGGGCGTCGCACACGGCATACGGTGGCGCTGATGTCTCGTCAGACCTTCGACCCGCGCGCAACCCTGGACCACTTGGCCCGGGGTACTCGCGGCGAGCGTCTGGTCCACGTCCGGCAACTGCCGCGGCGCGAGGCCGAACTCGTCCCGTGGCCCACCTGGGTCGATCCTGGCGTGTATGCCGCGTGGTCGGGGGCCGGGGTCACCCACCTGTGGTCGCACCAGCGGGAGATGGCTGACCTGGCGCGGACCGGTCGGCATACGGTCTGTGCGACGGGGACGGCCTCGGGCAAGTCGCTGGGCTTCCTGGTGCCGGTGCTGACGGCGCTCGCCGAGGGCTCGCACGCCCCCACGGGTCGCGGGGCGACCGCCCTCTATCTGGCTCCGACCAAGGCGCTGGCCGCTGACCAGATGGCTCGGCTCGAGGCGATGGCGGTGCCGGACGTGCGTGCTGCCGTCTATGACGGTGACACCCCGACCGACGAGCGGCGGTGGATCCGCGACCACGCGCACTATGTGCTGTCCAACCCCGACCTGCTGCACCACTCGTTGCTGCCCGGGCACCAGCACTGGGCGCCGTTCCTGCGAGTCCTGAAGTTTGTCGTGGTCGACGAGTGCCACGTCTATCGCGGCGTCTTCGGTGCGCACACCTCTGCGGTGCTGCGCCGGCTGCTGCGGGTGGCTGCCCGCTATGGCTCGCGACCGACCGTGCTCCTTGCCTCTGCGACGGTCGCGGAGCCGGCCCGGCTGGCGCGGGCCCTGATCGGTCAGGACGTCGTCGCGGTCACCCACGACGGCTCGCCGCGTGAGGCCACCACCTTTGCACTGTGGGAGCCGCCGATGACCAGTGCCGACACGCGTCGTAGCGCCGTCTCGGAGTCGGCCTCGCTGCTGGCCGACCTGGTGCTGCAGGACGTGCAGACGGTGGCGTTCGCCCGGTCGCGGGTCGGCGTCGAGGTGGTCGCGTCCTCGACCCGGCGCGACCTGTCGGAAGTCGACCCGACGCTGGTGTCCCGGGTGGCGGCCTATCGCGGCGGCTACCTGCCCGAGGAGCGTCGTGAGCTGGAGCGCGCTCTGCGGGAGCGGCAGCTGCTCGGCCTGGCGGCCACCAGTGCCCTTGAGCTGGGCATCGACATTGCCGGGCTGGATGCCGTGGTGATCGCCGGGTGGCCGGGGACCAGGGCGTCACTGTGGCAGCAGGCGGGGCGGGCCGGCAGGACCGGCACCGAGTCCCTGGCGCTGCTCGTGGCTGCCGACGACCCGCTGGACACGTATCTGGTGCACCACCCTGAGGCCATCTTCGAGGCTCCTGTCGAGGCGAGCGTCTTTGACCCGGAGAATCCGCACGTCCTCACGCCTCACCTGGCTGCAGCGGCGGCGGAACTGCCGCTGACGGAGGCGGACACGCAGTGGTTCGGCCCGACGGTGGCCCGCCTCGCGGACGCGTTGGTCGCCGGCGGCGTGCTGCGGCGGCGGCCCGCCGGCTGGTTCTGGGCCAGGTCCGACCGACCCAGCGACCACGTGGAACTGCGCGGCATCGGCCAGACGGTCCGGATCGTGGAGAGCCGCACCGGCCGCGTGCTGGGCACGGTCGATGAGGCGCGGGCGCACTCGGCCGTGCACACCGGTGCGGTCTATCTGCACCAGGGGCACCCGTATGTCGTCAGCGAGCTCGACCTGATCGACGCTTCCGCGCAGGTGGTCGCCGGCGATCCCGGGTGGAGCACCCAGGCGCGGTCGACCAGCGAGTTCCGGATCCTGCGGGCAGACCGCCAGCACCAGTGGGGGGCGGCCACCCTCAGCTTCGGAGCGGTCGAGGTGACCAGCCAGGTCACCTCGTTCCTGCGACGGCTGCCGACCGGCGAGGTGATCGGTGAGCACCCGCTCGACCTCCCGGTGCGCACCCTGTCGACGATGGCCGTGTGGTGGACCCTGCCCGAGGACGAGCTGGCCCTGGCTGGGGTCGGCGAGCCCGAGATCCCGGGCGCTCTGCACGCTGCCGAGCACGCGTCAATCGGACTGTTGCCGCTGGTGGCGACGTGTGACCGGTGGGACATCGGCGGCGTCTCCACCGCGCTGCACGCCGACACCGGTCTGCCGACCGTCCTGGTCTATGACGGGCATCCCGGTGGAGCCGGGTTCGCCGAGCAGGGTTTCCGCCAGGCCCGACGATGGCTCGCGGCGACCGTGGAGACCGTCCAGGCCTGTGAGTGCGCTGTGGGTTGTCCATCCTGTGTGCAGTCGCCAAAGTGTGGCAACGGCAACTCGCCACTCAGCAAGGTCGGTGCGGTCCGGGCGCTGCAGCACCTGCTTGCGGAGCAGGGGCGCCCTCGATAGGCGGATAGCGACGCCTGCCATTAATGTCGTGGCGAACTGGAAGACTCCATCGACACGTGAGGTGCGTGCCCATGCTCATCCTCGGACTTCTGCTGATTGTCGTTGCCGCCGTCGTGTTCGGCTATATGTTCTTTGGCACCAGCGACCTCGAGCCGCTGGACATCGACCTCGGCGTCTTCACGGTCCAGCTGACCCCGCTGCACCTGTATCTGCTGGGCGCCGCCACGCTGGTCGTGCTGGCACTCGGCCTCGTGGCTCTCGCTGCTGGTTTGCGCGCCTCGCGTCGTCGCCGTCACGAGGTCAAGGAGCTGCGCAAGGCGGTGCGTGACGGTGGCACGGACGGACGCCACTCCGGCGACAGGGAGGCCATGCCTGCACCGGTTGACGAGACCCGCGCGGACCACTCGCGCACTGACCAGTCGCGCACTGACCAGTCGATGGCCAACGACCCGGCGCCCTATGAGCGCGAGGTCCACCACGACGGTGCGGGCCATCAGCGACAGGTCCCGAGCGACTCCCAGGCGGCTCCGACGCACGACCCCGAGATCGCGCTCCCGAGCGACCACCAGCGGAGCCACCCGGACGGGCCGACGTCGGGCGGTGACGGCACCCGGCGCTGACCCTCAGCCACCGGCTTTGGTCACGAGCCCGGCGTGCGCCACGGCGTGAGCCTCGGCCCCGCTCAGGGCCGGCACTGCGACGACCACCGCGACGCGCAGCGCTGGTCCTGAGCTGGCGACCTGACGGGCGTCGCAGCTGAGCACGCGTGCACCGTTCGCTGCGGCTAGGTCCACCGCAGCAGCGCATGCGGCGTCCATGGAGCCGCCCTCCAGGAGCACTCCGGCTCCAGCCAGTGCCGCCGCGTCCGCCGCAGCGCGGGCGCGCAGACTCCCCTGGGCAGCCGCACCGACCAGCAGGAAAGCCACCAGCACGGAGACCAGCAGGAGGACCGCGCCCACCGCCAGCACCGTCGCCGAGCCACGGTCTCGTGGTGCACGGCCTCGTGGTGCCAGCGCCCTCCGGGCCTCGGCCGCGCCCCTCACGGTGACCCCATCCTGGCGGCTGGCTCGAGAAGTGCCTCCACGGTGGCACTGGCCCGAGGTAGCGCCGAGAGATAGCGGGTGCGCGGGGCTGCCGTCACGGTGACAGTGACCCGGTCACCGTCCCGCTGGACCGAGACCTCCGCCCCCGCGGGGGCAACCGTCCTGGCCAGGTCGGTCACGACCTCGACCGGCTCCCCTCGAGCCGCTGCCCGCACCGAGATCCGCGCAGCATCCACGCACCGGATCTGGTCCAGCGCGAGTCCCAGTCCGCTCAGACACAGGACGAGCACTGCCACGAGTGTCGGGATGGCGATCGCCAGCTCAGCCGTCACCATCCCGGCGTCATCATCCTCCATCGTCCGGCCCCTCCCGTCGCGAGTGACGCCGCCCTCCGCGACGCACCCTGGTCCCCCCACCATCCGCGCACCAGTCCTTGGCCTCCAGCCTGCGGACGATCTTGTGGACCGCGCTGCGCTGTCCCTTCACCCTGTGGATGGGTCGACACGACCAGCGGCTGCACACGCGGTCGCTGCAGGCGGCAGATCGTGGGCTACCTGAACGTCATCGGAATGGGATGCGGTCCCTGCAGGCGGGACGCGCTCGCTGCAGGCAGGACGCGCTCGCTGCAGACGGGACACCTCAGCCCCGACGCCAGGGGCCTTATCGCGGCGCGGCCATGGCGCAGACCCAGCCGTCCGGCATGGTCCCGCGCTGGATGAAGGCGTGCAACTCTTCCTTGACCTCGCCGCTGAGCCTGGCGTCACCCTCGGGATAGATGATCGGCTCCTCCTTGGCGTTGTGGGCCTCCAGGAGCGACAGGAGCTCACGGCAGCGCTCCGTGGCGCCCCGGCCGTCCTGGTCGGCCACTTCCTGCTCGAGGGCGTCCATGGTGCGCCAGATCTCGCCGTGCTCGCGCAGCATCACCAGCACCGGCGCCAGCAGTCCCGACGACCGCAGCGGTGGGAAGAGGAACTCCTCCTCCAGATAGATGTGACGTCGCAGGGCGCTGGTCGCCCGAGTGAGATCTGCGGTGACGTTCTGACCCGCTTCGATGCCGACCACGAACGCCTCCAGCCCAGCATCGATCTCGTGGTGCTCGCGCTCCAGCGCGTCGGTCAGGGTGGCCTCGTCCATGGCATGCCTTCTTTCCAACGACAACTATCGTGAATATCCCTGATCCTACGCATGGGCACCTGTCGTCAGGAGGGGATCTGGGCCGGATCGACCGCCTGCTCACGGGTAGGCAGCCCCAGACGCGCAGACGGACACCACCCAGACCGAGTGACGGGGGCCCGTTCAGGTCCCGCCGACTCGGTCGGGGTGGTGCGCACCGGCTGCCTACAGGGAGACCGACAACGCCGCCTTGATGACCTTGACCACCAGGGACTCGATGCCGCCAGACTGGACGATGGCCAGCAACACCGCGGCGAACGCGCACGCGGCAATCGTCCCCACGGCATACTCCGCCGTGGTCATGCCTGCCTCCGGCAGCCGGCGCCACCTGCGAACCGCTGACCTGAACCGCTGGATCCTCATGACGAACTCCTTCCTCCCCCGGAGCCCCTCTCCGGCGGGCACGGACCTGACGATCCGTCTGGTTCGACACTGCGCGACAGCGAGCTCCAGGACGAGGGGGTCACGCCAGACTGTGGACCGCGGCCCAACTGCGACGGGCTCGGTGGACCGAGCGCCCCCCCGCGGGCTGGTCGCCACGTCACGGGCGGGCTTCGTGGGTGAGAACCCCGTCGGCACGTCAGTAGGGTGAGGCGCATGTCCCTGAGCGCCTCGCTGCCTGACCTCGTCGCCGCGCTGCCGACGGGCATGGTCGTCACCGATGCTGACATCCTGGCCGGCTATCGTCAGGACCGCGCCCAGGACCCCGCCGCCGGCACCCCGGCTGCCCTGGTCCGGCCGACCACGACGGCTGAGGTGCAGACGACCCTGCGCTGGTGCGCGGCCCACGCCGTGCCGCTGGTCACCCGGGGCGCCGGGACCAGCCTGTCCGGCGGCTCCACGGCTGTCGACGGCGCGCTGGTGCTCTCTACCGAGCGGATGCGTGGGCTCAGCATCGACTCGGCGACCCGCACGGCCACCGTGCAGCCGGGTCTGCTGAACGCCGAAGTCAAGGCGGCCGCTGCCGAGCACGGCCTGTGGTATCCGCCAGATCCGTCGTCGTTTGAGATCTGCTCGATCGGCGGCAACGTCGCGACCAATGCCGGTGGCCTGTGCTGCGTGAAGTATGGCGTCACAGCCGACTACGTCCTCGGCCTCGAGGTGGTGCTCGCCGACGGACGGGCGGTCCGGCTCGGTGGCAAGCAGATCAAGGACTCGGCCGGTCTGTCCCTGACCCGGCTGTTCGTCGGCAGCGAGGGTGTGCTGGGCGTCGTGACCGAGGTGACCCTGCGACTGCTCCCCCCTCAACCGTCCGCCTGCACCGTGGTCGGCATCTTCCCTAGCGTCTCTGCGGCCAGCGCCGCCGTCCTGGCGGTCACCGAACAGATCCGTCCGGCCATGCTGGAGTTCATGGACGCGGTCTCCCTCAACGCGGTCGAGGACCTGTTGCACATGGGACTGCCCCGCGACGCGGCGGCGCTGCTGATCGGCCAGTCCGATGCGTCGGGCGCAGCGGGGCAGGCAGAGGTGGCGCTGATGCAGCAGGTCTTCGAGTCCCACGGAGCCACCGAGGTCTTCGCCACCGACGACCCTGCTGAGGGAGAGGCCTTCGCCGCCGCACGAAGGGCGGCCATTCCAGCCGTAGAAAAACTCGGGTCGCTGCTCCTGGAGGACGTCGGCGTCCCGCTGCCAGCCCTGCCGGCGCTGATCGAGGGCGTCGCCGCCATCTCGGACACCCAGCGCGTGACGATCGCTGTGGTGGCCCATGCCGGCGACGGGAACACCCACCCACTCATCGTCTTCGATCCCGCCGACGCCGATCAGACTCAACGGGCCCAGTTGGCCTTCGGGCAGGTCATGGACCTGGCGATCGCGCTGGACGGCACCATCACGGGCGAGCACGGCGTCGGCCGCCTCAAGAAGGGCTGGCTCCCCGACCAGGTCGGGGCCGACGTGATGCAGATGACCGCTGCGATCAAGGCAGCCCTCGACCCGGATGGCCTCCTCAACCCCGGCGTGATCCTCTAGAGCCCAGGTCCTTCCCAGGCGGTCGGGACCGCACCACCACTAGCGCGCCAGGATCGGCCCTCCCGCGAGGAGTGCTCCTGCCAGGGCCAGCACCACCGGGACGACTGTCGTCAGAAGGAAGCCGGGCAGGAAGGCCAGACCGAGCGGCAGGACCAGCCGCACGCCGAGCCGGGCCGTCGCGGTGTCGACCTGCCCGAGCCGTTCTCGCCTGAGGTCGTCGGCAGCACGGCGCAGCAGGCCCGCCGGCGGCACCCCGGCGCGGGCTGCGAGGCGCAGTGCGCGACCGGCGGGCTCCCACCGCGGCGGCGCGGATCCCCACGCGGCCTCGTCCGGCAGACCCCACTCCAGCGCGGCAGCCACCGTGCGCAGCTCCATGCCACCTTGCCCAGGCAGCCGGTCGCCCGCCGCGCGAAGGGCGCCGACGGTGCTCGTCCCGGCATCGAGAGCAAGCGCCACCAGGTCCAGGACGTCCGGGAGGGTCAGCTCGACGGGATGCTCACGGCGACGGGACCACAGCGTGCGCAAGGCGCGTCGGGCGCTCTGCTGCCCACGCGCTGCTGCCACGAAACCGCGTGAGCGACCCCGGCCCGGCCAGACCAGGACCGCGAGCCCGACGAGGACGGCGGCAGCGAGGGAGGAGGGGGCAGCAAGTGTCACGGCGCCGCCGTGACCCAGTGGATCATCCGGGTGACCACGACCCGCCCGACGGCGATCAGCAGCCCTCCGGCAGCAAGGCTCACCAGGGCGGGGACCGAGCCATAGAGCTCGGCAGGCCCGATCCCCATGAGCAGCGCGATGCCCACCCCAGCCACCGGCAGCAGCGTCAAGATGTTGGCCGTGGTCCGGGCCCCGGCGGTGGCCGCGTCGAGACGTCCGCGCAGCGCCCGCTCGTCGCGCAGTCCGCGGGCGGCGCTCTCCACCGCATCGGCCAAAGGCGCCCCGAGCTGTTCGCTGATCGCCCAGGACCGAGCCACGAGCTCGAGCTCTCCGCCCGTGGCGGACCGGGCGGCCCGCAGCCACGCGACGGCACCAGGTCGCCCATCCTGGACTGCCTCCAGCACCGGAAGCAGGACGGTGCGCACTGTCGGTGGGCTGGTCGTCACTGACATCGCGAGCGCCTCACCCGCTGGCAGCCCGGCACGCAGAGAGGCGGAGAGCTCATCAAGCACGCTCAGCCACTGGCCGGTGTCTCCTGCACTACGGGATCCGAGCAGGCCCAGGCGCCGGCCGAACCGCCTCGCCCGTTCTCCCAGGCGGGGAGTGTGCTTGTCACCAAGGAAGGCAGGCCCACGAAGTCGCGACCGGACCGCCCGTGCGCTCGGGCGCGCCGGCCACACCACCACGGCCAGCGCCAGGAGCAACGCGCCGAGCGTCGTCATGGATCGACCTCGAGCTCAAGGAGGGTGGACAGATCGGTCCAGCCGGGGAGGCGGACACCAGCCACGAGCGCGGGGACGACCTCGGCCAACCGGCCTGCTGGTGCGCGCCTGATGACACCGATCTCGCGGACGGCCCGGCGCCCCTCGTGCCGGGCCAGGTGGATCACGACGCTGATCGCGCTCGCCAACTGCGCGTGCACGGCCTCGGCGGGCAGGCCGGCCAGGGCTCCCAGGGCCTCAAAACGGCTCGGCACATCAGCGATCGCGTTGGCGTGCAATGTGCTTGCGCCGCCCTCATGCCCGGTGTTGAGAGCGCTCATCATCTCCCTGACTTCTGCTCCCCGGACTTCTCCCACCACCAACCGGTCGGGGCGCATCCGCAGCGACTGACGGACCAGGGTCGTGAGGGTCACCTCGCCGCGGCCCTCCACGTTGGCCGTGCGACCCTGCAACCGGACCACGTGGGGGTGCTCCACCGACAGCTCGCGCACGTCCTCGACCAGGACTATGCGCTCGGTGGGGGTCACCGCCTGGAGCATGGCGCCGAGCAGGGTGGTCTTGCCCGACCCGGTGCCTCCGGTGATCACGAACGACACGCGTCGCTGGACGACACGACGCAGCACCGCGGCGAGATCATCGTCAAACATGCCGAGGCCCTGGAGCGCGGTCAGGTCCGGGCTGACCCGCCGCGGGATCCGCAGGCTCAGATGGGCGCCGTCAGCCACGAGTGGAGGGAGGATGCCGTGCAGCCGCACTCCCCCTGGCAACAGTCCGTCCACCCACGGGCAAGCATCGTCAAGCCGGGCCCCGGCCACCGCCGCAAGGCGCACTGCCAGCCGCCTGACGCTGGCGGCGTCGCTGAAACGGACCGTCTCCTGCTGCAGCCCCTCACCGCGATCCACCCACACTCCGTCCACACCGTTGACCAGGACGTCGGTGACGGAGGGGTCGGCCAGCAGCGGCTCGAGCGGACCTGCGCCCAGCACCTCGCCGCGCAGCTCTCGGCGCAGCGAGTCCACGCCTGCGCTGCCCAGGCGGACAGCATCCTGCTCGGCGATGCTTGTGACGGCGTCCTCTGACGGCGGTCGGCCGCCTCGGATGTGTTGCCACACCAGGTCGTTGGCCGCTGTTGAGCGCGGCTGGTCCACAGCACTCATGCGGCTCGCAGGCCCGGCAGGACCGCCACGAGCACCTCGTCAGCTGCATCGGACAACGGCCCCGGCTGCGCACCGACCGGGTCGCCGCGCTCCAGGCACCGATGGACCGTGCTGTCGTCACCGAGCCTCGACAGCACCGCAGCCCCGACCGCGGTCTGCAGCTCGGCGTCCTCAAGCACCGACGGTGAGCGCAGGACGACCCCGGTGAGCTGATGCGCCTCTGCGGCGATCGCCGTTGCCGAACCGATACCCACGACGGAGGCCTCGACGACGAGGACAAGCTCGTCGCACGACCCCCACCACTGCTGATGAGCCAGGCCGGGAGCCGGACCCGGAAGGTCCAGCACGACCAGCCCCGCCGCACGGCGCAGCGCGGACAGCACCGGTTCTGGGTCGGACGAGGCGGAGTCCGGGGGATCTGCTCCCCACGACAGGCACCGCACCCGCTCCGGGCCCACCGGCAGGGCGTCGACCAAGCGCCCGGGGTCGACGTCACCGAGCACCCCGCCCAGGTCGGCCCAGCGCAGGCCCGGCTCCACGTCCAGTCCTGCCATGATGTCGAGACCGCCGCCCCACGGGTTGCCATCCACCAGGACCACGTCCAGACCGGCCGCCGCAGCACGCACCGCGCATGCTGTGGCCAGAGCGCTCGCTCCCACGCCCCCGCAACCGCCCAGGACGCCCAGCACCAGACCGCCCTCAGCCTGATCCGCAGGTCGTGTCCCGCTCCGGTGTCCCCTCTGCCTTCTCCCCATCAGTCCACCCTGGCAACCAGGCCAGGGCAGCGACAGCACCTGAGCTCGGGCTGTGGACTGGGTGGCGGTGTCGCGGTGGGCTGTGGAAAGCGCCGAGATATCCGACAGATGGGGCGAGTCCCCGCAATGCGCTTGCCAGAATTCATCGGCAACGCGCTTGCCGGGAAAGGGGACGGCCCCCGCGGGGGGAGCGGGGGCCGTCGACGTCGCAGGTCAGGGGGGGATGACCCAGCGACGCCCGCGCTGCAACCCTTGCGGGGAGCGCTGTACTGACAAGTATGCACTACGCGCCGCCGCAGGAGCAACCTGCCAGCGTATGGAACAGGGGCGCTACAGCGGCCCCTGGCCCACGGCACAGGATTCCTTCCGCCTCACCACTGACTTACCTTCGCTAAACCGGCCCTTTACCAAAGCCATAACGTTTGATTCGCCGATTCGCCGCGCGGCGAGGGCCCGAGATGGGACGACGCCCCATGGGGGCGTCGTCCGCAGCGGTGGCCATCCGGTGAACAGTGCGTGCATCGTGTTGTCGGGACCGGCAAGCCGGGCCTCGAACGGTCCATCAGTGGACTGCCCGCGCGTGGGTGCCCGGATAGTCACCGCCGGCAGCGACCCAAGGCCTCTGCTAGGTCTATTGTGCCCGCCGATCAGGTGGTTTGGGAAGACCCTGGCGCCAGCCGACCCGCGAGGACGGCGTCCGCGATGACCGTGCCGGCTCCGGCGCCGGTCACGGCGGCTTCGGCGCAGTGCAGCAGCCACAGCCTGACTCCCTCAAGGCCACCTTCGGAGTATGCCGTGAGGGCACCTCGGTAGTCCGCGCCCACCTTCTGGCTGTGGCCCAGCTCGGGGACGGCGACACCCGTCGGGTCCAGGCCGCCCACCCGGTGCACGACCCGCTCGAGTGCCCGAGCCACCAGGCCGTTGCCCGTCACGAACGGGCGCACGGTGACCAGTTCCGCGTGCGCCAGCGCCGCGACCGCAAGGGCAGACGTGCCTGCCTGCACCGACCGGAGCAGGTCATACAGCGCGTCGAGCCGTTCCGGCAGCTCCTCCGCAGCAGGGGCTGGCCCCAGGTCGGCGAACTCTGGGCACGCCTCACCGCGGCCCCGTGGCCTGCCCACCTGGGCCGGTGGCAGCAGGTCCGCCGAGGCAGCGACGTGCAGCCGGGCCAGCAGCTGGGCCGGGCTCGCCAGCGACGACGGCCCGGCCGACTCGGTCGCCGCGGTCACCTGGACGGCGGCCTTCAACACTCGCTCCACCGGGTCCGGCTCCTTGGGCCACGACGCCGCGCCGCGGACGAGGTCGCGCACCAGCACCACCGTGCCCTGGGAGCCCGCCGGCTCGGAGCCCTCAAGCAGCGCGGTGGCGGCCGACCCGCGCACCCGCGACTCCGCAGCTGCCTCCGGGATCCGCCGGCGCAGCGCCTGGTGCCAGCGCAGCTGGGTGCAGGCCTCGCGAGCCTCCTCCACCGCCTCTGTGACGCCGGGCAGCCCCAGCAGTGACTGCACCTGACCAGCGACACCCGTGCTCTGACTCACGCACTCAGCGTAGGTGCACCAACCGACGCCCCCGCACCGGCGTCATACAGGCAGACAACGGGCACGGACCAGCACGCAAGGGGCCCACGACCCGACACCCACAAGGAGGATCGTCATGCACACCACACGACACGCAGCACGGCGCACCGGCGCAGCCCTGGCCGCAGTCCTGGCCCTCGGGCTGGGCGCCCCGGCCCTCGCTTCTGGTCCGAGCGTCAGCCACACCCAGCTCGCCGGCGTCGGCGTCAGCGTCGGGCTCCAGAGCGCTCCCTACTGCGGGATCTACTGGGGCTCGCTGCCCCGGACCAACGGCACCGCCGGCACCTCCGGCACCGTGGACAACGTCCGTGCCGGTCGGCACGCCTGCTTCGACCGCATGGTGATCGATGTGGACGAGGTGCCCGCGTCGCTGACCTACGACGTCCGCTACGTCGATGTGCTCCGGGCGCCCGGCTCCGGTGCGAAGATCGCGCTCGACGGGGGTGCCGCCCTGCAGATCGTGCTGCGGGCGCCGGCCTATGACGACGCGGGCAACGCGACCTACACGCCGTCGAACTCCAAGCGCCTGGTGGGTGTCAGCGGCTGGAGCACGTTCCGCCAGGTGGCCATGGCCGGCAGCTTCGAGGGCCAGACGACCTTCGGGCTGGGGGTGCGGGCCCGCCTGCCCTACCGAGTCCTTGTGCTGGACGGTCCCGGTGACGGAGCCCGGCTCGTGGTCGACGTCGGCCACAGGTGGTGAACCAGATCGGCGGATAGCGATCACGAGACCGCCCTGCCCACCCGACGCGGCGACCGTTGGCCCCTAGATGGCTACCGGTCGCCGCCGTGCGTGGCGGACCCTGTTGCCTGTCAGGCGGGGAGCGTGTTGGCTGTCAGGACAAAGCACCACACTGCGAAGGAGAGACCCGTGGCCGAAGAGACACTGTCCAACTTGCTGCAGGAGGACCGGACGTTCCCACCCGCCGACGAGTTCGCTGCTGCGGCCAACGGCACCCAGGAGCTCTACGACCAGGCCGCCGACAGCGATGCCTTCTGGGCCGACCAGGCGCGCAAGTACCTGACCTGGGACACGGACTTCGGTGAGGTGCTCGACTGGTCTGAGGCGCCGGTGGCCAAGTGGTTCATCGGCGGCAGACTCAACGCCGCGGTCAACTGCGTGGACCGGCACGTCGAGGCCGGCAACGGCGACCGGGTCGCGCTGCACTTCATCGGCGAGCCCGGAGACACCCGTGACATCACGTATGCCGAGCTGCACGACCAGGTGCAGCGCGCGGCCAACGTGCTGGTCGAGCTGGGTGTCCAGACGGGCGACCGGGTGGCGATCTATCTGCCAATGATCCCGGAGGCCGTGGTCGCGATGCTCGCGTGTGCCCGGCTGGGGGCCCCGCACTCGGTCGTCTTCGGCGGCTTCTCGGCCGACGCGCTGCGCAGTCGCATCGCCGACGGGGAGGCCAAGGTCGTGGTGACCGCCGACGGCGGCTACCGCCGCGGCAAGCCGTCCGCACTCAAGCCCGCTGTCGACGACGCGATCTCCGGTGAGACCACCATCGAGCACGTTCTGGTCATCCGCCGGACCGGGTCGGAGGTCGACTGGACCGAGGGGCGCGACCACTGGTGGCACGAAGCGCTGGAGGCGGCCGAGCCCACGCATGAGGCCGAGTCCTTCGACTCCGAGCACCCGCTGTTCATCCTCTACACCTCGGGCACCACCGGGAAGCCCAAGGGCATCCTGCACACCACCGGTGGCTACCTGACCCAGTGCGCCTATACCTCGCACGTGGTCCATGACGTGCACCCGGAGACCGACGTCTACTGGTGCACGGCCGACATCGGCTGGGTCACCGGGCACAGCTACATCGTCTATGGGCCGATGGCCCTGGGCGCCACCCAGGTGATGTATGAGGGCACGCCCGACACCCCCCACAAGGGTCGTTGGTGGGAGATCATCGCGGACAAGAAGGTCAGCGTCTTCTACACCGCCCCCACCGCCATCCGCGCCTGCATGAAGTGGGGCGAGGAGTTCCCCAACGCCCACGACCTGTCCTCGTTGCGCCTGCTCGGCTCGGTCGGCGAACCGATCAACCCTGAGGCGTGGATGTGGTACCGCCGCGTCATCGGTGGCGACCGCACCCCGATCGTGGACACCTGGTGGCAGACCGAGACCGGCGCCATCATGGCCAGCCCGCTGCCCGGTGTGACCGCGGCGCGCCCGGGCTCGACCCAGCTGGCGATCCCTGGCGTCGAACTCGACGTGGTGGACGAGACGGGCAAGTCGGTGCCCGACGGCTCCGGTGGCTACCTCGTCATCCGCAAGCCGTGGCCGGCCATGTTGCGCGGCATCTGGGGCGACCTGGAGCGCTACAAGGAGACCTACTGGGCCCGCTTCCCGGGGCTCTACTTCGCCGGTGACGGAGCCAAGAAGGACACCGACGGCAACCTGTGGGTGCTGGGCCGGGTCGACGACGTCATGAACGTCTCGGGGCACCGGCTCTCCACCACCGAGATCGAGTCGGCGCTGGTGAGCCACCCGAAGGTCGCCGAAGCCGCCGTCGTCGGCGCGACCGACGCGATGACCGGTCAGGCCGTGGTCGCCTTCGTCATCCTCCGCTCAGAGGCCGTCTCGGAGGCCGACGAGAAAGGCGAGGGTGCCGAGCTGGTGGCCGAGCTGCGCAACCACGTGGCCAAGGAGATCGGGCCGATCGCCAAGCCGCGCCAGATCCTCGTGGTCGCTGAGCTGCCCAAGACCAGGTCGGGCAAGATCATGCGCCGACTGCTGCGTGATGTCGCAGAAAAGCGCGAGGTCGGCGACGTGACCACACTGGCCGACAGCTCGGTCATGGACCTGATCAAGACCGGCCTGGACCCTGCCGGCACGGGCGGTTCTGAGGGCTGATGCGCTGAACCCCGGAAACCTTTGCCAAGAACTTACCGTTCTGGGGGCCGCTAAAGAGACTTCCCCCGGCAGACTGGAGCCATCGACACGCGGCCGCAGTCCACTTCCCTCGGAGCGCGGCGCACCGGCTGTCACGGGACCGGAGTCGAATGGGTGCCCACCCGACACGAACAGGGGGTGTCGGGTGGGCACCCCCATGTCCGGCACCGCCTGGGCTGGTGAGTCCCGCCCTGGTCCTGCCCGTCGCCGACGTGTTCCCCACCGCACCGACCTGTGCCGCAGCAGCTCACCCGTTAGTGTTCTGCCTATGACGACCGGCAACCAGACCCCTGAGCGGACCATCGGACAACTCGTCTCCGACGCGACCAACGATCTGTCCTCGATCGTCCGCGGCGAGATCGAACTCGCCAAGTCCGAGGTCACCACCAGCGTCAGCCGCGCCGGCAAGGGCGGGGCCATGCTCGCCGTCGCCGGGGTGCTCGCCCTCTATATGCTCGGCCTGCTGCTGTTTGCGGCCGCGTGGGGCATCGAGGCGGCCGGGCTGCCGCTGTGGGCCGGCCTGCTCATCGTCTCCGGCGTGCTCCTGTTGATCATCGCCATCCTCGCGCTGATCGGCATCAAGGCCCTCAAGCAGGTCCAGCCCAAGCCGGTCCAGGCGATCAACGACGCCCAGACCACCGTCAACACCCTGAAGGCCTCCCTCAAGCCCGCGGCGGGCGCGGAGACGCCCCAGTCCTAAGACGCGCCGCTCGAGCGACCGCAGCCGGTCCTGGCACGCCGGACACCCGACGTGACCATCGGTCCGGGGCGGCCTTGTTCCTGCCGCTTGCGCAGCCTGCAGCGCGCGACGAGCATAGGCACCATGTCCCCACCTGCGGACCTTGTCGGCACCACCGCACCGCCTGATCGGCGGCGCGGGTGGTCTCCCCCATGGGCCACCGTGGTCGCTGTCGTGGGCGCCGCCATCGCGCTCATCCCGCTCTGGTTCGGGGTCTCCCTGCTCCTGGAGACCAAGCCGGCGGACGATGACGGTTTTGGGACCGCGATCGGGCAGGTTGCCGTCGTGTCCTCGCTTGTCGTCATCGCGCTGCTGGCCTGGTTCCTTGCCCGGGGTGGTGTGAGCGTGTTCATCGCGGGCACTGCGCTCGTCGCCCTTGGGCTGGCGTGGTTCGCAACGCTCTACCTGTAGTCGCGGCGCGAGCTCAGCAGAAACTCAACGTGCGCGCGGCCCGGTGATCGGGGCAGGACGCACGTCAGCCCTGTCCCACGGGAGCTCCCAGCCGCCCAGCCGCAGCACGCCGTCCAGCAGGATCGCGGTGAAGCCCCACACCACCAGCCCCTGCGCCTGGAAGGCAGGCCCCACCCAGCCACTCGGGTGACTCGCGCTGAACCTGTTGGTCGGGTCGACCAGGTCGGCCACCGGCACCTGCAGCACGCGGGCGACCTCTCCTGGGTCCCGCGCCCACGCCGCCCCGGGGTGGCGCCACCAGCCCAGGACCGGTGAGACGTCATGCGAGCTCACCTCCAGGTGCAGCGGTGGCAGCATGCCGGCGACCTCCACGCTGTCCGGATCGACGCCGACCTCCTCGTGCGTCTCCCGCAGGGCGGTTGCGACCAGGTCCGGGTCGCTCGCCTCCTTGCGCCCTCCGGGGAACGACACCTGCCCCGGGTGCGAGCGCAGGTGGTGGGCCCGCTCGGTGAGCAGGATCGAGATGGCGGAGGCGGCAGGGGCATCGTCCCCGGACATCACCCCGGCCGAAGCCCCGCTGCCAGGGGCGTCCTGCGCACCGCTCTGCACGTCGGAAAGGAGCAGCAGCACCGCCGAGCGTCGGGCACCGGGCTGTCCCACCGGGGGCCGCAGCCGGTCGCCCTCACCGATCACGATGCCAGCGGCCTCCCCCGCCATCCGGCCCAGCCACAGCGGAGAGCTCATCGCGGTGGCTCCGTCCGCACCAGCGCCGCTGCCTTGACAGGGTCGGTCTCCCCCAAGCCATAGGAGGGACAGAGCCTGGCCACGGGGCACGCGCCGCACGCGGGCCGCTTGGCATGACAGGTGCGCCGCCCGTGGAAGATCAGCACGTGCGACAGCTGCGTCCACTCCTGGCGCGGGATGAGGGCGCCGACCGCGTGCTCGACCTTGACCGGGTCCTCCAGCGCCGTCCAACCGAAGCGGCGGACCAACCGGCCGAAGTGGGTGTCCACCGTGATGCCGGGCACGCCGAACGCGTTGCCCAGCACGACGTTGGCCGTCTTGCGCCCCACGCCCGGGAGCTTGACCAGGTCCGCCATCCGGTGCGGCACCTGCCCGCCGTGGTCCTCGACGAGAGCGGCCCCCAGGCGCAGCAGCGAGTCGGTCTTGGCGCGGAAGAAGCCCGTGGAGGCGACGATCGTCTCCACGTCGATGCGGTCAGCGCCCGCGAGGGCCTGGGCATCGGGATAGCGGCGGAAGAGCTCGGGGGTGACCAGGTTGACCCGCACGTCCGTCGTCTGCGCGGACAGGACGGTGGCGACCAGCAGCTCGAAGGGGTTGGTGAAGTCGAGCTCGGCGCGGGCATCGGGGTAGCGCTGGGCCAGCAGGCGGTGCATCTTGCGGGCCCGGCGGGTGAGCGCGAGCGGGGTCTCACCAGTGGGCGTCTGCGCAGGCTCGGTCACACTGTCAACCTTAGACATCCGGGCCGACACTCGACACAACTGGAGCCCTTAGTGGCAGGATGACCCACGTGGACCGTCAAGTCGTGAAGAAGACACCGCTGTTTGCGGCCCTGGACGACGAGACCGCGATGCGGCTCGCCGACTCGATGGAGCCAATTCGCCTGGCGCGCGGCGAATCGGTCTTTGAGGAGGGAGATGCGGGTGACTCGCTCTATGTGATCGTCAACGGCAAGATGAAGCTGGCCCGCACCAGCGGTGACGGTCGAGAGAGTCTGCTTTCGGTGCTCGGCCCCGGCGAGATGTTCGGCGAGCTGAGCCTGTTTGACCCCGGCCCCCGGCTGACGAGCGCTCGCGCCGTCGCCGAGGCAGAGCTGCTGGGCCTGGGCAACGCCGACCTGCGGGCCTTCCTCGAAATGCACCCCGCCGTCGCCATGATGATGCTGGCCGGTCTCGCGCGCCGCCTGCGCCGCACCAACGAGGACATGTCTGACCTGGTCTTCACGGACGTGCCGGGCCGCGTGGCCAAGGCACTGCTGGACCTGTCCGTCCGCTTCGGCAAGCGCACCGACACCGGCATCAAGGTGGCCCACGACCTCACCCAGGAGGAGCTCGCCCAGCTGGTCGGTGCCTCCCGCGAGACGGTCAACAAGGCCCTGGCCGACTTCGCCACCCGCGGCTGGCTCGTCCTGGGAGCCAAGTCGGTGACCTTGATCGACCTCGACCGCCTGCGCCGCCGCTCACGCTGAGCGACGCTCACCAAGACCCAGAGCTGTGGCTGGATCGGGGCTAGACCCCCAGCTCGAGGTAGTCCAGCTGGGCCAGCACGCTCTGCCGGGCCGCGGGCCACACCTCACGCGGCACGTCGGCATACACGCTCGCGACGACGGCGTCGGCCAGCTCGGTCCGCGGAAGGTTCTCGCTGCCCCGTGCGGCCTCCTGCACCTGGACGAGCCGCTCCCGGCGGTGCGCGACATAGTCCTCGACCGTGCCGCTGGCATCGGTGAGCACCGGTCCGTGCCCAGGGGCCAGCGTGGTCACCGCTCCCCCGCTGGCCAGCCCGGCGAGGGTCTCCAACGACGAGAGGTATGCCGCCAGCTGGCCATCGGGGTGAGCCACCACCGTGGTGCCCCGGCCCAGGATCGTGTCGCCGGTGAACAGGATGCGGTCCTGCTCCAGCAGGAAGCAGACCGAGTCCATCGTGTGACCCGGGGTCAGCACGCAGGTGATGCGCACCCCACCGACGTCGAAGGCCTCACCGTCGGCGACCGGCTCGGCACCGGGGCAGTTGCCGCGCACCGGTGCACCCGTCAGCTCGGCGAAGCGCTCCAGGGACTCGGCGTGGTCCCAGTGGCCGTGGGTGACCAGCACGAGGCCGACGCGGGCGCCGCGCGCGGCCACGTCTCCCAGGACGCGCTGCAGGTGCTCCTCGTCGAGGGGGCCGGGGTCGATGACGACGGCCTCGTCGGCGCCGGGAGCGCTGATGATCCAGGTGTTGGTCCCCTCAAGCGTCATCGGGCCCGGGTTGGGGCAGAGGCGACACGTCACGGTTTCGTGGATCGGCCCACCGCGCCAGGGCGTCATCGCGACCCCTCAGTCACCGAAGGGACCCCGTTGCCGAACTCGTCGACCGGGCTGCGCATCCACAGCGCACCGGAGTGCTCGACAGGCTCCGGCATGACCGGCCACACCGCGCCGTTGGCCGTGAGCGCGGACGTCAGGTCCGCGGCGCGCGACAGCTGCTCGAACATCACGCGGGTCGGCGGCAGCATGGTCAGCTCGCCCCGCTCGTGCTCAGCGATCAGCGTCGCGGGCGTGGCCCACCGGACGAGAGCGGCCTCGGACGAGCGGTCGTCGGCGACCTGGCCCTCGGGCAGGCGGGCCACGAAGAAGCGCGTGTCATAGCGCTTGGGCTCGCACTCCGGGGTGATCCAGTGCGCCCGTAGCGCCAGCAGGTCGGTGCGCAGCACCAGGCCGCGTCGGATGAGCAGTTCGGCGAAGGACTGCTCCCGGGCCAGCAGCGCGTCCCGTTCGTCGTCCCACTCGGGGGCGGTCAGGTCCGCCACGACGGAGTCGGCGTCGGGGCCGGCCAGCAGCACTCCGCACTCCTCGAAGACCTCGCGAGCGCCAGCGATGACCAGCTCCCGGGTGCGATCGACGGTGGTGCGCAGCCGGTCGGCCCACTCCTGCGGTGACGGACCGGCCCACGGCACGTCGGGGTCGGCGTCGCGCAGATCGACCCCGCCACCGGGGAAAGCCAGCATGTCCGGGGCGAACGCCATCGTGCTGGCCCTGCGCAGCACGAAGACCTCAGGCCCGCCCCTTCCCGGGCGCAGCAGCATGACGGTGGCCGACAGCTTTGCGGTCGACGGGGCGGGATGAGCGGGCGCGGCCTCGAGCCACTCGCGCGCGTGCGGCACAAGCCGCTCCGGCATGGGGAAGTCGCGGTGCGACGACGCCACGAGAGGCTCACTCACCGGTCTCAGCTCGAGACGGCGACGGTGATCTCCACCTCGACGGGGGTGTCCAGCGGCAGCGTGGCCACGCCGACGGCTGAGCGCGCGTGCACCCCTGCATCGCCGAAGGCCGCGCCGAGCAGCTCGCTGGCGCCGTTGACGACGCCGGGCTGACCGGTGAAGGCCGGGTCGCTGGCGACGAAGCCGACGACCTTGACGACGCGGGTGACCCGGTCCAGGTCACCGACGACCGACTTGACGGCGGCGATGGCGTTGAGGGCACAGATCTCGGCCATGCGCTTGGCCTCCGCGGGGTCGACCAGACCCTCGCCCTCACCGACCTTGCCAGCGGCCTGCAGCGTGCCGTCCACCATGGGCAGCTGCCCGGAGGTGTAGACCAGCTCACCTTGCTGGACGGCAGGGACATAGGCGGCGACCGGCGGGACGACCTCGGGCACGGTGTGGCCGAGAGCGGTCAGCCGGTCCTCGACGGCGCTCACGACTTCTCCCGCTTCAGATAGGCGACCAGGTTGGTCCCGTCGGGGCCGGGCACGACCTGGACGAGCTCCCAGCCGTCCTCGCCCCACTGGTCGAGGATCTGCTTGGTGGCGTGCACGATGAGCGGCACGGTTGCGTATTCCCAGTTAGCCATGCCCCGAACTCTAATCCTCAGCGCGTGGGGCGCAATGGGCGGAGGGCCGCGGGCACGACGCCGGTGGTCATCTCCTCGGCGAGCAACCGCGCGGTCGCGGGGCCCTGGCACATGCCCCACATGCCGTGCCCGCCGTGCACCCACACCCCCGGTGCGTCGGTCGGGCCGACCAGGGGCAAGCCATCGACGGTGACCGGTCGGCCACCGACCCACTCGTCATGGCGGTCGGCCAGGTCCAGCCCCTGCACCAGCGGCGCCGCGTTGGTGGCGATCGACTCGATGCGCTTGACGTCGAGCGGCTCGTCGGCGCGCCGGAACTCCATCGTCCCGCCCATCCGGATCTGGTTGGTGCCCTCCAGCGGGGTGCACACGATGCGCTCGTAGGGGAAGTAGACCGGGTTGGCGACCCGCATCCCCTCGGCCGGCTGGTCGACCGAGAAGGAGTAGCCCCGGCCCGCACGCAGGCTGGTGCGCACGCCATAGGGCTTGGCTAGGTCGGGCAGCCAGGCACCGGTCGAGAGCACCACGGCGTCACCCTGCACCGGCGCCGACCCGACCACCTCGACCGAGATGCCTCCCTGCCCGTGCCGCAGCAGCTGCACCTCGGCGCCCTCCCGGACCTCTCCGCCACGGGCGCGGACCGCCTCGGCCAGCGCCTCGACATACTGCCCCGGGTTCATGAACTTCTGGCCGTCGATGCGGATGCCACGGCTGACGCTCGGCGCCACGACGGGGGCCAGCTCGTGGATCTCCGCGGCCCCCACGTCGCTGAACTCCAGCTCCAGGCCGGCCTCACGGATCTGCTCAAACTCACGCAGCAAGCCGTCGGCGTGCTCGTCCTCCCGGAAGGCCGCCAGGATCGGTCCCGAGGCCAGTCGCGTGGACAGCCCCTCGTCCGACTCGAGCTCGTCGTAGGCATCCAGCGCCTGCACGTTGAGCGGCACCAGACCGGCCATCGTCTTGCGCCACATCCCGCCCGTGCAGCGCGCGGTGAAGCCGAGCAGGAACTTCCAGAGCTGAGGGTCGACCCGCACCGGCACATGCAGCGGTGCCGACGGATCGAGCAGCGACTTGAGGCCATAACGCAGCACCGCGGGCTCGGCGAGCGGGATCGCCATCGCGGGTGTGATCCACCCGGCGTTGCCCCACGAGGAGCCAGCGGCGACCGTCGATCTCTCCAGGACGGTGACCTGCACCCCCCGCTGCTGGAGGAACCAGGCGGTGGACAGCCCCACCATGCCGGCTCCGACGATGATGACGTGTTCGGGAGCATGCCCGTGGTGCGGCGACGTTGCCATGGACGGACCGTACCAACTCCCCCCGCCCCGGCAGGAACCGGTCAGCGCCGTGAGTCACACTGTCCCTGTGTCCCGCGCAGTCCTGAGCCCAACGGCCCGCGAGCCCGATCGCACACAGCGCTACGGGCCCGCGCCGCTGCAGGCGTATGACGTGTGGTCACCGGCCGGAGCCACGGTCACCGTGGTCCTCGTCCACGGGGGCTTCTGGCGGGCCGAGTGGGACCGCCAGCACCTGCGCCCGATGGCCGCCGCCCTGGCCGACGCCGGGTTGGCCGTGGCGCTGCCCGAGTATCACCGCACCGGGATGCCCGGAGGGACCTGGCCCGCCCCCGGGGACGACGTCGCCCGCGCGCTGGCGGCGGTGCGGGAGGACGATGACCTGCCCGGCGACGTGCTGCTGGTCGGGCACTCGGCCGGCGGACACCTGGCCGTGTGGCTGCTGCACCGGCCGGAGGCGAGCGGGGTCCTGGGCGCGGTGAGCCTGGCCGGCTGCCTCGACCTGCGGATGGTGGGGCGGCTCGGTCTCGACGACGGCGCGGCGCACGCCCTGATGGGCGGCACCGACTGGCTGGACACACCCAGCGTCGGGGCCGACCCGTGCGACCTCGGGCCGGTTCCGGTCCCGGTCCGGCTGGTCCACGGGCGGCACGACGAGCTGGTGCCGCTGGCCGTGTCCACCTCGTGGCTGACCCGGTGCGGCACCGCCGGACGTGACCAGCTGACCGTCCTGGAGGAGGCCGACCACTTCGACCTCATCGACCCCGACTCCGAGGCCTGGCTCACGGTGCTGGAGCAGGTCTCGGCCCTAACCTCCCGGGTGACGACGTGACCTGGCACGGCACGAGCGGGCAGCCGCGGCTGCACATCGTCACGGGCAAGGGCGGCACCGGCAAGACGACCGTGGCCGCGGCCCTGGCGACCGCGCTGGCCGTCGAGGGCTCGCGGGTGCTGCTGGTCGAGACCGAGGAACGTCAGGGCATCAGTCAGGTGCTCGACGTCGCACCCCTGGGCACCGAGGAGGTCGACGTCGCCAGCGGGCTGGACGGGGGGGACGTGCTCGGCCTGTCGGTCGAGGCCGGGACCGCGCTCGTGGAATACCTGCGCCTCTTCTATCGCCTCGGGCGGGCCGGGGACCTGCTCCACAGGATGGGCGCCATCGAGTTCGCCACCACGATCGCTCCGGGGGTGCGCGACGTGCTGATCGGGGGCCGCATCTATGAGGCGGTCCGCCGCACCGCCGGCCAGACCGCCGGCTCCCGGCGCCGGCGCGGCAAGGACGACCACCCGGCCTACGACGCGGTGGTGGTGGACGCGCCGCCGACCGGACGCATCGGCCGGTTCCTGGACGTCACGGGCCAGCTGGCCGACCTGGCCAGGGTCGGTCCGATCCGCAACCAGGCCGATGCGGTCTCCGCGCTGCTGCACTCCCCGACCACCGTGGTGCACCTGGTCACCCTCCTGGAGCAGCTGCCGGTCCAGGAGACCCTCGACGCGGTCGCCGAGCTGAGCGCCGACGGGCTGCAGGTCGGCGCGCTGGTCGTCAACCAGCGTCGCGACGCCGCGGCGCGGGAGGCGGTCGACCTGGTCGCCGCCACGGACCCCGACCGGGAACTCCTCGCCGGTCAGCTGGAGTCGGTCGGCATCCGCACGTCCGCCTCGATGGTCGACGGGCTGGTGCAGACGGCCGCCGACGCAGTGGAGCGCCGCGATCTCGAGCTATCCCTCGAAGAGGCCGTCGTCGCGTCCGGGCGTCCGATCCTGACGCTGCCCCACCTACCCGAGGGCGTGGGGTCCGACGCGGTGCGCCGCCTGGCCGCCGAGCTCGCCGCCCAGGGCGTCACGCCCGACCAGGCCACAGGAGGGGCAGGATGACCGACCTCGACCTGGGTGCCCTGCTGGACGACCGGTCCACCGGTGTGATCGTGTGCACCGGCGCTGGCGGCGTCGGCAAGACGACCACTGCCGCCGCCCTCGCGCTCCACGCGGCCGAGCGGGGACGGCGCGTGGTGGTGCTGACCATCGACCCGGCACGCCGCCTCGCCCAGGCCCTCGGCCTGACCGAGCTGGACAACACCCCTCGCCCGGTCGTCGGGGTCGACACTGCGGCGGGCGGCTCGCTCGACGCGATGATGCTCGACATGAAGCGGACCTTCGACGAGGTCGTGCTCACGCACGCCGACCCGGAGACCGCCCAGCAGATCCTCGACAACTCCATCTATCAGGCCGTGTCGTCCTCGTTCGCGGGCACGCAGGAATACATGGCGATGGAACGGCTCGGGCAGCTGCGCACCGAGGCGGTCGCCGAAGGTTCCTGGGACCTGATCGTCGTGGACACCCCACCGTCCCGTTCGGCGCTGGACTTCCTGGACGCCCCTCAACGGCTCGGCTCCTTCCTCGACGGGCGCTTCATCCGGCTCCTCACGGCACCGGCCCGGGCAGGGGGCAAGCTCGGGATGCGGGCGGTCGGGGTGGGCATGTCCATCGCCGGCGCCACCCTCGGCAAGCTGCTCGGCCAGCAGTTCCTGCTCGACCTCAGCACCTTCGTCGCTGCGATGGACACGGTCTTCGGCGGGTTCCGGGCACGGGCCGACGAGACCTACCGGTTGCTGCAGGACCCCGGCACCAGGTTCGTCGTGGTTGCCGCCCCGGAGCGGGACGCCCTGCGCGAGGCAGGCTTCTTCGTGCACCGCCTGGAGCGGGACAGGATGCCCCTCGCCGGACTGGTGCTCAACCGGGTCGCCGTGAGCCGCGCCCGCATCTCCGCAGACCGGGCCAGGGACGCCGCGGAGGCCCTCGAGGAGTCCGGCGACCGGCATACAGCTGCCGTCCTCAGGGTGCACGCCGACCAGGCCGAGACCGCCGCCCGGCACCGCCGGCTGATCCGGGACGTGGCCGCCGCCAACCCTCGACTGGCCACCGTCCAGGTGCCCCTTGCGGGCGCCGACATCGCCGACCTGCCTGCCCTGCGCGCCGTGGCGGAGGCGCTCACGACCCCTTAATTCCCAGCCTTAGCAGGTATTCTGAGGCCCATGCGTGCCACCTCCCTCGCCCGTGTCACCTCATTGCTGGGTGCTTTCCTGGCGATCTCGGTGCTGATGGGCCTCATCGGTGCCGGACTCCTGCTGCCCGTCGTCGGTGCCAGCGGCACGGCGGCGCGCGAGGGCGTCGGCCTGTTCGAGGAGCTGCCCGGCGACCTGGAGTCCAACCCGCTGGCGCAGCAGTCGCGGATCGTCGCCGCCAACGGCAGCCTGATCGCCACGCCCGCCCAGGAGAACCGCATCATCGTGGGACTCGACGAGATCTCCCCCTTCATGAAGCAGGCGCAGGTCGCCATCGAGGACGAGCGCTTCTATGACCACGGCGGCCTCGACCTGCGCGCCCTCTCCCGGGCCCTGGTGAGCAACGCGACCTCCGAGTCGACCCAGGGTGGCTCCACGCTGACCCAGCAATACGTCAAGCTGATGCTTCAGGAGGAGGCCCGGCGCAAGGGGGACAGCGAGGCGCTCAAGGCCCTGGCGGCGCGCAGCGGCACGGAGGGCTACGTCCGCAAGCTGCGCGAGCTCAAATATGCCGTGACGCTCGAGCAGCGCCTCACCAAGGACCAGATCCTGGAGGGCTATCTCAACCTCGCCTACTACGGCGACCGGGTCTATGGCGTGGAGGCGGCAGCCCGTCACTACTTCGGGGTGAAGTCCAAGGACCTCAACCTGGCTGAGGCGGCGACCCTTGCGGGAGTGGTCCGTGCCCCCGGTCGCACCGACCCGGTGAACTACTACGACGCGTCCCTGGCCCGGCGCAACGTGGTGCTCGACAAGATGTATGAGCAGGGCATGATCACCGAGGCGGAGTGGCAGAAGGCGCGCGACTCCGAGATCAACCTCGAGGTGACCGACAGCCAGCGCTCCTGCATGAACTCGGCACACCCCTACTTCTGTGACTACGTCACCGAGTGGCTCCTGCAGAACCCTGCCCTCGGTGCCACCCGCCAGGAGCGCGACACCCTCCTGACGACCGGGGGCCTGACGATCACGACGACGCTCGACACCGACCTGTCCAAGCTGATCGCGGAGAAGACCCGGGAGTTCGCCCCCCGCGAGAACGAGTACAAGCTGGCCTCGGCCGCCGCAATGGTCGAGCCCGGCACCGGTCACGTCCTGGCGTTCAACCAGAGCTCGAAATACAACATCCAGGAGTCGCGCGACCGCTTCAGCCAGACCTCGGTCAACTGGAGTGTCGACAACCGATTCGGCGGCAGCAACGGCTTCCAGATCGGCTCGGTGGCCAAGGCCTTCACGATCGTGACCGCCCTGGACACCGGCGTCCCGATCGAGGCGTCGCTGAGCATCCGTGACGCGGTCCAGGTCGACGAGAACAACAACTGGGCCAACCCCGAGGTGCCCGGCTCGCGCCCCGAGGGCGACACGCAGCCGGCGGTGATCTTTGAGCCTGAGGACTTCCAGGAGGGCTGCAGCATCGGCGAGGCAGAGTGGGCGGTGCGCAACGCCGAGGGGGCCAACCACGAGTCCGTCATCACGTTGCGCAAGGCGACGATGTCCTCGGTCAACACCGCGTTCGCCACGCTCGCCTCCCAGGTCGGCACCTGCAACATCCGCGACACGATGACCGCGATGGGGCTGCACGCGGCCAGCGGCGAGCCCTACGGCTCCGGCCCCTACAGCGTGGCACCGACCTTCGTGCTGGGTGCCGACAACGCCAGCCCGCTGACGGTCGCCACCTCCTTTGCGACCATCGCGGCCGGCGGCCTCTACTGCCCCCCGGTCCCGGTCACCAAGATCGTCGACTCGGCCGGCAAGGAGATCAAGCTGGACCTGCCGGGCTGCGAGCAGGTTATCGACCCAGACGTCGCGGCCGGCACGGCCGAGCTGATGCAGGAGGTCGTCAGCCTGCCGGGCTCCGGCTTCCGCGCCGTCCCGGCGGGCGACCGGCCGGCTGCCGGCAAGACAGGGACCGCCGACGAGAGCAAGCACACCTGGTTTGCCGGGTTCACCCCGAAGCTGTCGACCGCGGTCTGGATCGGCAGCCCAGGAGCGAAGTACGAGGGCGACCTCAAGGACTTCACGATCGGGGACAACCGTGTCGACGGGTGGTTCTACGGCTCCAAGCTCGCAGCGGTGCTGTGGAAGGAGCTCATGGACACGGCGCTGGAGGACGAGCCGATCGAGCAGTTCGACGAGCCGAGCAACGCGGTGCTGTATGGCGAGGACCGGCCGGTCCCGGACGTCAAGGGGATCACGCTCGAAGAGGCGATCCGCACCCTCGGCGAGTCCGGCTTCATCGGCGAGGAGGTGCGGACCAGCTCGAGCCTGCCCGAGGGCACCGTGCTCTACACCTCACCCGGCGCGGGCACGATGATGAAGGCTGGCAAGACCGTCTACGTCTACACCTCGACCGCCTATGTGGCGCCTCCGCCCCCGGTCGCGCCGCCGCCGGTCAACACGCCGGCCCCGCCGCCGCCGGCCCCGCCGCCGCCGGCGAACGATCCCCCGGCCGACGACCCGCCGGAGACCGACCCGCCTGACGAGGGCGACCAGCCACCGGCTGACCCGGGCCCCACCGACCCGCCGGAGGAGGGCGGTCCCGGCAGGGGCAACCCGGGCATCCCCGGTCCGCCGGGGGACGAGGACTAGCAGTCAGGCGCCGAGCGCCCGCCGCACCGCGGCAGCGACCCGGCCTCCCTCGGCCTGCCCGGCCACCTTCGGCTGCAGCACCTTCATGACCTGGCCCATCTGCGTCATACTGCTCGCGCCGGTCTCGGCCACGGCTGCTGCGGCCAGCTCGTCCAGTGCCGCGTCGTCGAGCTGACGAGGCAGATAACCCTCGAGCACGGCGAGCTCCGCCAGCTCGACGTCGGCCAGCTCGTGGCGCCCCGCGCCGGTGTAGGCCTCGGCGGCCTCCCGCCGCTTCTTGGCCTCCTTGGTCACCACCTTGAGCACGTCCTCGTCGCTGAGCACCCGTGCCTCCTTGCCGGAGACCTCCTCGTTGGAGACGGCGGTCAGCACCATGCGCAGCGTCGCCGAGCGCACCTTGTCCTGGGCGCGGATCGCGTCCTGCAGGTCGTTGCGGAGGGTGGACTTCAGGTCGCTCAGCTCGGTCATGGGCCCAGTCTCTCACCGGGCAGCGACCACGTCGCTCGAGTTTGCGATGATCGGGGGATGGACACCGTATGGCGTGGAGCAGCCGGTCTGGTCGGTCTCGGGGCCGGCGTGCTCGCCTGGAGCACCGTGGTGGAGCCCCGGGCTTTCGCCCTGCGCGAGTTCGAGGTGCCGGTGCTGCCAAGCGGTGCCACCCCGCTGCGGGTGCTGCACCTCAGCGACCTGCACCTGGTGCCGGGGCAGCGCGCCAAGGCGGACTGGGTCCGTTCGCTGGCGGCCCTGGAGCCGGACCTTGTCGTCACCACTGGTGACAACCTGGCGCACCAGGACGCGGTGCCAGCTGTCCTCGACGCCTACCGCGACCTGCTCGAGATCCCGGGCGTCTTCGTGCTCGGGAGCAACGACTACTACGCACCGTTCCCGAAGAACCCGTTCCGCTACTTTGGCGACAGCCACGGCACCGGTTCGGGGACCGTGCGCTACGAGCTGCCGACCGCCGAGCTGGTCGCTGGCTTCCGCTCCGCCGGGTGGCTGGATCTGACCAACGCCCGTGGGCGGCTCGATGTGGCCGGGCTGTCGCTGGAGTTCGTCGGCGTGGACGACCCGCACCTGGGTCTTGACCGCTATGACGAGGTGGCCGGCCCGGCCTCGCCGGGGACCGACCTGTTTGTGGGCGTCACGCACGCGCCCTACCTGCGCGTCCTGGATGCCATGACGGCCGATGACGCTGGGCTCGTCCTGGCCGGTCACACACACGGGGGCCAGGTCTGCGTGCCGTTCTATGGTGCGCTCGTCACCAACTGCGACCTCGGGACGGACCGGGTCAAGGGCCTGTCCCGATGGTGGCCCGGTGCCGACAACGCGCCCTCGGCCCAGGCCCCGGCCGGAGCCAGCTGGCTGGAGGTGTCCGCCGGACTCGGCGCCTCGCCATACTCCCCGTTCCGCCTCGCGTGCCGGCCGGAGGCCACCTTGCTGACCCTCGTCTGAGGGCGATTCGGTGCGGTGGCTCGGCCTGGGTTAACATTGCCGACGCTGCGTGCTTCACCGCACGGGCCACGGGGTGTGGCGCAGCTTGGTAGCGCGCTTCGTTCGGGACGAAGAGGTCGCAGGTTCAAATCCTGTCACCCCGACCATCAGGAAACCGGCTCTGACCTGCGGAAACGCAGGTCACAGCCGCGTGAAACAGGATTTCTGGGCATAATCTCGGCATCTCAGGACGTGACACGAGTCGGCAGAACACCCCACAAGCACTCACCCGTTATGCCCGCATCGGCGCACAAACTGTTGCAACAGCAACGTTTCGCTCGCTCCCCCCATGCGTAGTTGAGACTCCACTGGACAGCGCCCGGCGCCAAGGTCCAGCTACTGCGAGGACCTCCGAGCTCCTACCGCAGGCACGTCCAACTTCGACCCTGATACAGCCATGCTAACGTTGCATTGATAACTGTCGATATGAGGGGAAGTTGCATGAACTGCTGGGATCACGAGTTGGGTGGCCAGACGTCGGTGAGGGCTGTGGCGGTGTGCGTGCACTGCGGCGCGGGCGTCTGTTTGGAGCACGCCGCGGTTCGCGAGACGGAGCGGTACCAACAGAACGCAGTCGGGTCCCCGTCACGGCTGCTACGCAACGAGCGAGAGATCACCTGTGCGACGTGCTCAGATGCCGCTATCGGCGCGTCACAGAGGACCGCGGTCGTCTCGCGCCCGCACAAAATGGCCGCCGCTTCCGCTACGCGGTAGCAAACTCGCGGGCGTAGGCACGCCCTCGCTCGGCTGCACCAGCCACTCTCGCCCGCCACTATGCCTGGCGGGCGTCGTGGCGCCCAAGCCCTCAAACCCTTCAGAACTGGAGCCCTCCCTGATGACAGCCCTGGCACTTCGTGTCTGTCCCACCGGCGCACCCTGTCTCCCCACGGCGGGATCCTGGAGGGCGTCGAGCACCTCGCTGCGCACCACGAGCCCTGCGTACCCCTCGATGCTCACGGCGACGAGGAGGGACTGAGGGATGCTGCTCGCCGTCGCCATCTTCCTTGCCACCCTCGTGCTGGTGATCTGGCAGCCCAAGGGGCTGGGCATTGGATGGAGCGCCCTGGGTGGCGCGACTGTCGCTCTGCTTGCCGGGGTGGTTCACCTCGCAGACATCCCCGTCGTGTGGGACATCGTGTGGAACGCCACTCTCACCTTCGTGGCGGTCATCATCATCTGCTCCATCCTCGACGAGGCCGGCTTCTTTGAATGGGCAGCGCTTCACGTCGCGCGGTGGGCGCGAGGCAACGGCAGTGCCCTGTTCAACCTGATCGTGGTTCTCGGAGCCGCAATCGCCGCGCTCTTCGCCAATGACGGCGCCGCCCTGACCCTGACGCCCATCGTGTTCGGGATGATCGTGGCGTTGAAGTTCGAACCGAAGGTCGCCTTCGGTCTTGTCATCGCCACGGGGTTCATCGCCGACACCGCGAGCTTGCCGTTCGTCGTTTCTAACCTGGTCAACATCGTGGTCGCTGACTTCTTCGACATCGGTTTCGCGCGTTACGCGTTGGTCATGGTGCCCGTTGCACTGGTTTCTCTGGCAGCGAGTCTGGCTGTGCTGCGGCTCTTCTTCCGCAAGTCCATCCCGGGCTCGTATGACGTGTCAGCTTTGCCGCGCCCCAAGGCGGCGGTGACGGACCCGATGACCTTCCGCGCCGGCGTGGTCGTTCTGGCTGTCCTGCTCGTCGGCTACTTCGCGACGGACGCCATCGGGGTGCCCGTAGCCGCTGTCGCCATGCTGTGCGCGCTGGTCCTCGCCCTCATCGCCGCGCGCCCGCCGCAGGCACTCTTTCGCCGCCTATCCGGCGTCGAGCGCGCTACGGACATGAGCGAGAGTCTCGTTGCGACCTCGGCGACCGGAGGCACTCCGCTGATCGGGGAGGCAGTTCCTTCCAGGACGACCGTAATCCCTGCTGCTCAGCCTCAGATTGCCGTGCGGTCGGTGGTGACATCTGCGCCGTGGCAGATCGTAGTGTTCAGCCTAGGCATGTATCTGGTCGTGTACGGCCTCCGCAACGAGGGTCTGACCGACCACCTGGGCCAGCTACTCGCGAACCTGGCCCAGCACGGAGATCTGGCCACCGCGACGGGCACCGGGTTCCTCGTGGCGGGGATGTCCTCGGTCATGAACAACATGCCGACGACGCTGATCGCCGCGCTTGGCATCGAGGCCTCGGGCACCACCGGGCTGACGGGGCAGATGATGGCCTACGCCGCAGTGATCGGTGCCGACCTGGGCCCCAAGATCACACCGATCGGCTCCCTAGCGACCTTGCTGTGGCTGTCGGTACTGGATCGCAAGGGCATGCATATTGGGTGGGGCACCTACTTCAAGGTGGGGATCGTCCTGACCATCCCCGTGCTCGCCGTGACGTTGCTGGCCCTGGCTCTCTGGCTCACCATCCTCGGCCCATGACCGGCGCCTCGGCGACGCATGACCGTCGTCGTCGAGGAGGGTCCTCGGCCGGAGAACCGTTCAGATATAGGCGGTAGGCTATGACTATGAATGCCCAGCGGCAGCCCGAGTCCTCAGCGCCGAACGAAGCCCCGAGGGGACTGCAGCGGGAGCACGCTGCTTTGGTGGCCCGATCTCTTCGGGTCCTGGCCAACGCCACCCGACTCCAGTTGCTCAGCGTCATCCTGGGCACCGCAGATGGTCGGGCAACGGTGCGTACCCTGACGGACGCCGTGGAGCTGCGGCAGCCGACCGTCTCTCAGCACCTGCATCTGATGTTCGAGTCCGGGGTCGTGGAGCGCGAGCCCATCGGTCGGGAAGTTTGGTACTCGATTCACCCTGACCTGATCGACACGGTCACCGACCTCGTGACGTAGATGACACGGGAAACGCCTCCGGGCACTGGTTCACCGGGGCCCAGCGAGGTGCTGCGCCACCGCGCGACCCAACTCGAGGCCCTGACTGAGCCGGTGCGCCTACTCGCGCTCTCTTTCCTGGCCCAGGAGCCGGACCACGCTCTCAGCAAATCAAACCTGGCGGCCCAGTTGCATCTGACGCCTACAGACCTGGAGGCGCACCTGGTGGTCCTGGTCGACAGCGGGTTGGTCGCGTTGCTTGACGAGGTCGTGACCCTCACCATGGACTCCTGGCAGCATTTCCGCGCCATCATCGCCCCCAGGTCGACTGGCTCCGAGGGACTTCCGCAGGGATTCCCGATGGCCCGAGAGACTGACTGGACCGGCTATCCAGTAGTGGTCAGGAGGATCGCCGATCAGTTGGCGCAACGTTTCCGGACCACCTTCTCGCGTAACACGGTGCATCGCTACGTCGCGGAGAGCTACGACGAGCTGTCCTCTCGTTCGCAGGTGAGCCGCCACATCCCCATGCTCACCAACCGGTTGGCCACCGAACGTCTGGCCGGCGTCGCCGCGGCACGCGGCATCGTGCTTCAGCCGGTGCCCTCGATCTTGTTCGTCTGCGTGCACAATGCCGGCCGGTCGCAGATGGCGATGGCGTGGGCGCGGCACCTCGCCGGAGATCTGATCACGGTGGAGTCGGCCGGATCGACCCCCGCAGCTGCCGTTCATCCGACCGTCCTGGCCTATCTGGAGGAGGCGCGGCTGGAAATCCCTCGCCAGAACCCCAGGGTCCTCACCCAGGACCTGGTCAGAGCTGCGGACGTGATTGTGACCATGGGATGCGGGGATGCCTGTCCAGTCATCCCGGGTAGAAGGTACTTCGACTGGGACGTCCCTGACCCAGGCGGGCAGCCGCTGGAGGCGGTACGGGAGATCGCTGAAGACATCCGGGGCAGGGTGGATCACCTGCTCGTCGAGCTTGGGCTCGGGGAGGTCACTAGGCCCGCAGGCGGTATCCCTGGCCCCTGACCGTCTCCAGGAGGTCAGTGGCGCAACCAGCCTCGATGAGCCGTCTGCGCAGCCGGTGCACGACCTGGCGCGTTCGCTCGGCTGCGTTCGTGCCCAGCAGGCCCAGCTCGTCGGCCAACTCCTCAGTGGCCATGAACGCCGGAGCAGTCCGGAGCAGGCGCACCAGGCAGGCAAACTGCAAGGAGGACAAGGTGACCTCGCGCCCCGTAGGGGAGAGCACCCGCATGCCGTCGAGGTCAACCTTGAGTCCGGGGACGGCCAGCACACCCCGAGCACGGCTCTGCACCTGTCGCCCCAAGACTTCGCCGACCCGTGCCGCGACCCCCACTGTCGTCAGAGGGACACTCAGCAGACCGTGACACCCTGCGGCGACCGCCTCAGCAGCAACGGTGGCAGCAGCGGCATCATGGCCCAGAGCGACTAGCACCGGCACTTCGGACCACTGGCACACCCCGCTGACCAGGTCGGGGACTGACACCCCGACGACATCGGTGGGCACGATCAGGGCGTCGGGTGCGAGGCGGTCGAGTTCGAGCAGCGCGGTGACCGGGTCCGCGACGTAGTCCAGGGACAGGGATGCCTGATCGCCGGTGATCGCGCCCGCCGGCAGCGACGGGGACTGGATCACCACGACGCGCGGCGGCCAGGACGTCAGCGACACTCTCGCGAGCTCCATCACCCGAAACGGCCACTGATGTAGTCCTCGGTGCGCTTGTCCGACGGGGTCCCAAAGATATTGGAGGTCTTGTCGAACTCCACGAGCAGCCCGGTCCGGTTGCCGGTCGTCTCGTCCGGTCGGGCAGTGAAGAACGCAGTCCGATCCGACACCCGCGCGGCCTGCTGCATATTGTGGGTCACGATAATGATCGTGTAGTCCTCGCGGAGCGTGATCATGAGGTCTTCGACCGCGCCAGTGGCGATCGGGTCGAGGGCGGAGCACGGCTCGTCCATCAGGATCACATCAGGTTGCGTGGCGATCGCGCGGGCGATGCACAGGCGCTGCTGCTGCCCACCGGAGAGGCTGTACCCGGACTCCTTGAGCTTGTCCTTGACCTCGTCCCACAGTGCAGCCGAGCGCAGGCACTGCTCCACGTGGTCGTCCATGCTCTCGACCTTCATGCCGATCACCCGTGGACCGTAGGCGACGTTGTCATAGATCGACTTAGGGAATGGGTTGGCCTTCTGAAAGACCATCCCGATGTGTCGTCGAACCTCGATCGGGTCGACCTTGGGGCCGTAGACATCGATGTCGTGATAGAGCACAGTGCCCTCGACCCGCGCACTGGGCACGAGGTCGTTCATCCGGTTCAAGCAGCGCAGAACCGTTGACTTGCCGCAACCGGACGGGCCGATGAGGGCAGTGATCTCGTTGCGGCCGAAGACGAGGTCGACGTCGTGCACGGCATGGAAACCGCCGTAGAAGACGTTGAGCGCCCGCGTCTCCATGACGGGCCACGGCTGGTTTGGAAGGTCCTGTCCCGGGTTGCGGACAGTGGGCCTATGGGTTTCGGTGGTGGCGTTGCTCACGGGGTGCTCCTTGGGAGAGTTGCTGTTCATCAGAGGTCACGGGTGAACTTGTTGCGGATCCAGATCGCGACGGAGTTCATCGCGAGCAGCACGGCCAGGAGCACGATGACCCCCGCCGATGCCAGGATGCGGAACTCCTCCTGAGGGCGACTCGCCCACTGGTAGATCTGGACCGGCAAAGCCGTGTAGGCGCCGTCGAAGAAACCGTCCGGGGTGTAGGTAACGAACACCGTCGCCCCGACCAGCAGCAGCGGTGCGGTCTCACCGATGGCCCGCGACAGCGCCAGGATCGTGCCGGTGACCATGCCGGGAACCGCGGACGGGAGCACGTGGTGCCAGATGGTCTGCCACTTCGTCGCGCCCAGCCCCAACGAGCCGTTGCGCAGGGTGACCGGCACGGACCGGATCGCCTCACGGGAGGCGAGGATGATGGTGGGCAGCACGAGCATGGCCAGCGTGAGGGACCCGGCATACGCCACTGTCCCCAGGCTCAGCGGGCCACGCACGATGAGCGCCAGACCGAGGATACCGAAGACGATCGAGGGCACCGCCGCGAGGTTCTGGATGTTGAGATCGATGAAGCGGACCCACCACTTGCTCTGGTCGGCGAACTCCTCCATGAAGATCGCCGCGGAGACACCGATCGGGACCACCGTGAGAACCAACCCCCCCATGAGGTAGATCGTCCCGAAGATGGCCGACTTCATGCCCGAGGTCTCACGGTCCAGCGTCGAGGGCATCTGGGTGATCAGGTTCCAGTCCAACCGGGACCAGCCCTTGACCGCCGCCTGGACGATCACCGCGAGCAGGGTCACGAACGCGATGACGAGGCAGAGGATCAGCAGAGCGCGGAAGACCTCGCCCTTCCACTTGCCTCGGCGGGCTCCGTCCTCCAGGTTTAGCTCGGTGGTCCGGCGGGCACTTGCCGTGGCTGTTCGGGTCACGCTGTTCATTCGTACGTCTCCCGGAAGCGACGGACCAGGGCGATGCTGATCATGTTCATGATGAAGGTCATGGCGAAGAGCAGGGCACCGACCGCGAAGATCGTGTAGTAGGTGGTCGTGCCGTGGCCTATGTCGCCAGTTGAGGTTCGCGCGATGAATGTGGTCATCGTCAGGACCGAGTCATTCGGCCATAGCGACAGGTTTGCGGCCGCGCCCGCAGCAAGCAGGACGATCATGGTCTCTCCGATCGCGCGGGAGATGCCCAGGATGAAGCCGGCCACGATGCCCGACAGTGCGGCCGGGACCACCACCTTGGTGGCGACCTGCATTCTCGTGCTCCCCAAGCCGTAGGCGGCCTGTCGCAGGCCTGAAGGGACCGCGGACATGGCGTCCTGCGAAATGGAGGCGACGGTCGGGATGATCATCACGCCCATGACGATGCCGGCCGATGCTGCGGAGAAGACTCCGGGCGGCTCCCCGAGTTTGCCGGGCAGGAAGGTGGGCCAAAACTCCCGCAGCAGCGGGGTGACGAAAGTCAGTGCGAAGACACCGTAGGCGACCGTCGGGACGCCCTCCAGCACCTCCAGGATCGGCTTGAGCACTTTGCGGGCACGTCGGCTTGCGTACTCGCTGAGGTAGATCGCGGCGCCGAGTCCGGCGGGGATCGCGATCAGGAGAGCCCACAGGGTCACGTTCAGGGTGCCGACGACGAGTCGCAGGACGCCATAGCCGGGGTTACTCGAGTTGAAGGGTGCCCATGCCTCGGCGGAGAAGAAGTTGCCGGGCGCAACCCGGTTGAAGAACTCGATGGTCGGGGTCAGCAGGGACACGACGATCCCCGCTGTGACCAGGACCGAGAAGGCCGCGCACAGGAAGAGCCACCCCACGACGGCCTTCTCCCCGTAGCGCGGCGAGCTGGCGGTCAGACTAACCGGCTCCTGCCGGCCTCCGTCGGGTGGGGACTGGGTGTGCGTTGCAGTGCTCATGGCGGCCTCCTCGGTCCTGGCATGCCGGGTTTGTGGTCAGCGGTCAGCGACCGCCGGTGAGGCTGGCCACCTTGTCGAGCGCTTCCTGGGCCTGCTCCTCGGTCAGGCCGATGAAGCCGGCGGCCTCAGCTGCCGGGCCCGAGTTCTCCACGTGGAACTCGACAAAGGCAAGGACCTCGGGCTTCTTGAGTGCCTCAGCCGAGGGGTAGATGAAGAGCTGACGCCCCAGGGGGTTGTAGTCCCCGGCCTGCACGGTCTCCTCGGACGGCGCGACACACTCGCCGGCCTCGTTCTCGACCTCGATGGCTTTGACCTGGTCACCGGCCGCAGTGACGTAGGACAGGGGGATGAAAGCCATCGCGCCGGTACTGCCGGACACACCGATGACGGCCGCGTTGTCGTCCTCGCCGATGTCGTTGTAGTTCTGGGTGATGTTCCCCTCCTCACCGTTGATGGCCTCGGTGAAGTAGTCGAACGTGCCGGAATCGGTGCCTGGGCCGTAGAGCTCGAGCGCCTCGTCCGGGTAGTCGGAGTTGATGTCGGCCCAGGTCGTGGCGGTGGACCCGTCCTTCCACGCTGCGTTGATCTCCTCAACGGTTATGCAGGTCGTCCAGTCGTTCGCTGGGTTGACGACGATGGCCAGCCCGTCGTTGGCCACGCCGAGCTCCTCGAACTCCACCCCGTTGGCGGCACAGAGGTCAATCTCTTCCTGCTTGACCTCTCGAGAGGCCATCGAGACGTCAGTCTCGCCGTTGCAGAACTTGTCGAAGCCACCACCGGTGCCAGATGTGCCCACAGCGATACGGACGTCTGGGTTCTCGTTCATGAACAGCTCGGCCGCTGCCTCGGTGAGCGGGGTCACGGTCGAGGAGCCGTCAACCGCGATATCGCCAGACAGCTCGCCACCCTCGGATCCACCTTCCTCGGACTCGCCACCGGCAGCCTGGCCATCGTCCTCGGCAGCCGCAGGCTGGTCCTCGGTCCCGTTGTCACCGTCGTCGTCGCTGCCGCAGGCAGCAAGGGTGATCGCCACCAGTGCCGCCACGGACGCGCGTGCCATGCTCATGCGTCGCACAGACATGTGCCGTTCCTTTCGATCAGGGGTGCGGCGAGCAGGACCCGCCGTCGCTGGTCGTGCACCAGCAGACTCATAGAAGTCTGCCTATATGAACAGAAGGTGACGAGCAAGGTACGCACGACTATCCCATAGGTGGCCATCTATGGATACCCTGGGAATCGGCGCGCGAGCGAGCCACCGAACCAAGGATTGGAGGGGTCGGTGGGCGAACCTTGACCGCCGCAGTTCACGCCAGAGCGGCGCTCGGGCAGCACCGTGTCGCGCCAGATGCCGTCCAGTCGCGCAATGCGGCGGCGGATCGCCTGGGTTCGGTAGCCGGGCGGCGTGGTGCAGGGCCAGGCTGGCGCGGTTCTCCGTGAAGATCGAGGCCTGCAGCGTCCACGGGCCGGCACCGCCTGCCTCGTTGACCTGGCGCCACAGGAGCGCCTTGCCGACGCCCTCGGCGCGCCCCTGAGGTTGCGACATACACGGTGGTATCGGCCACCCCGGCAAAGCACTCGCGCTCAGAGGCCGTACTCAGCGCAGCCCAGCCGACGACAGCACCGTCACGCTCGGCCACCCACGAGACGAGGTCACCGAGTACCTACGCCGCTACGCCGAGACGCTGGAGTCAATCAACATTCGCACCGACCACCGGGTCGAGTCGTTCACCCGAGAGGAAGACACCTTCACTGTCCACACCGCTAGCCGTGAGCCGATCGTGGCGCAGCACGTGATCGCAGCCACCCGAGGCTTCGGGCGCGCCTACAGCCACGCCTGCCCGGGCTCGACACCTTCACGGGCACCCTCCTGCACGCCGGCACCTACACCACCCCGCCCTGTTCGCGGGTCAGCGAACCTGCTCGGCCGGGATCTGCACTGGTGGTTCGTGCGCACCGGCCCGGACCGACTCCCCCCGGCCCGTCCCTACGCGCCATACCGACTGCTCCCGTGTCCGATCCGGGACACTACCGCCGAGCCTTCGAGGTCCGTGAGCCCGACCGTCGCGACCTGCTCACGGCCATCCACGGACGGGCCGGCACCTGGGCGGGGGCAGCACTGAAGAGCTCGACACGCTCATCCTGGCCACCGGCTACCGACCGGCGGTGGATTACCTCAGGACCCTGGGCGCCCTCGACCAGGACGGCAGTCCGCTCCACCGGGCGGGCCTGTTCACAACTGTCCCCGGTCTCGGCTTCGTGGGTTTGGAGTGGCAGCGCAGCTTCGGCTCGGCCACGCTGCGCGGCGCCGGTCGAGACGCGCGATTCGTGGCCAGGCGCCTTTACCAGCACGGCAACGCGCCCATCCACCCACTCCGACCGGCGGACGGAAGAACCACGGCGGAAGAACGCGCATGGACGCTCCTCGATATGAGGGTAACCTGGGGTGATGCCCCAGGTCACCGAGCACACGACGCAGACCCTTGCAGGTGCCGAGGAGTGCTGCGCCGGTGCGGACTGCGAGATGTTGCCCCGGGAGCCGGCCGAAGACCTGGCGCACGTCTTCAAGGCCCTGGCCGACCCGACCAGAGTCCGACTGCTGCAGTACCTCGCCGAGTCGGAGTCCGGGACGGCGTGCGCCTGCCACCTTCCGGCCGCGCTGGGAGTCACCCAGCCCACCCTGTCCTTCCACATGCGCAAACTGCACGAGGCAGGATTGGTCGAGCGGGACCGGCGCGGTCGATGGGTGCACTACACGGTCCTACCCGAGGCCCTGGAGAGGGTGCGCGGGTTCCTGGCGCTGCCCGCACGCAGGGGTCAGGACAACCGCTGCTGAGTGCAGCGTCGCGATGGAGCCCTGGGCAACCGGTCGCCCGGCTCAGCCTGCGGCAACCTGGACGTCGAGCGATCGGATCAGCTCGCTGACCCGCTGCCTAATCTCGTCCCGGATCGGGCGGACACCGTCGATCCCCTGCCCGGCCGGGTCCTCCAGAACCCAGTCCTCGTAACGTTTGCCCGGGTAGGTCGGGCAGGTGTCCCCGCACCCCATCGTGATCACCACGTCCGAGGCGCGGACGGCACCGTCGGTCAGCACCTTGGGTTGCGCAGCAGCGATGTCGATGCCTTCCTCGGCCATGGCCGCCACGGCCGCAGGATTCACCTGCTCCGCCGGCTCGGAACCGGCAGAGAGAACCTCTACCTGCCCGGCCGACAGATGCTGCAGGTAGCCGGCGGCCATCTGGGAGCGGCCAGCATTGTGCACGCAGACAAACAGGACGGTGGGCTTCGCGCTCACGACAGCACCTCTCGGAGATCGGGACTACTCACAGGTCAAGGTCACGCAGAAGCGCAGTGACCCGCCGCTGCACATCATCGCGGATGTCGCGCACCACCGACAACGAATGGCCATCCGGGTCGGCCACCACCCAGTCCTCATAGCGCTTCCCGGGCAACACGGGACAGGCATCACCGCACCCCATCGTGATCACCACGTCCGCAGCACGCACCACATCCATGGACAGCGGCTTGGGGTAGGCCTCGGGCAGGCTGACGCCCCGCTCGGCAAGAGCCTGCACCACCTGCGGATTGAGCTCACCGGTGGGACGCGAGCCAGCCGATCGCACATGAACCCTTCCGGGGGCCAGGTGGGCAGCAAGAGCAGCCGCCATCTGTGAACGCCCAGCGTTGTGGACGCAGACGAAGAGCAGCTCGGGCACCGTCTTGACCACACGGCCATCAGCCTGCGCGCCCGCGATCAGCCGCTCCTTCGCAAGCCGGGCTGCCAGCACCGGCACATAGGTTTTCACTGTGGAGACGGCGGTGAGCTCACTGAAGGCGGTGCGCACAGCGGCCTCGACCTCCTGATGTGCGAACGCCTCGCCCAGGGAGTAGGCGAGATCCTCCACCACTCCCTGCACCACGTGTCCCGGGATCTCAGCTCGGGTGGATCGGACTGCCTGGTCGCCGACGGACATCAGCATCTCCTGGGGTGGGAAGCGTTCGCGCACTTTCGAGCTGGGACCTCGGAACTCCGACTCACGAACAGTGGGATCCATAGGCGCGTTTCAATACGAACATCATCACGAACCAATAGACATCTGTCAATATGACCCGCTCGCTGCCCGTCGCCCCCGGCCTTCGCCACCATCGCGACGGCACGACACCGTTCGGCGACTCAGCGACGATGTGTGTCACGATGCCGTGCATGGAGAGCGTCCGCCAGGGCCCAGCGCCCTCACCCGAAAGGCTCACCGTGACTGATACCCCCACAGTCCTGTTCGTCTGCATCAAGAATGCTGGCAAGTCGCAGATGGCCGCCGCACTGATGCGCCACGGCTATGGAGACGCTGTGCATGCGTTCTCCGCAGGCACCCATCCGGGCAGCACACTGAACGAGGAGTCGGTAGCCGCCCTGGAGCAGGTGGGCGCCGCTGCGACCGGCGAGCACCCCAAGCTGGTCGACCCTCAGATGCTGGCCCGCGCAGACCTCGTCGTACTACTCGGCCCGGAGGTCCAGCTGGACACCGGGACCACACCGGTGCAGCGCTGGGTCACCGACGAGCCGTCGCACCGCGGCATCCACGGCATGGAACGCATGCGGCTCGTGCGTGACGACATCGCGGCCCGTGTCTCGGCCCTCGCCGACGAGCTGGCCCTACGACCGCGGGTATGACGACCCGCACCCTCGCATCGCAGGCCCTCGTGGTCGGCGGGGGACAGGCAGGTCTCGCGACCGCGTACTACCTGCGCCGTGCAGGAGTCGAGTACGTCGTTCTCGATGATCAGGACCGTCCCGGCGGAGCCTGGCGCCACACCTGGGACTCGCTGAGGCTGTTCTCACCGGCCACCTTCTCCTCGCTGCCAGGGTGGCAGATGCCACCGACCGGCGGCTATCCCGATGCCGAGCACGTCGTCGACTACCTCACCCAGTATGAGCAGCGGTACACCATGCCAGTCCGGCGCGGGGTCAAGGTCATCGCGGTCGAGGCACCGGGAGCCGGCTACCGAGTGACCACCTCGGAAGGCACCTGGCACGCCGACGCTGTCTTCAATGCCACGGGCACGTGGTCACGGCCCTTCATCCCGACGCATCCGGGTGCCGCCACGTTCTCGGGCGAGCAACTTCACTCTGCGCAGTACAGATCCTGGGAGCCCTACACGGGTCGACGGGTGGTCGTCGTCGGGGGTGGCAACTCCGGCGCTCAAATCGCCGCCGACCTGAGCGGCCAGGCGGAGGTCACGTGGTGCACCACCGAACCCCCGCGGTTTCTGCCAGACGAGGTGGACGGCCGCGAACTGTTCCGGGTCGCTAGCCTTAGGGCGCGCGGGCTTGGCGAGGGCATCGGCGGCCTGGGGGACATCGTGGCGGTGCCCCCCGTGCGCACCGCTCGCGATGCTGGACTCCTGCACCGGGTGCCGATGTTCGAGCGGTTCACCGCCGAGGGGGTCGCCTGGTCCGACGGCACCACCCGCCCCGTGGACGCTGTCATCTGGTGTACCGGCTTCCGCCCCCAGCTCAGCCACCTGACGCCCTTGGGGCTACACCGCGACGACGGACTGCCTAGCACGGACGGGCCGGTCGCCGCCAACCGCCCGACCCTCGGGTTCGTCGGCTACGGCGACTGGTGCGGACTGGCCTCAGCGACCCTCATCGGGGTCGGCCAGTGGGCCAGACAGGCCGTACAACGAGCTCTGCGCTAGCCACCCCCAGATCACCCTGCGCAGGCCGATCCGTCCGCAGTCTGCCGAGCCGCCGGATGATAGTGGCCGCAGGAAGGCCGAGTTCCTGACAAGGAAGTCAGGCACGGCTTGGGCCTCTCTGATCCGGGGTTTTGCGAGTTGTTCAGGCAGGTCCGGGGCGCGATGCCCGTCCAACGGGATCAACCTCGGAGGCGAGTTGGGAGAGTTGTGCGGCGATGTGGGCGTCGCGGCCTTGGGCGGCGTGTTGGTAGCGCAGGGCGGCTTGGGGGGTGGAGTGGCCGATGCGTGCCATCAGTTCGGCGAGGGTGGCGCCGGTGCGCGCGGCGAGGACGGCTCCGGTGTGTCGCAGGTCGTGGATGCGCAGGTCGGGTCGGCCGGCGGCATCGCGGGCCCTGTACCAGTGCCGGTAGAGGGTGTTGGGGTGGATCTGGACGTCGGGGTCGGTGACGGAGGAGAAGGCCAGCGCGTCGGGGCCGGGTGCGCCGTGGGCAACCAGGTGGTCGCCCAGAACCGGGATGAGGTGGGGCGGGATGGCGACGTCGCGGATGCCGGCGGCGGACTTGGGGGTGCCCACGCTCACCTGCCCCTGGACGCGGACGACGCCTCGGCGGATGTGGACGACCCCGGTGCTCAGGTCGAGGTCGGCGCGGCGCAGCTCGGCCATCTCCCCGAATCGCAGCCCGCACCAGGCACCGAGGTGGACCAGCGCCTGATAGCCGCGGCGGCATCTGCTGCACCAGGGTGGCGAGCTGGTCTAGGGTCGCCGGCTCGACGCGGCGGGCGCGGGTGGTGGTCCCGCCACCGCGGATCTTGCAAGGGTTGGCCGCGAGGATCTCATCGGCGACGGCGGTGGCCAGGATGGAGCGCAGCAGCCCGTAGGCGTGGGCACGTTGGGTGGGCTGGTGCGGGTCGAGGCCGGCGTGCCAGACCCGGACGACGGCGGGGGTGATGTCTCGCAGTGCCATGTCCTCGAACTCGGGCAGCAGGAACCGCTCGAGCAGGCGGGCATACAGCCCGCGGGTGCGTGGCTTGAGGTCGCCGCTCACGGGCCAACCAGGCCTCGGCGTCCGAGCGCGTGTCGAACGTCGAGGGCGCACGGTGGAAGCCCTGGTCCGGTCTCATGTAGAAGGCCTGGTAGCGGCCGTTGCAGTGATGCGGGCAGGGGCCACTCTTGTTTGTGATCCGCCCTGAACGTGCCATGGTCCAAGCAGCCGGACATCGGCACTGTCGATTTGACGACAAATGCGGATGTCCGCAGTGATGCGGAAACGCTGTTCTCACGTGTGACTCGGGCCACCTCCGCTCTTGCGCCCAGATGCGCTACTATCCTCCGTAGTAGTTGGGCGTCGGTCCGTGGTGACCGCTGCAGCAAGCACCTCCGACCTGAAAAGGGCACCGCGTTGTCGGACTCAAACTCCATCCTCACCCCTGACCAGATGGCGACGGCGGCCGAGGATGCCGCGTTCGCCAAGGCCACGGGCGGCCTGCTGAAGTCGTTCCTCCTGGGACTGACCGCTGGCGGCTACATCGCCCTAGGCTTCGTCTTCTTCACCACCAGCCAGGTCGGCGCCGCCGAGCTGCCGTATGGCGTGGCGAAGGTGATCGGTGGCGTCGTCTTCTCCACCGGTCTCGCCCTGGTCGTGCTCACCGGAGCGGAGCTGTTCACCAGCTCGACGCTCACGCTGACCGCCCGCGCGAGCGGACGCATCACCTGGCGCCAGCTGCTCAACAACTGGGTGGTCGTCTATCTCGCGAACTTCCTCGGCGCGCTGACGATTGTCACCCTGATCTTCTTGGGCAAGACCTGGGAGAACGCAGATGGCGGCTGGGGGGCGGTGGTCCTCAACACCTCGCTGCACAAGGTGAGTCACAGCTTCTTCGAGGCCTTCGTGCTCGGCGTCCTGTGCAACCTGATGGTGTGCCTGGCCGTGTGGGCCGCCTACTCCGGCCGGACGACGACAGACAAGATCCTGGCGGTCACCATGCCGATCGCACTCTTCGTCGCCAGCGGTTTTGAGCACTCGGTCGCAAACATGTTCATGATCCCGTTGGCGATCCTGATCAAGGACAACGCCGGGTCGGACTTCTGGTCGATGACCGGGCTCGAGCAGTCCGCGTTCTCCGAGCTGACCTGGTCGGCGTTCTATGTCGACAACCTGCTGCCGGTCACCCTGGGCAACATCGTCGGCGGGGGCGTGATGATCGGCGTCCTCTATTGGACGATCTTCCACTTCCTCCCAAGCCGGAGGGTGAAGCCGCAGGCTGACTGAGGCAAACGCCCTATCCGTCGCTGCTGCCCGCGAACCCTGACTCGTAGGCCAGCACCACGACCTGCACCCGATCGCGCAGGCCCAGCTTGCTGAGGATGTGACTCACGTGGGCCTTCACGGTGGTCTCCCCCAGGTAGAGCTCGGCACCGATCTCGGCGTTGGAAAGACCACGGGCGATCCCGGCCACCACGTCCAGCTCCCGCTCGGTCAGGGTGGTGAGCGCCTCCGGCACCTGGTCGGTGGCCGGGGGTCTGCGGACATAGGCCTGCACCAGCCGCTGGGTGACGGTCGGTGAGAACAGCATGGCGCCTTCGTGCACCTCCCGCACGGCTCGGCTGATCTCCTCGGGCTGCGCAGACTTGAGCAGGAAGCCGGACGCGCCAGCGCGAAGGGCGCCATAGACATATTCATCAAGGTCAAACATGGTGAGCATCAAGACCTTGGCACGCACCCCACCGTCCACGATGCGGCCCACCCCCTCGATCCCGTCAACGCCTGGCATCTGGATGTCCATGAGGACGATGTCGGCGTCCAGCGCCTGGGCGATCCGTGCCGCCTCCGCACCGTCCGAGGCCTCCCCGACGACCGAGAAGTCCTCCTCGGTCGTCAGCACGGAGCGCAGTCCGGCTCGCAGAAGGGCCTGGTCGTCGGCCAGGACGATGCGGATCACGAGACCGCCGTCTCGCTCGCGGCACGGTGCTCCGGGAAGCTGGCGCGCAGCTCATAACCCGCTCCCGCGGCACCCGCGACCAGCTCGCCACGCGCCTCACCCACCAGCTCCTGGAGACCACGCAGCCCCAGCCCCGACCCCGTCGTTGTCGTCACAGCCACATCCTGCCCTGGAACGGGCGGCGCCGGGCCGTTGGTGATCACCATCTGCAACTCGCCGGCGCTGCTGCTCACTCTGACCACCACCTCGCTGCCGGGGGCATGGCGCACCGCGTTGGCCAACCCCTCGCGCAGCACCCTCACCAGCAGGTGCGCGTCCCGGGGTGACGGGACGCTGCGCAGGTCAAGGCTGGTGCTGACGTGCACACCGGCGCGTCGTGCGGCCGCCACGTGCGGTGCCAGCAGTTCGCTCAGACCCACGCCCAATCCTGCCGCCGTGGCTGAGTCCCCGGCGCTGCCGTCGGCTGTCGTGGAGATCACCCGCAGCTCCTGGGTCGCCTGGCCACCAATCTCGACGACCGCGTCCAACGCTGCCCTGGCCCCGTCCGGGTCACGAGCCAGCAGCACCCGAGCCGCGTTGGCCTGCATCATCATCGTGCCCACGGCGTGGCTCGCCGCATCGTGCAGGTCGCGTGCCAGCTGCAGGCGTTCCCTGGAGACAGCAGCGTGCTCAGCATCAGCGATCTCAGACTGGCGGTCGAGCACCTGCAACAGATGGGCCGTCTCTGCCGCGTGGTGCCCCGACCAGATGGCTGCCGCCGCAAAGGTCAACAGGTGCATGGCGAGATAGATCCACAGGTAGTAGCCCATGTCGAGCCAGACCATGGCCCACGTGGTCACCGAGAACGCCAACCAGGCCAGCAGCACCCGCTGGGTGCCGGCACGTCCCGCCGACCACGACAGGGCGACCCCCACGATCGTCAGCCACAGGCCCTCGCGTCCCAGGTCCGCCACCCCGGCGGCCGTGCCCACGAGCAGGACTCCCGCTGCACCGAGCTGTGCCGCCACGGGGAACCTCCCACGCACCCCCACCGCGACCATCAGCGGCACGATGACGACCAGGAGGAACGGGACCGACGGCCACGCCGGCACGTCGTCGTCGGAGAGCAGCGACATCACCAGAGGCATCGCCAGGACGTCGAGGAGGACCAGCGCCGCCAGCCCCAGGTCAACCGCGCGCTGATGTCGACTCGCTCGGTCCTGCCGTTGTGCCGTCGCGCCGTCCTCGGCGTCGTCTAAAGCGCCCCGCCGCTCCGCAGGCGGAGCCTCACGCAGGACCACCAGCAGGTCGCGCAGTCGCTGGGTCGCCATCTCACCGCTGCGGTGGATGGCATCGATCGCTCCCGCCTCCAGCGTCGCTCGCGCACTCCGGGCGGTGCCCGTCATCTCCTCCACAGCCTGGTCGATCGCGCGGAAGGCCGAGGCGGCCACCCCGTCACGCTCGGTGGCCGCCGCCAGCTGTGCCTGCACCACCGGGTCCACCTTGGCGAGTCGCCGTGCATCCTCTGCGGCGCGGCGACGGTGATCGTCCCGCACCCGGACCTGCACCCCGAACCACCACGGGATGAAGAGCAGGACCGTGCCAAAGACGATGCTCTGCAGCTCCCAGTGGCCGAACGTCGCGGTCACCCCCACCAGGATGGGGACCGACCACACGCTCCAGATCGGCGGGCGCTGGTAGCCGAGCAGTGCGGCGGCGATGAACAGCGGGCCCATCGGGACCGGCGCCTCCGGCCCGATCCCGAGCAACCCCAACCCCACGAGTCCGACCGCCGTGAGCACGACTCCAGGCCAGGGCGCGCGCGTGACGACCCAGGCTGCCAGCCCGAACCACAGCGACACACCAAGGCAGAGCCACGGACGGTCTGGCCAGGTCACCGAGGTCACGCCCCACACCCACACATAGCTCGCGGCGGTCATCCACCACGATGCCCGCGTCGACATGGTCTGCATGACGGCAGCGTAGTGAGCAGCACACCTCCGGGGCACCCGTCCAGGGTCGGTGACCACTCCTCCCTGGGACGGTGCCGGCCACACCGGTGGTCAGCTGAGGTGGCTCACGTCCGCCCTGGGATAGACGCGCACCGGGCCGACCACAGACAGACCCACCCGCTGGCCGGGCGACGGAGGTGCCAACCCGGCGACCCGGGCCCGCACGCCGTGCTGCGCACCGTCGGCTGACACCCCTGTCTCGACATCGAGCTCCACCACCGCATCGTGCCCGAAGTAGGCAAGGCTGCGCACCACCGCGTCCACCATCCCCTGCCCGGGGTCGGTCAGCACGATCTGCTCGGGCCGCAGCATCACCTCCACCTCACCGTGCGCGACGAAACCGCGCACGGGCAGACGCCCGAGGGCACAGCGCACCGCACCCGTGTCGGCCGTCCCAGGCACCAGCACCGCATCACCGAGGAAGGCGGCCACCAGCGCGTCGACGGGCTCGCCGTAGATCACCCGGGGTGGCGCGATCTGGCGGAACGCGCCACCACGCAGGATGGCCACCTCATCAGCGAAGGAGAGCGCCTCGCCCTGGTCGTGGGTGACCAGGATGGCGGTGGCGCCGGCCGTCCGCAAGGCACGGCTCGTCGCCTCCCGGGTGCTCGCCCGCAACGCCGTGTCGAGGGAGGAGAAGGGCTCGTCCAGCAGCACCAGGTCCGGGCCCGGTGCCAGGGCACGCGCCAGCGCCACCCGTTGCTGCTGGCCACCGGAGAGCTGATCAGGATGTCGGTCGGCCAGTGCAGCGGGCAGGTCGACCAGGTCGAGCAGCTCCAGCACCCGCTCCCGGTGCCGACGCCGCGGCCACGGCAGACCGAAGGCGATGTTGCCGGCCACGCTCAGGTGCGGGAACAGCCCGCCCTCCTGGCGCACATAACCGATGCCGCGCTTCTCGGGGGACACCCAGACTCCCGGTCCGGCCACCACGCGGCCGTCAACCACGACCTCCCCTCGGCTGGGACGCAGGAACCCGGCGATCACCCGCAACAGCGTGGTCTTGCCACTGCCGGAGCCGCCCAGCACCGCCGTGGTGGACCCACCCCGCACGGTCAGGTTGATGTCGTCGAGGACCGGAGTGGCACCGTAGCCCACCGACACGTCACGGATCTGGATGTCGCTCATCGTCCCCCCAGTATCTGACGGCGCAACAACAGGGTGAGCGGGACCGACAGGAGCACCATCACCGCGGCATACGGCGCGGCGCCTGTGTAGTCCAGCACACTGCTGGCACTCCAGAAGGCCAGGGCGAGCGTGTCGGTGCCGGTCGGTGCCAGGATCAGGGTCGCGGTCAGCTCGGTGCTGATCGCGAGCGCCACCAGCACGAAGCCGGTCAGCACGGACGGCGCCGCCTGCGGCAGCACGACCCGCAGGAAGGCACCCATCCCGCTCGCGCCCAGGGACCGGGCAACCTCGGTCAGCTCCGGTGGCGCCGCAGCCAGCCCGGAGCGCAGCGAGACCATCGCCCGGGGCAGGAAGAGGATGGCGTAGGCCAGCACGAGCAGCGCGACGGTCTGATAGACGGGCCGGGCCCAGTTGACCGCGAGCGTCACGAGCGCGAGGGCGACCACTACCCCCGGCAGGGCGCTGGCGATGAAAGTCAGCCGCTCCAACAGCACCGACACTGCCGAGCGGCCCCGGTTGAGCAACCAGGCTCCGGGCAGCGCCAGCATCGTGGCCACCACTCCGCCGAGCACCGCCAGCCCGATGGTGGCCGCGCTGACGGTCAGCAGGTCCGCGCCCCAGGCCGACCCGGAACCGGCCAGCAACCAGCGCGCCACCATGCCCACCGGGACCAGCACGGCCAGCGTGACCACGGCCGTCAGGAACGCGAGCGCAGGAGCAGCCCAGCGACCCAGCGCGATCGGCTGGGCGCGACGGTGGGCGCCACCCCCGACGCGGGCGACCCGTCGCCGCCCCCGGGCGACGACCTCGACGGTCAGGACCAGGAGGCAGAGCAGGACCAGCACCGAGGCCAACAGGCTGCCGGCGGTGTCGCTGAACCCGACGGCATACTGCTGCATGATCGCCGTGGTGAACGTCTGGAACCGCATCATCTCCAGCACGCCGAACTCGGCCAGCAGGTGCAGTGCCACCAGGAGAGCGCCACCACTGATCGCCGGGCGCAGCCGGGGCAGGACGGTGCGCACGACCGCGCGGACCGGGGAGAGCCCCAGTGAGCGCGCGGCCTCCTCGTCGGTGCCGTCCAGCGCCCGCAGCAGCGCCGCGACCGGCAGGAAGACGAACGGGAAGTAGGCCAGCGTGGTCACCAGCGCGGCACCGAGGAAGCCCGTCATCCACGGGGCCAGGCTGATCCAGGCGTAGGCGCTGACGAAGGCCGGGACCGCGAGCGGGGCCAGGAGCAGCGTGCGCCACGACGACGCCCCCGGCAGGTCGGTGCGCTCGACCAGCCAGGCCGCCAGCACCCCGACGACGACCGTCGAGGGGACGGTGACCAGCATCAGGCGGGCGGTGTTGCTGAGCAGCTCGCCGATCCGTGGCCGCAGCAGGTAGTCCGCCGCCTCGGTCCACCCCGCCGAGCCGGCCTGCAGACCGACGACGAGCAGCGGCAGGACGGTCAGCGCCGCGACGAGGGCCGCCGCGAGGGCCGTGCCCCAGCCTCTAGAGGATGCCGGCATCCGTCATCAGTTGGATGACCTGGTCAGAGTTCAGGGTGGCCGGGTCGACCGGCGGGGCGTCCAGCGTGTCCAGCGGCGGCAGGGCCGGATCCGACTCGACACCGGTGCCCACGGCATACTCCATCGACCCGCTGTCCGCGAGCACCTGCTGCCCCTCCGGGCTGGTGACATAGGCGAGGAACTGCTGCGCCTCCTCCGGCATGTCTGACGAGGCCACGACACCGCCGGCGGACAGGCTGACGAAGGCGCCCGTGTCCTGGTTGCCGAAGTAGTGCAGCTGGGTGTTGCCGCTGCCGGACCGGTCGCCGGCCTGGTCGCGATACCAGTAGTAGTGGTACATGATCCCGACCGGGACCTCACCGGCGTTGACCGCCTTCATCGTGGCAATGTTGTTCTGGTAGACCTCCGCGTTGGCCTCCAGCGCCTCGAGCCAGGCACGGGTCGGCTCCTCACCACGGTCGGCGAGCATGCCCGCGACGATGGCCTGGAAGTCGGCGCCACCGGGGGCCGCGCCCCAGCGGCCGGCCCACTCAGGGTCGGCCAGGTCCATCATCGACTGGGGGAGCTCGGCCTCTGAGATCTCCGAGGGGTTGTAGATCAGCACCGTCGAGCGCGCGGCGATCGGCATCCAGTGGCCGGAGGAGGGCACCAGCTGCTCCGGCACCTGGTCGGTGGCGGCCTGGTCCACCGGGGCCAGCAGGCCGGCGCGATCCACGACCGTCATCGCCGGGGAGTTCTCCGTGAGGAAGACGTCGGCCGGGGAGGCCTCGCCCTCCTCTACGATCATGTGGCCCATCGAGGAGTCCTGACCGCGCCTCACCTGGGTCTCTATGCCGGTCTGTTCGGTGAAGCTATCGGCCCAGGCCTGCGTGATCTCCTGGTGCTGGGAGGAGTAGATCTGCAACGCCTCCGGATCCGGGACGTAGTCCTCCCCACCGCTGCAGGCGGTCAGCGCCAGCGGCACGATCAGCAGACCGGCCAGCAGGGATCGACGGGTCGGGCGGGAGATGGGCACGGGGTTCACTTTCGACGGGGACGGACGGAGGGTGCGACGGGCACAAGATCCTGCAGCCGGCGCACCGGGCGCGCGGCCAGCCACCACAGCAGGCACCCGGCGGCGAGGGCGGCCAGAGTCGCCCCGAGCGCGGTCGGCACCCAGCCGAGAATCTGGAACTGGATGAGGTAGATGTAGAGCGAGGCCGCGGCCAGCACGCTGATCGGGCCGACCCAACTGGCCGGGAGGCGCACCTCGGGCACCAGGGTCAGCACCGCGATCCCGGCGAGGATCGTCAGGTTGCGGACCGGGTCGTCGGGGAAGAACGTGATGCCGCCGACGACGGCCAGACCGAGGGTGACCAGGCGGCGCCGCCGGGTGTCGGCGTGCGCCACTGCAGCGCCGATCGCGAACAGCCAGAACGTGGTCGGCATGATGCCGCGCAGCACCCCGTCGCCGACGCTGAGGATGGCGAAGCGTGGGACCAGGCCCAGGACAGCGATGAGTATGGCGACCCGCCAGGGGGTCTCGCGCCAGGCCCGGGCCAGCGGAGGCACCGACAGCAGGAGGGTCAGCACGATCAGGCTGGCGACCAGCGCATCGATGAACCACAGCTCGTTGTGCTTGCCGTAGGTGACGTCGCCGGCCACCCAGTTGGCCATCAGCACGTTGCCCCAGCCATAGCGGTCGTGGGTCACCATCCCGAAAAGGGCAACCACCATCGTGGGGACCGCTACCCCGATCAACATCCGCAGGGTGCCGCGCCACCGCGTGGGGATGCGCGGCGCGGACAGGCCGAAGCGGGCGGCGTTGAAGCCGGCGACCGCGAGGAGCGTGTGCGCACCGCCGAGCAGCCGGAACAGGTCAGCGTGTGATCCGCAGATCATCACCACGGCGACCGCGCGCAGCAGCACGGAGGTCTCGACGGTGCGGCGCGTCACCGGTGCGCCGTCGGACGCGCCGCGGCGACCCGCTTCCACCAGCTGCCGCAGGGGCCGCCTGTGCCACCCCGTGGGCAGCGGGCCGAGCACCTCCTCGAGCCGGATCGAGGCCTGCACGTGCGTCAGCGAGTCGCCCCCGAGCTCGACGAAGCTGGCACCCAGGTCGATCTCGTCGCGGGCCAGCACCTCGCCGAGCACGCCAGCGACCCGCACCTCCAGGGTCGGGGAGGCGCCGAAGGCCACGGCGACGCCGCGTCGGGTGTCCTCGCACTCGTCCGGCACTCCGGCACGGACCAGGGCGTCGCAGCCGGCGCGGTCCACCTTGCCGTTCTCCAGTCGCGCGAGCGGGACGGCGAGGGCGGTGACCGCGGCAACCCCCACGCCGGAGGTCTCGGCGGCGATCCGACGAGCCCGGGCGGCCAGCCGAGACCCCTCCTCACCGGTCGGTGTGGTCTCAGCGGTCGGTGCGACCGCGACCCGCAGCCCGGAGTCGTCCCCCGTGACGCACACGTCCAGGCCCTCGGCCTCAAGCGCTGACTCCACCACCGCCAGGTCGATGCGCAGTCCCAACACCTTGATGAAGCCGGAGCGCCGGCCAACGATCCGCAGGATGCCGGCCTCGTCGACCCGGCCCAGGTCACCGGTGCGCAGTTCGGTCAGCATCGCCCCCAGCGCCAGGTCATCACGGTGCTCGGCATAACCCATCATCACGCCGGGGCCGCGCACCACGACCTCGCCTGCTCCGTCGACGGCATCGGGCACTGCGGCGTCCAGGTGCAACGTGGTCCCCGGCACCGGGTGACCCACCGCGTCCGGGTGGGCCTGCGTCAGTGCTGGGTCCAGCACGCAGATCCGGGCGGTCGCCTCGGTCTGGCCATACATCACGGCCAGGTCAAAACCCTGCCGACGCCCGAGGGCGGCGATCTCGCGGACCCGGCCCTTCGGCATACGACCTCCGGCCTGGGCGACCAGGCGCAGCGAGGGGTGCGGGCGGGCCAGCTCCCCCGTCCCGGCGAGCAGCTCGACCGAGTGGGGGACCACGGCGAGGGTTGTGACCTGCTGCTCGTCGACGCACTCCCAGAAACCACGGTCCAGCACGGAGTGGTCGGTGACCGCCACGGACCCACCGGAGACGAGGTGCGAGTGCAGCACGGACAACCCGAAGCAGTAGTGCAACGGCAGGCTGGTGATGCCCCGGTCGGTGGGTCGCAGCGCGAGCGCGGCGGCGATCGCCCTGGCATTGCTGCGCACGTTGCCCCGGGAGAGGCGGACCAGCTTGGGCGACCCGGTGCTGCCGGATGTGCTCAGCAGCAGGACCACGTCAGGGTGCAGCAGGTGGGCGGGTCCGCCCGGGCGGACCGCAAACGGTGCGGTCGGGTCACCGGTCGCAGTCACGTCAGGCGGGTAGGCCGTCAGAATCGGCGCCGTGCGGTTGGGGTCGTCCGAGGTGACCAGGGCGCAGTGTCCGGACTCGAGCACGGCCAGGTATGCCGTCACGCTGGCCAGGTCGTTGCGCATGGGCAGGTGCACCAACGCCCGCCCCTCGGCCGGGTCAGGCAGCTGACGGGCCAGGTCGGCCACGTGCTCGCGCAGCTCGCCGTGGGTGAGGGTGGCGCCGTCTGGTCCGACCAGGGCAGGCGCCTGCGGGTCTGCCGGGTCTGCCGTGTCGAGCAGGGTGGGTTCAGCCAGGGTTGGTTGAGTCAGGGAGCGCAGGCCAGAACGGCCCAGGACGGGCGGTAGGGAGCGGACCTGCGTCGTCACAGTTGGTAAGGCTAACCTGACCTAGATACGTCAGACAAATGAGAGGTAATTGTGGCGGAGGGCGCAGAGGTCCAGCTGTGGTGGGGCTCCCTGCTCCAGGCCGACCGCGGCCTGCTGCCTCTGCTCGACGACATCGAGCGGGCCCGGGTGTCGGCGCTGGACCGCCCCGCCGACCAGGGCCGGTCGATGGTGGGCGCTGCCCTCCTGCGGACTGCCGTCGCCGCTGACCTCGGCTGCCCGCCCTCGCAGGTCCTGCTGGACCGCACCTGCGCGGACTGCGGGGAGCAGCACGGCAGCCCCCGGGCCAGGGGACCCCTGCCGTCGACCCGAGACCTCCCACCCTGGGTGTCGGTCGCGCACTCGGGGCTCGTCGTGGTGGTCGCGCTCTGCCGGACCCATCCGGTCGGTGTCGACGTGCAGCGTCTCGCGGATCTGGACGGCACCACGGATGGGTGGACCTGGGTCAGCGGCGAGTCACGGCTCAAGGCCGGCGCTCCCGATCGGCCCACCACCGACTCGGACGTGACGTGGTCGGGCCCGGTCGACGTGCCGCTGGCCGGCTATCTCGCGGCGCTGACCGTCTGCGGGACGACGGCCCCACCACGAGTGCAGCAGCACCCGCGCGTGCCACCGATCTGAGCCGCTCTGGTGCGCGGAACACCCAGAGTCCCTCGCGGAAGCCACTAGGCGTGATTAGGGTGGCGGGCAGCGAGGTCACAGAACGGAGCGGACATGGAAGTCCAGTGGTGGAGCATTCTGCCTTTTGTCACGATGCTGCTCTGCATCGCTCTCGCGCCGCTCATCCCGGCTGCGGCTCACCACTGGGAGCATCAGCGGGTCCAGCTGTTGGTGGCCCTCGTGCTCGGCGTCCCGGTGGCGCTCTGGTTCATCCTCGGTGGCGACAGCTCTGCAGTGGTCCATGCGCTGATCGAGTACGCGCAGTTCATCTCGCTGCTCCTGGCCCTGTTTGTGGTCTCTGGCGGCATCTTCCTCAAGGGTGACATCGCGGCCAGCCCCCGCAACAACACGCTGTTCCTGGCCTTCGGCGGGCTGATCGCCTCCTTTATCGGGACGACCGGCGCGGCGATGTTGCTCATCCGTCCACTGCTGAACACCAACCAGCAGCGCAAGTACCGTGTCCACACCGTGGTGTTCGCCATCTTCATCGTGGCCAACTGCGGAGGCCTGCTCACCCCCCTCGGCGACCCGCCACTGTTCCTGGGCATGTTGCGTGGTGTCCCGTTCACGTGGACGTTCGGCCTGTGGCCCATGTGGCTGTTCGTCAACCTGCTGCTGCTGCTCACCTACTACGCCCTGGACTGCAAGTACCACTCGCAGGAGCGCCCTGAGGCCCTGACGATGGACCGATCACGGACCACCAGGATGGGCGTCAAGGGCATCATCAACTTCGCCTACCTGGCCGTCATCGTCGGCGCAGTGGCTCTGGCACCTTCGATCGATATCGGCGCGATCGAGGAGGGGCAGGCGGCCTTCATGGACTGGGTGCCGCTGCGCGAGATCATCATGCTCTCGGTGGCGGCCATCTCCTACCTCACCGGTGACAAGGTCGCCCGGTTCGTCGACAACAAGTTCAAGTGGGGCCCCATCCTGGAGGTCGCCGCGATCTTCATCGGCATCTTCTTGACCATGATCCCGGCGTTGAAGTACCTCGCGCAGGCGGCCCCGAGCCTGCCGCTGAACGAGGTCACCTTCTATTTCTTCACCGGTGGGCTGTCCTCGGTGCTGGACAACGCACCGACCTACGTGACCTTCTTCGAGATGGCGCGAGAGCTCGGCGGCGAACCAGCAGTGGCCGGCGTCTACGAGCCCTACCTCGTGGCCATCAGTCTGGGCGCGGTCTTCTTCGGTGCCGTCACCTACATCGGCAACGGCCCGAACTTCATGGTCAAGGCTGTGGCGGACGGCGCCGGGGTCCGGATGCCGACCTTCGGCGCCTACGTGCTCCAGGCCCTCATCTACCTGGTGCCGATCCTGGTCGCGGTGGCCCTGATCTTTATCGCCGACCCACTGTGGGCGCACGTCGTGGGCTGGCTGATGGCAGCGGCGATGGTCATCCGTGCGGTGCTGGTCGCACGCTCGCACGTGCACCCGGTCAAGGCAGCTGACGCCCAGCGCTAGACCCGTGTCGGCTCTGACTCAGGGTCGCTGTCCGGGCCTGAGACGACCTCAGGCTCAGCGTGGAGCGCAGCCATCTTGGCTTCCATCACCAGCTCCTCGTCCGCGTCGAGCCGGACGTGCGCCAGCAGGCTGTGCAGCGCCCGCGTCGCCGAGGCCAGGCGCTCGCCCCAGACCGACAGATAGCTGAACTGCCACCACCACAGCGCTTCCTGGGTGCGGCCCGCCCGGTGGTGCGCGAGCCCGTGGCCCAGGTCAGCGGCGGCCTGGGTGAGGTCGTCCGACAGGCAGCCGGGGATCACCTCGCCGGACAGGACCGGGTCCTCGACCTCGACATACTCATCGACGCCGGCGAGCAGGGCGTGCAGGCCCTGTCGCACCCCGTCGAGGTTGGCATCGGGACCGGAGTCGGTCTCGAACTGCTCGTGCGGCACCACATCGACCATCGCGCCGAGTCTGGCGCCCGCTGTCTGCACCTGGGTGCAGGCGAGCAGCAGGAGCGGCAGGGCGGTGTCGGGCGCGCCACCGGCAGCCAGCTCGCGCACGGTGACCAGGAAGGTAGTGGCCTCGTGGGCGATCTCCTCGGCCAGAGCAGCGAGGTCCGGGTCCACCAACTCGCTCACGGCCCCTCCCGGTAGGTGACTCCCAGTGGATGACACTTGCTCACGCCTCGATCAGCCTACGACCCTCGAAGGCACGACCGAGGGTGACCTCATCGGCATACTCCAGGTCTCCGCCGACGGGCAGGCCGGAGGCCAGCCGACTGATGCTGATGCCGAGCGTCCCCAGCAGGCGAGCCAGGTAGGTGGCGGTCGCCTCCCCCTCAAGGTTGGGGTCGGTGGCGATGATCACCTCGGTGACGGTGCCATCAGCCAGGCGGGTCATCAGCTCACGGATCCGCAGGTCATTGGGGCCCACGCCATCGATCGGGCTGATCGCCCCGCCGAGCACGTGGTAGCGGCCCCGGAACTCACGGGTCCGCTCGATGGCGACGACATCCTTGGGCTCCTCCACGACACAGATGAGCGCCGGGTCGCGGCGCGGGTCGGCGCAGATCCGGCAGCGTTCGGCCTCTGCGACATTGCCGCAGACCTCGCAGAACCGCACCTTGTCCTGGACCTCGGTCAGCGCCGAGACCAGCCGTGTGACGTCGTCGGGGTCCGCCGCCAGCAGGTGGAACGCGATTCGTTGCGCGCTCTTGGGCCCGATGCCGGGAAGCCGGCCGAGCTCGTCAATCAGGTCCTGGACCACACCTTCATACACAGTGACCCGACTCTAGGCGGTCTGCCTGAGAATCCCGCCAGGCGCACCCATTAGGTGAGTATGCCGAGCAGCTCGCCTGCCGTGTCGGCCACGGCCGCGGGGCCCTCGGCGCGCAGCTCGGCAGTTGTCCCTGCTCCCCAGGTGACACCGACCGGTCGCATCCCGGCGGCCCGCGCGGCGCGGATGTCGACGGTCGCGTCACCCACATAGGCGCAGACCGCCGGATCGACCTTCAGGGCCTCCGCGGCATGCAGCAGCGGGTCCGGGTGCGGCTTGTGCCGCGCGGTGGCCTCCAGCCCGACGATGATGTCGAAGTCGTGGCGCAGTCCCACGGCCTGCAACCCGCGCCGGACCGTGTGCTCGCTCTTGGACGAGACCACTCCGAGGCGACAGCCGGCCACCAGGAGGCCGTCGAGGACCTGAGAGATGCCTTCGACCGCACGGATCAGGTCGTCGTGGTGGGCCAGGTTCCAGTCACGGTAGGTCTTGACCATGGCCTCGGCCTGACCGGGATAGCGCTCGGCGAAGGTGTCGACCAGGGTGCGGCCGATCCAGGACCGGGCCTCCTGCTCGCTGACCACCTCGCCGAACTGGTGACTGACCGTGTGCTGGAAGGAGGCCACAATCAACGGGATGGTGTCGGCCAGGGTGCCGTCGAAGTCAAACAGCACCACGCGGTGCCTGGGCTGGCCGGCGGGCCCAGGTGGCTGCGCACTGCTCATGCCGTGGGCTGCTCGGGAGCGCGCTCGTTGTAGCCGTCCGCGAGCTCCTGACCCGACATGGCGTGGATCGCGGCCATGATCTCGTCGGTCACCGCCCGGCGGGCCCGGCCCGCCGGCACACCGTCAAAACGGCCGGTGAAGTCGATCGGCCGGCCGAACTCGACGCGGAACCTGATCCGGCGCGGGAGGGTCGCCCCGACGGGCTGCAGCTTGTCGGTGTCGGTCAGTGCCACGGGGACCACCGGGCAGCCGGCGGTCAACGCCAGCCACGCCACCCCGGTGCGACCGCGATACAGACGCCCGTCGCGGGAGCGGGTGCCCTCGGGATAGATGCCGAAGGCACCGCCCTCGCGCAGGTGGGCCAGGGCCAGGTCCAGGGAGAGCTGCGCCGCACGCGTGTCGTCGCGGTCGACCGGGATGCTGCCGATCGCGGTGAAGAACTGGCGCGTGACCAGTCCCTTGAGACCCGTCCCGGTCCAGTAGTCGTCCTTGGCCAGGAACGCCACCTGCCTGGGCGAGGTGAGCGGGATGACCAGGCTGTCAGCGAACGACAGGTGGTTGCTGGCCAGGATGACTGGTCCGTCCGCGGGCACGTGGTCCGTCCCGATGATCTCCGGTCGCCAGATCGCCAGGGCGGTGGGACGGACTACTACCCGCAGCGCGCGATAGAGCATGGGTCCTCCAGCAGGGTCCGTCGATCCATCAGTGGGTCGGGTCGTCGTCGACAGCGATCACGGTACCCCCGAGGACGCTCTCGATCACCGGCAATCCCACCGCTCCGGAGCTCTCCAGGTCCTCGTCATCCTCCCGCGGGATGTCGCCACCGGGCCGACGTGGCGGCTCGGGCGCAGAGGTAGGTGCGGCCTCAGGTTGCGTCGGGGTCGGGCGCACCGGGGCTCGCTCTGCGGCCTCCTGCCGCGGCGCGCGCTCCGATGGTGGCGGTGGCGAGCTCTGCGGTGGTGGCGGGCCCTGCTCGCCGGCACTCTGGTGGTTGGCACTCTGGTGGTCGGCGCTCTGGTGGCCAGCACTTTGCTGGTCGGCACTCTGCTGGTCGGTGCTCGGTCGGTCCGCGCTCAGCTGATCGGCAGGACTGACCCGCGGCTGCTCGCTCGTCGATCCCCTCTGATCCGGGGTCTCCCCCGGCTCCTCGACCGCCCAGGGCGGCGGCGCCTCCCGTGACGACTCGGACCACTCCTGCGCTGGCGGCGCCCCGCTGGTCGTGGCCCCACGGCGCGCTCGCCCGTCCGGGCGACTGTCACCCTGTCCACCGGCGCGGTTGTCCCCACTCCGGTTGTCCCCGGTCTGGCTGCCCGCGGCGCGGTTGTCCGTGACCCCGAGCTGCTCAGCAGCGGTGGGGAGGTCGCCCTCCGAGGTGCCCGCCTGCTGGGCTGCTGGACGTGGGGACTGAGGTGGTCCTCCATCCGCGCCTCCGCGTGTCCGGGCGGACGGCGCCGAGGCCCCTCCTGGGGCCGCAGTGCCCTCGACCCGCGCGTCGAGGCCGATCGCCTCGACCAGCGCCTGCCGGACCACCTCAGCGTGGACGCCCTGGTTGAACGTCGTCGCCAGGCCCTCGCTGCTCAGCCCCAGCAGCACCCGACGACCGTCGAAGTCCAGGACAGTGCTGTTGACCGAGACCAGCGTCCAGGTGACTCGACGGATCTCCTTGACCGCGTCGAGCACCTCCGGCCAGGACCGGCGCACCGCGTCGGTGTCCAACGACCCGGGCGCGCCCTGCTGGAGGGAGCCCACCTGCGGCTCGGCGGGAGCGGCGTCCGGATGCTCCGCAGGAGCGACGTCGGGCTGCTCCGCGAAGGCGGCTTGCGTCGGCTGCGCAGGCGATCCCTCCGAGTGGGTGAGCTGTTCGTCCGGAGTGGTCCGCGCAGACGGAGTCGGCACCGGGGCAGTCGGTGCGGCGGCGGGCGCACTGGTGGGAGGCCGCGACTGCGCGGGCGGACGCGCCGGGGCGGAAGGCCCTGCTTGTGCCGGAGGACCAGCGGCCGCGGGAGCCCCGGCCTGCGTCGCCGGCCCCGGGCCTGCAGCCAGCCGGCGCTCGATGCGGTCGAGACGCGCGGCATACCCCTCCTCTCCGGCGGCCGCGGGCAGCAGCAGCCGGGCGCAGATCAGCTCCAGGTGCAGCCGGTAGGACACCGCCCCCGTCATCTCCGAGAGGCCACGGGAGACCACGTCGGCACAGCGGGTCAGCGTGCTCGGGCCATAGACCGACGCCTGCTGGCGCAGCCGCTCGACCTGGTCCTCCGGCATGCCGCGCAGCAGCCCGCCGGCCCGCTCGCCCACCGCCGCCACGACGATGAGGTCGCGATAGCGCTCCAACAGATCCTCGACGAAGCGGCGCGGGTCGTGGCCGGACTCCATCACCTTGTCGACCTGGCGGAAGACGGCAGCCGCGTCCTGGGCGCCGACGGCATCGACCACCGAATCGAGCAGCTCCACGTCGGTGAAACCGAGCAGGGCAGCGGCGCCCTCATAGGTCAGCCCACGCTCGTCGGCGCCCGAGATCAGCTGGTCCAGCACCGACAGCGAGTCACGCACCGAGCCACCACCGGCACGCGTGACGAACGACAGCACGCCCGGCTCGAGCCGGACCCCTTCGGACTCACTGAGCTGCTCCAGATAGGCCGTGAGGCGTTGGGGCGGCACCAGGTGGAACGGGTAGTGGTGCGTGCGGGAGCGGATCGTGGAGAGCACCTTGTCCGGCTCGGTGGTGGCAAAGATGAACTTCACGTGCTCGGGCGGCTCCTCGACCACCTTGAGCAGGGCGTTGAAGCCGTGCGAGGTGACCATGTGCGCCTCGTCGATGATGTAGACCTTGTAGCGCGCCATGGCCGGACCGAACGCCGCCCGTTCGCGCAGGTCACGCGCGTCATCGACGCCGCCGTGGCTGGCCGCGTCGATCTCGATGACATCGACCGACCCCGGGCCGCCGCGGGCCAGCGCCACGCACGACTCACACACCCCGCACGGGTCCGGCGTGGGGCCCTGCTCGCAGTTGAGGCAGCGCGCCAGGATGCGGGCGCTGGTCGTCTTGCCGCAGCCGCGTGGCCCACTGAACAGATAGGCGTGGTTGACCCGTCCGGACCGCAGCGCCTGCATCAACGGCTCGGTGACGTGCTCCTGCCCGATGACATCGGCGAAGGTCTCCGGTCGGTAGCGACGATAGAGGGCGGTGCTCACGAAATGACCCTAACCGTCCGGACCGTCACTGACGGAGTTGCCCACAGGTCGGATCTGCCCGCCCGCCCTCGCCGGACCAGCGAGTGCTCGTCCTCAGCCGACCTGCAGCACGGTCATCCGGTGGGCGGCGCGGGTCAGCACGACATACAGCACCCGGGGTCCGCCTGGCGACTCCTCGATGATGGCCTCGGGGTCGACGACGACCGTCGCGTCCCACTCCAGGCCCTTGGAGGACAGCGGGTCGATCAGCACGACCCGACCGTCGTGACGACCGACCACGCCCGCCAGGTCCGGGGTCCACCGCTGTGGCGCGATGACCGCGATCGACCCGGCGACCTCCTCGGACAGCTCCTCCACCGCTGCCGCGACCGCCTCGGCGACGGCGACACCCTCTGCGGCCACCGGCACCTCGCGCGGCTCGACCCCGGTGTCCCGCACCGCATCCGGGATGTCGGCATCGGGGACATACCTGCGGATCAGCCGCTCGGCATACTCAAAGATCTCGCGGGCATTGCGATAGTTGGTCCGCATGTGGAAGTGGCGTCGGACCGAGCTGCCGAACGCCTCCTCGCGGGCCACCAGGGACTCCTCGGCATCCGGCCACGAGCTCTGCGCGGCGTCGCCGACGACCGTCCAGGACGCCCAACGCCCCCGACGACCGAGCATCCGCCACTGCATGGGCGACAGGTCCTGGGCCTCGTCGACGAGCACGTGGGCATACTCGTCCGCAGCGGTCACCCGCCCCGCCATGAGGCGATCCCGGGGGTCGTGCGAGATCCGCTCGCCCGAGCCATCGGACGGCAGGCTGCCCGCCCCGACCGCCTGGTCACGGTCCGTGCCCACCCGCAGCGCCGCCACGCCATACTGCGAGGCGTCGTCCAGCTCCTCGACCTCATAGAAGCCCCGCTCCTCCGAGGGCAGGTCCACCATGGCCCCCAGCCGCGCCGCGAGCTCGTCGACCAGCGCGACGTCGGACACGCTCCAGGTGCCGGTCTCCAGCGCGGTGCGCAACGACGCAGAGAATATGTCGGCGCTCTCCTGACCGACCAGGTCACCGGCGAGCCGGGTCGCGGTCGCCGGGTCGGCCAGCCACAGGAGTGCCTCGCGGGGATCGATGGGACGAGCCCACTCCCGGGCGAACGCCTCGACGTCGCCCGAGTCCTCGAACTTGTCGAGGAACTGCTCGCGGTCACCGTCACGCACCGGCTCGGGGTCGTGCCCGCGCACCTGCGTCCAGGCGGCCTCAGCCAGCTCGCGCAGGGCGACCTCATAGGAGTTGTTGCGCTGGTGACGGCGGTGCACGGCCCGACGCACCCGGTCGAGCACGGGCTTGTCGAGCCGGATGGCGTGGCCGCCGACGAAGGCGCGCAACAGCTCCGGGGTGTCCGGAGCGGGCTCGCGCAGCAGCCGGCCGAGCACCGCCCGGATCCGCAGCGACCCCTTGATGGCGGCGGCATCGGGCGGGTCGTTGCGGGTGGCCGTGATGCCTCCGACCAGGTCCCCGACCGAGCGGAGCACGACCGAGTCCTCGCCGAGCCCGGGCAGCACCCGCTCGATATAGGCCGTGTAGGCGGCGGACGGGCCGACGACCAGGACACCCCCGGACTCGAAGCGGCGCCGGTCCGAATAGAGCAGGTAGGCGGCCCGGTGCAGGGCCACGACCGTCTTGCCGGTGCCCGGGCCGCCCGTGATCTCGGTGACACCGCGGGCGCTCGCGCGGATCGCCTCGTCCTGGTGCTGCTGGATCGTGGCGACGATGTCGCGCATCCGCTGTCCGCGAGCGCGCGTCAGAGCGGCGATCAGTGCGCCGTCCCCGACCACGACCAGGTCGTCCGGGGCCTCTGCGACCATCAGGTCGTCCTCCATGCCGACGACCAGCTCGCCCTGGCTGCGCAGCACGCGGCGGCGCAGGACCCCCTGCGGGTCCACCGGGGTCGCTCGATAGAACGGGGCGGCCGCCGGGGCACGCCAGTCGATCACCAGAGGTTCGTAGTCGTCGTCGCGCACCCCAAGTCGTCCGACGTAGCGCACCTCACGGTCCGCGGGCTGCCCCTCTGCCGCGTGGTCGAGGTCGAGCCGGCCGAAGACGAGACCCTCGTGCTGGTGCTGCAGCGAGGCCTGTCGGCGTGACGCGGTGAAGACGAGGGCGTCGCGCTCATAGAGGCCCGCCATCTCCTCCTCACGGGGGTCACCGGTGCCAGCACGATCGGTCTGCCCCCGGGCCATGCCCTCCGCATGCACGAGCTGGACGCGCTCCACCGCCTTGGCCAACTCGCCGTAGACGCGGTCAACGTGCGCCTGTTCCGCTGCGATCTCGCGGGCGACGACGTCCTCGTTGAGTGCGCTCAAGTGGGCTCCATCCCCTCCACCGGACGGCATGGGTCACGGGTTTTCGGGCCGTCGCGGGTCGGACTAGCCTACCTGCCCGGTGGGACCGTCCACATCCGATCGGTGGGGTGGGAAGTCTGACCGCAGGACTGCCGACGTCAGATCCAGCCGCGCCGGGCAGCCTGGACCCCTGCCTGGAATCGGGTCGCCGCAGCCAGCCCCTGCATCAGGTAGGCGACCCTGCGCTCCACCGTCCGGGTCGAGACCCCCAGGCTGCGCGAGATCTGCTGGTCCGTCGCACCGCTGGCCAGCAGGCTCAGGACGCGTCGGTCCCGCTCCTCCAACGGCGCACCCTCAGCCTCACCGGACCTGATCGCCAGCGTGGGGCCCATCGGCGTCGAGAGCTCGAAGGCGATGTCGCACATGGCCGCCAACGCCGCGACGGCCGGCAGCCGGCGCACCACGAACGAGCCGTCTGCCCGCGCGTCGTGGCGGGAGAGGTCGACCAACGCGGTCTTGTCATCCACGATGAGTCCGCTGAACGGGAGTCCGTCCGCCACCGCGATCCGCACACCCGCCCCCGCCGCGGCCTCCAGGGTCGCCAACACGTCGTCGTGGACGAACAGCGCCACGTCCACCACGAGGGTGATGGCCGAGAGCGGGATCTGGGGACGTCCGAGCACCAGCGGGTCGTCCCGGATCAACCTCAGGGAGGCCGGTGAGTCGTCCATGAACTGGCGGATCCGCACCTCGGCCGAGGCGACCAGGGCGTGTGCCGCGTGCACGACCTGGTCGATCGACCGGAGCATCTCGACGCCCATCAGCGTGGCCTCGGCCGGGTCGGTCATCGACTGCCGCCACATCGCTCCCAGCTCGCCGGCGGTGGCGCGGGTCGATCGGGCACGGGCCTCCAGCGCTCCCGCCAGTCGCGGCAACGCTGTCTCGGGCGGGACGATCTCCCAGGTCCCGTCACCGAGCGGGCTGATCAGGTGTCTGCTGGCCAGGATTGCCGTGGCCTGGTCGATGTCCTGATGGTCCAACCCGGCGTGCAGCAGACCCTCTCGCGTCGGGGTCCCCAACCGCAGCATCGTCAGGTAGCACCCCGTCAGATAGTCCTCAAACTGGCCGTCGTCCGCGGTCTCGAGACGCTGCATACGGTGCCTTTCGTGCGTGGTGTCCGGCTGTTGCGGGGAGACCAACCAGTGCTTGACAGCGCAAGGCGTGGTGTCGGATATCCGTCAATGACTATAAACCGTCAGGCCTCAGCGTGACATCTGCTCCGTCCGCGTGTCAGGGTGTGGCTACCGGCTCAGCCGGGTGGGGATGTGCGAGTCGACTGTTTTCCCCCCGAGGCAGTCAGACACCTGCCCCACAGCGTGGCCTACCTGGGAGCTACCCCCCTGCTTCCCAGGTGGGCCACGCCCCATTCTGGAGGCCGTCTTCGGCCGGCGCCCGCCGCTGGGCTTAGGGTCATCTCGTGAGGGTTCTCGTCCTAGGCTCCGGCGCGCGCGAGCACGCCATCGTCCGTGCACTCGCCACCGACCCCACCGTCGACGCGGTCCTGGCCGCTCCCGGCAATCCCGGCATCGACCTCGTGGCGCAGTGCCTGCCCGACTGCGGGCCGGTCACCGACCCTGCCGCCATGTCCAAGCTGGCGCAGGACCTGGACGTCGACCTTGTGGTCGTCGGCCCAGAGGCACCCCTGGTCGCCGGGGTCGCGGACGCGATCCGGGCCCGCGGCATCGCCTGCTTCGGGCCGAGCGCGGCAGCGGCTGCCCTCGAGGGCAGCAAGGCGTTCGCCAAGGAGGTCATGGCCGCCGCCGGCGTGCCGACCGCCCTGGCCCACGTGTGCTCCACCGAGGACGAGGTCATCTCAGCCCTCGACGCCACCGGGGCCCCCTACGTCGTCAAGGATGACGGGCTCGCCGCGGGCAAGGGTGTGGTCGTCACCGACGACTACACCGAGGCTGTCACGCACGCGCTGGCCTGCCTGGCCAAGCCCGACGGCGTCGTGGTGATCGAGGACTTCCTCGACGGCCCCGAGATCTCGCTCTTCTGCATCAGCGACGGCACCGAGGTCCGTGCGCTGGCCCCTGCGCAGGACTTCAAGCGGATCGGCGACGGCGACACCGGGCCCAACACCGGCGGCATGGGTGCCTACAGCCCGCTGCCGTGGGCACCAGACGGCCTGGCCGAGGATGTCATCACCAGGATCGCGCAGCCCACCATCGATGAGATGCGCCGGCGCGGCACCCCGTTCGTGGGGGTGCTCTATGTCGGGCTGGCCCTGACCTCCCGCGGGCTGCGGGTGATCGAGTTCAACGCCCGGTTCGGCGACCCGGAGACCCAGGTGGTCCTGGCCCGGCTGCGCACCCCGCTGGGCCAGCTGCTGGACGCCGCCGCCCACGGCCGGCTCAGCGAGCTGCCCGAGGTGAGCTTCCACCCCCACGCCGCCGTCGCTGTCGTCCTGGCGGCGCAGGGCTATCCGGCTGCCGTCGTGACCGGCGGAGCCATCGCCGGTCTCGAGGAGTGCGCCGCCCTGGCCGACGTCCAGGTGCTGCACGCCGGCACGGCCGCCACGCTCGAGGGACCGATCGCCTCCGGTGGTCGGGTCCTGTCAGTGGTCGGCACCGGCCCCGACCTGGCGACCGCCCGCGAGCGCGCCTACGCCGGCATCGGCGTCATCACGCTGGAGGGCGGCCAGCACCGCACCGACATCTGTGAGCGCGCCGTGGCCGGGACGGTCCTGTGAGCCACGACGCCGAGGCCGGGCTGCCCGGTGAGCTCCCGGGCTACCTGCCGCTCTATTCGGGCAAGGTCCGTGAGCTCTTTGCCCCGATCGACCCGGAGACCGGGCTGGTCGACCGCTCACGACTGCTGCTGGTCGCCTCGGACCGGATATCCGCGTTCGACCACGTCATCGACAGCCCCATCCCGGACAAGGGCGCAGTGCTCACCCAGCTGTCCCTGTGGTGGTTCGACCAGCTCGCCGACCTGGTCCCCCACCATGTGATCGACACGGCCGTGCCGGCGCAGGTGGCCGGGCGGGCCCTGAACGTGCGACGGCTGCGGATGCTGCCGGTCGAGTGCATCGCCCGTGCCTATCTGACCGGCAGCGGGCTGAGTGACTACCGCGAGACCGGATCGGTCTGTGGGGTCGAGCTCCCTGCGGGTCTGGTCGACGGGTCCCGGCTGGCCGAGCCGATCTTCACACCGACGACCAAGGCTCCTTTCGGTCAGCATGACGAGCCGATGCGGTTCGAGGACGTGGAGGACGAGCTGGGCCCGGCGCTCGCGGCCCGCGTGCGCGACCTGACCATCGCGATCCTGGCCAGGGGCAACGAGATCGCCGCCGACCGGGGGATCCTGATCGCCGACACCAAGGTGGAGTATGGCGTGGACCCGGTCTCCCTCGGCCTCCCGACAGCGGACGCCGAGGAGGAGATCGACTGGACGACAGTCGACCCCGACGCCATCCAGGTCGTCCTGGCAGACGAGGTCCTGACCCCTGACAGCAGCCGCTTCTGGCGCGCCTCGCAGTGGGAGCCGGGCCATCCGCAGACGTCCTATGACAAGCAGGTGCTGCGCGACTGGCTGCTCTCCGCCGACAGCGGCTGGGACCGCTCGAGCAACCAGGCACCACCACCCTTGCCGGACGAGGTGGTCGAGCTGACCCGGGCACGCTATGTCGAGGCCTACGAGACACTGACCGGGCGGACGTTCGCGCCCGACCCCGCGGCGTCCGACCCCACCACGCCCAATCCCGCGGTGCCTGACGCCGCTTCGTCCGGCCCGACCGTCCAGCCCTAACGCCCGAGCCAGCAGCGACGTCCGAGGAGTCCGCCCGCCGTGCAGAACTATGCGTTGACCGCCATCCCGGGCGGCGCCGCCCTGTCTGAGTTCCGGGCCAGGGCGCTGCTGAGCGCCCTGCAGGCCGCCGTCCCCCGCGTCACCGGGCTCACGGCACGCTATGAGCACTGGGTGGCCACGCAGTCCCGCCTCAGCGAGGAGTCGGCGGCCAGGCTGGCGGCACTGCTGACCTATGGAGAGCCTGCTCCAGCAGCTCCCGGCGGGTCCGGGACACAGCGCCAGGGCCGTCAGGTCGCGGGCGGTGAGGCACTCATCGTCGTCACGCCCCGCCTCGGCACGATCTCTCCGTGGGCCAGCAAGGCCACCGACATCGTGCACAACTGCGGCATCGACATCCACCGCGTCGAGCGGGTCACCGAGCACCGACTCACGCTTGACGGCCCCGAGGACCTCACGGAGCAGGAGTGGGCGGCCTGCGCCGTGCTCCTGCACGACCGGATGACCGAGAGTGCCCTGCCCAGCCAGGACGACGCCGCCGCGCTGTTCACCGAGCGCGAGGCCGCGCCGATGGAGCACGTCGACGTGCTGGGCCGCGGGCGAGCGGCCCTCGTCGAGGCGGATGCCGCCTACGGCCTGGCCCTCGCACCGGATGAGATCGACTATCTGGTCGAGGCCTTCACCGGGCTGGGCCGCAACCCCACCGACGTCGAGCTGACCATGTTTGCCCAGGCCAACTCCGAGCACTGCCGGCACAAGATCTTCAACTCCGAGTTCATCATCGACGGCGTGCCCCAGCCCAGCAGCCTCTTCGGGATGATCCGCCACACCGAGGCCCTCAACCCGCAGGGCACGATCGTGGCCTACAAGGACAACGCCTCGGTGATGGCGGGCGGCCCGGTGACCCGCTGGCTGCCCGAGGGCAGCCTCGAGGGGCCGGCGGCGCTGGCCCGCCCCAGCCGCTACGCCGAGCGGCAGGAGGACGTCCACGTCCTGATGAAGGTCGAGACACACAACCACCCGACGGCGATCTCCCCCTTCCCCGGCGCCGCGACTGGCGCGGGCGGCGAGATCCGCGACGAGGGCGCGACCGGACGGGGCTCGGCCCCCAAGGCCGGCCTCAACGGGTTCGTCGTCTCCAACCTGCACCTGCCCGGCACCGCCGAGCCGTGGGAGGCACAGGCCTATGGCGCACCCGGCCACCTCGCCACCCCGCTCGAGATCATGATCGACGGCCCGCTCGGCGCTGCGGCCTTCAACAACGAGTTCGGCCGACCGGCCCTCGGCGGGTTCTTCCGCGTCTATGAACAGACGGTCGACGGCGTGCGCCGCGGCTATCACAAGCCGATCATGAGCGCCGGTGGACTGGGCTCGATCAGCGCGTCACAGACCCAGAAGGTGCTCTTCCCGGCCGGGTCGCTGCTGATCCAGATCGGCGGACCGGGCATGCGCATCGGCATGGGCGGCGGCGCCGCCTCTTCGATGGCCGCCGGCGACAACGCGGCCGAGCTGGACTTCGACTCGGTCCAGCGCGGCAATCCTGAGATGGAGCGAAGGGCGCAGGAGGTCATCAACCACTGCTGGTCGCTCGGCGAGCAGAACCCGATCCTGGCCATCCACGACGTCGGAGCCGGCGGCCTGTCCAACGCCTTCCCCGAGCTCGTGGACGACGCCGGGCTGGGTGCTCGCTTCGACCTCGGCGCCGTCCCACTGGAGGAGTCCGGGCTGGCGCCCAAGGAGATCTGGTCCAACGAGAGCCAGGAGCGTTATGTCCTGGCGATCGCGCCGGAGTCGCTGGCCGACTTCGCGGCGCTGTGCGAGCGCGAGCGCTGTCCCTTTGCCGTCGTCGGAGTGGCGCAGGACGGCGGTCAGCTGGTGCTGTCGGACATCTCCGACGTGGCCCCATCACCCACGGACGGCGACCGCGCCGGGGGCAGACCTGCCGACCGAGCTGTCGACATGCCCTTGGAGGTGCTGCTCGGCAAGCCACCGAAGATGACGCGTGACGTGCAACGGCTCCAGCGTTCCGCCCCCGACCTGGAGCTGGCCGGCCTGGACGATTCCACGCTGCGCGACGCGGCCTACTCCGTGCTGCGCCACCCGAGCGTGGCGTCCAAGAGGTTCCTAATCACCATCGGTGACCGCACGGTCGGCGGGCTCAGCCACCGTGACCAGATGGTCGGTCCCTGGCAGGTGCCGGTGGCCGACGTCGCGGTGACTCTCTCGGACCACCTCAGCCTGTCCGGTCAGGCGATGGCCTCCGGCGAGCGCACGCCGCTGGCGTCCGTGGACGCACCGGCCTCGGGTCGGATGGCCGTCGGTGAGGCGCTGACCAACCTGCTCGCAGCCCCTGTCACGCTGCGCGAGGTCAAGCTCTCGCTCAACTGGATGGCCGCCTGCGGCGAGCCTGGTGAGGACGCTGCGCTCTATGACACGGTGCACGCCGTCGCCATGGAGCTGTGCCCGGCCCTCGGCATCGGGGTCCCCGTCGGCAAGGACTCGCTGTCGATGCGCACGACCTGGACCGAGCCATCCGCGAGCGCTGACATCGGCGGCGGCGAGATCCGCAAGCAGGTCATCTCGCCGGTCTCCCTCGTGACCACGGCGTTCGCCTCGCTGCCCGATGTGCGTGGCACCCTCACGCCACAGGTCCACCCGGGTGACGAGCTGATCCTCATCGACCTCGGCGCGGGACGGAACCGCCTCGGCGGCTCGATCCTGGCGCAGGTCCGCGGCGAGTTTGGCGGGAGCGTCCCCGACCTGGACGACCCGCA